>DATEFZ010000034.1:0-8923 GCA_035280325.1 Casimicrobiaceae bacterium
TCCAATATCCTCACCAAGATTTTCGGCAGCCGCAACGAGCGCCTGCTCAAGCAGTGGGGCCAGACGCTGTCGAAGATCAACGCGTTGGAGCCGGCGATGGCGGCCAAATCCGACGCCGAGCTGAAGGCGATGACCGCGACCCTGAAGGAGCGCGTCGGCAACGGCGAGACGCTCGAGGCGGTGCTGCCCGAAGCGTTCGCCGTCGTGCGCGAGGCCGGCAAGCGGACGCTGCAGATGCGTCACTTCGACGTGCAGATGATCGGCGGCATGGCGCTGCACCACGGCAAGATCGCCGAGATGCGGACCGGCGAGGGCAAGACGCTGGTCGCGACCCTGCCGGCGTACCTCAACGCGCTGACCGGCAACGGCGTGCACATCGTCACGGTCAACGACTATCTCGCGCAGCGCGACGCCGACTGGATGGGCCGCATCTACCGCTTCCTCGGATTGACCGTCGGCGTGAACCTGTCGCAGATGGAGCACGCCGCCAAGCAGGCAGCCTACGCCGCCGACATCACCTACGGCACCAACAACGAATTCGGTTTCGACTATCTGCGCGACAACATGGTGTTCCACGGCCCGGAGCGCGTGCAGCGCGGGCTGTCGTACGCGATCGTCGACGAGGTCGACTCGATCCTGATCGATGAGGCGCGCACGCCGCTGATCATTTCCGGCCAGGCCGACGACAATGTCGATGTCTACTACCGTCTGAACGAGATCGCGCCCAAGCTCACCCGCCAGGCGGACGAAAAGGGCCCCGGCGACTACTGGGTCGACGAGAAGGCGCACCAGGTGCTGCTGTCCGAGGAAGGGCACGAGCACGCCGAGGGCATCCTCGCCAAGGACGGGTTGCTGCCGGCGGGCAGCAGCCTGTACGACGCGCACAACATCGGCTTGATGCACCATCTGTACGCGGCGCTGCGCGCGCACGCGCTTTACCATCGCGACCAGCAGTACGTCGTGCAGGACGGGGTCGTGGTGATCGTCGACGAGTTCACCGGGCGACTGATGTCGGGCCGTCGCTGGTCGGACGGACTGCATCAGGCGGTCGAGGCCAAGGAAGGCGTGCCGATCCAGCGCGAGAACCAGACGCTGGCCTCGATCACCTTCCAGAACTACTTCCGAATGTACGGCAAGCTGGCCGGCATGACCGGCACCGCCGACACCGAGGCGTTCGAGTTCCAGCAGATCTACCACCTCGAGACGGTGGTCATCCCGACCAACCTGCCGATGATCCGCAAGGACGCCAACGATCTCGTGTTCCGCACCTTCCAGGAGAAGGTCGACGCGATCGTCGACGACATCAAGGACTGCCACCAGCGCGGGCAGCCGGTGCTGGTCGGCACGACGTCGATCGAGAATTCCGAGCTCCTGTCGCAGTTCCTGACCAAGCAGAACCTGCCGCACGAGGTGCTCAACGCCAAGCAGCACGCCCGCGAGGCCGAGATCGTGGCGCAGGCGGGGCGTCCGAAGGCGGTCACCATCGCGACCAACATGGCGGGCCGCGGCACCGACATCGTGCTGGGCGGCGCGATCGAGCCGACGATCCTGACGCTGCGCGAGGACGAGACCAGGTCGCAGACCGAGAAGGACCTCGAAATCGGCAAGCTGCGCCGCGACTGGCAGGTGCTGCACGATCAGGTGATCGCCGCCGGCGGCCTGCATATCGTCGGCACCGAGCGCCATGAATCGAGGCGGATCGACAACCAGCTGCGCGGCCGCTCGGGTCGCCAGGGCGACCCGGGCTCGTCGCGCTTCTTCCTCTCGCTCGAGGACCCGCTGCTGCGCATCTTCGGCGGCGAGCGACTGTCGGGAATCATGCAGCGGCTGAAGATGCCCGAGGGCGAGCCGATCGAGCACCCGATCGTCAATCGCTCGATCGCCAAGGCGCAGACCCGGGTCGAATCGCGCAATTTCGACATCCGCAAGCAGCTGCTCGAATACGACGACGTCGCGAACGATCAGCGCCGGGTGATCTACCAGCAGCGCAACGAATTGCTCGAGACCGACGACATCTCGGAGACCATCCGCAACATGATCGCCGGGCAGATCGAGGACACGTCGCGCCAGTACGTACCGCCGGAGTCGGTCGAGGAGCAATGGGACGTGCCTGCGCTCGAGGGCGCGCTGGCCGGCGAATACCAGGTCCAGGCGCCGGCTTCCGAGTGGCTGAAGAGCGAGCCCGAGATCTCCGACGACAAGATCCGCGAGCGTGCGCGCGGGATGGCGCAGGAACAGTACGAGCAGAAGCTGGGCCTGGTCGGACCCGAGCTGTTCCACCAGTTCGAGCGCAACCTGATGCTGCAGACACTCGACCATCACTGGCGCGAGCACCTGGGCTCGCTCGACCACCTGCGGCAGGGCATACACCTGCGCGGCTACGCGCAGAAGAATCCGAAGCAGGAGTACAAGCGCGAGTCGTTCGAGCTGTTTTCCGACATGCTCGATCGCATCAAGCAGGACGTGGTGAAGACCGTCCTCACCGTGCAGGTGCGCTCCGAGCAGGACGTGCAGGCGGTCGAGGAAGCGCCGCCGGTGTCGAATGTGCGCTACCAGCACACCGACTACGACGCGGCGCTGGCGGCGCCGCCGGAAAAGGCCGCCGCACCGCCGCCGTTCACGCGGGCCGGACAAAAGGTCGGCCGCAACGATCCGTGCCCCTGCGGCTCGGGCAAGAAGTTCAAGCACTGTCACGGCGCGATCTAGCCACGCCGGCAGCGACGCGACGAGAGCGCGGGTGCCGGGCGCGGCGACCGCGCGCGAGCGCTGCGGTAGAATCGCGGCGGACCAAAGCCGTACCTGCCCGATGCCGGTCAACTACACTCCACCCGAGCCGGGTGAGATCCTGCCGGTGGCCGGCGTTTCGCTCGGCACGACGGCGGCCGGCATCAAGAACTGGACGCGCGACGACCTGATCCTGGTCGCTCTCGATCCGGGGACCCGGGCCGCGGGTCGCTTCACTCAAAACCGCTTCTGCGCGGCGCCCGTGATCGTCTGCCGCGATCATCTCGCGCGCGCCGGCGAGACCCGTGCCCTGTTGATCAACGCCGGCAACGCCAACGCCGGCACCGGCGGTCGCGGCGTAGCCGACGCGCGAGCCTGTTGCGAGGAGGTTGCGCGCCTCCTCGGCTGTGACCCGAACGATGTGCTGCCGTTCTCGACCGGCGTGATCATGGAGCCGCTGCCGGTGGCGAGGATCGCCGCCGCGTTGCCGCGTTGCCGGGATGCGCTGTCGCCGGACGGCTGGCTCGGCGCGGCGCGGGCGATGATGACGACCGATACCGTGCCCAAGGTCGCGTCGCGCCGGGTCGAGGTCGAAGGCGTTCCGGTCACGATCACCGGGATGGCCAAGGGCGCGGGAATGATCGCACCGAACATGGCGACGATGCTCGGCTTCGTCGCCACCGACGCGCCGATCGCCGGTACGCTGCTCGGCGAACTGACCGCGGTCATTGCCGACGCCTCGTTCAACCGCATCACCGTCGACGGCGACACCTCGACCAACGACAGCTTCGTCGTCGTCGCCACCGGCAAGGCGGCGCTGCCGCCGCTGGCGCGGGCGGACGACGCGCGGCTCGCGGTCCTGCTCGACGCGCTGGAGGAGATCGCGGTCGACCTGGCGCAGGCGATCGTTCGCGACGCCGAGGGCGCGACCAAGTTCATCACCATCACGGTCGAGGGCGGCCGCGATCAGGTCGAGTGCGACCGTGTCGCGCGCGCGATCGCCGGCTCGCCGCTGGTCAAGACCGCGTTCTTCGCGTCCGATCCGAACCTCGGGCGGATCGTCTGCGCGATCGGCAACGCCGAGGTCGAGGATCTCGATCCGGCGTGCGTGTCGTTCTGGCTGGACGAGGTGCTGGTCGTCGCCGACGGCGGCCGGTCCGCGAGCTACCGCGAGGAAGACGGCAAGCGGGTGATGGCCCGGCCCGAGATCGGCGTCCGCGTCGCGCTGGGTCGCGGCGGAGCCGGCGCCGTCCTGTGGACCTGCGACTTCTCGCACGACTATGTCAGCATCAACGCCGGCTACCGCAGCTAGAAGCGCACGATGAAACCACACGACGTCGACCGCTTGCTGGCACGCGCCGAGGCGATCCTCGGCCGCATCGAAGCGATGCTGCCGGCGTCGCCACCGGCGCCGGACTGGAAAGCGCTGGCGTTTCGCTGGCGCAAGCGCGGGCAGCGGGGCTACCTGCAGCCGGTGCGCGAGCCGCACACGATCCGGCTCGACAACCTGGTGGCGATCGACGCGCAGAAGGCGGCGATCGACGCCAACACGCGGCAGTTCGTCGCCGGGCTGCCGGCCAACAACGTGCTGCTCACCGGCTCGCGCGGCACC
Source organism: Casimicrobiaceae bacterium (assembly GCA_035280325.1). Lineage (GTDB taxonomy): Bacteria > Pseudomonadota > Gammaproteobacteria > Burkholderiales > Casimicrobiaceae > PALSA-1003. Next base: position 4,337 of record DATEFZ010000034.1, read on the forward strand.
GGCAAGTCGTCGCTGGTCAAGGCGATGCTGGGCAAGTACGCGGGCAAGGGGCTGCGCCTGATCGAGGTCGACAAGAGCGAGCTGGTCGACCTGCCCGACATCGTCGAGCCGATCGCCGAACGGCCCGAGCGCTTCATCGTGTTCTGCGACGATCTGTCGTTCGACGCCGACGAGTCGGGCTACAAGACGCTCAAGGCGATGCTCGACGGGACGATCGCCGCGCCGTCGTCGAACGTGCTGATCTACGCAACCTCCAACCGGCGGCATCTGCTGCCCGAATTCTTCAGCGAGAACCTCGAGACACGACACATCGACGGCGAAGTCCATCCCGGCGAGTCGGTCGAGGAAAAAATATCGCTGTCGGAGCGCTTCGGCGTGTGGATCTCGTTCTATCCGTTCTCTCAGGACGAATACTTCACCGCGGTGAAAGAGTGGCTGCGGTTTCACGCGGTGCCCGTGCCGGATCCGGGCGCCGCGCTCGACGACCTGCATCGGGCGGCGGTTCAGTTCGCGCTGCAGCGCGGCTCGCGCAGCGGCCGCGTTGCCTGGCAGTTCGCCCGCGCCCAGGCCGGCGCCCGTGGACTCGCGGTCAAGGGCAAGCGGGTGCGGTGAGCGAGGCTGCTGTCGTCCGGGTCGCAGCGGCCATCCTCGTCCGCCGCGACGGCAGGGTGCTGCTGGCGCAGCGACTCGCCGGAACCCCGTACCCGGGATACTGGGAGTTTCCCGGCGGCAAGCTCGAACCGGATGAAACCCCGCATGACGCGCTCGCCCGCGAGCTCGGCGAGGAGCTGGGCATCGCGGTGACGCGCGCTGCGCCATGGCTGGTCCAGCGCCATGTCTATCCGCACGCCGACGTCGAGCTCAACTTCTTCCGGGTGTTCGCCTGGCAGGGCGACCCGCACGGCCGCGACGGCCAGGCGATCGTCTGGCAGGACCCGGCCGCGATCGAGGTCGGGCCGCTCCTGCCGGCCAACGCCGCGGTGCTACGAGCGCTCGCCCTGCCGCCGATCTACGCGATCACGATGGCGGAGGATGTCGGCGAGGAAGTGTTTCTCGAGCGGGCGCAGGTAGCGATCGACGGCGGCGTACGGCTCATCCAGTTGCGCGAAAAATCGTTCGCGCCGCAACGGCTGGTCGCGCTCGGGCGAAGGCTCGCGCTGCTGGCCGCCCCGCAGGGCGCGCGGATTCTGCTGAACGGCGACGAGCGCAGCGCACGACTGCTCGGATTCGCCGGCGTTCACTGGACCGCGGCCCGGCTCGTCGCGGCACGGCAACGCCCCGACGACATGCTGTGCGCGGCGTCGACCCACGACGCGGCGGAGCTCGCGCGGGCTGCCGCGCTCGGCGTCGATTTCGCGGTGCTGGGTCCGGTGTGCGCGACGCCGTCGCATCCCGACGCGGCGCCATTGGGCTGGCCGCGCTTCGCCGAGCTCGTGCGCGGGTCGCCCCTGCCGGTGTATGCGCTGGGCGGGCTTGTGACCGCCGATCTGGACACCGCGATCGCCAGCGGCGCGCATGGCGTTGCGCTGCGGCGCGCGGCGTGGCCGGCTTGAGCAAGCCCTAAGAGCCTTCCGGGTCGCGGCCCGAGCCGGGATCGGTTGGGCTTTCCGCCGCCGGCACGCGGTACGACTCGCTGGCCCAGGCGCCGAGGTCGATCAGCTTGCACCGCTCCGAGCAGAACGGGCGGAAGCGATTCTGCACCGAGAGATCGGCGGCGTTGCCGCACTGGGGGCAGCGTGCGCTGCGCGCGCGCTTCGGCGATCGGCTCATCGCGCAGGCCGGAGCGCCATCGCCAGCACGCTCGCCGCGTGCAGCGCCTCGCGCGCCGTCCCGTCGCTGATCTGGTGCCGGCAGCTGAAGCCGTCGGCGACGATCAACGCTGTCGCTGGAGCCGCGCGCACCGCCGGCAGCAGCGCCTGCTCTGCCATTTGCATCGACACGTCGTAGTGCTCCGCCTGGTAGCCGAAGGCGCCGGCCATGCCGCAACAACCAGACGCGATCGGATGCGTCGTCAGGCCGGGGATCCAGTCGAGCACACTCTTTACCGACGCCGCAGCACCGAACGCCTTCTGGTGGCAATGCGTGTGCAGCAGCGCCAGTGCCTGCGGCAGCGGCCCGAGCGGCAGCGCCATGCGGTCGGCCGCGCGCTCGCGCAGCAGGAATTCCTCGAACAGCAGCGCCTGCCGCGACACGATCGCCGCATCCTCGCCGAAGCCGTAGTTCAGAAACTCGTCGCGCATGCCGAGCAGGCACGACGGCTCGAGACCGACGATTGCGACGCCGCGGCGCGCGTACGGCAGCAGCGCGTCGATGGTTCGCCGCGCCTCTGTTTTCGCCTGGTCGACGAGCCCGGCTGCCAGGAACGTCCGGCCGCAGCAGAGCGGCCGCTTGCCGGTGACCGCGTTGGTGTGCACCCGATATCCTGCGGCTTCGAGCACCCGGCGCGCGTCGCTCGCGCCGCGCGGCGCGAAATAGTTGCTGAACGTGTCGACGAACAGCAACGCCTCGCGGCACTCGGGGTCTGTCGCCGGAGCGATCGCCGCCTGTTGCAACCATCCCCGCCGCCAGCGCGGCAGCCGCCGATGCGACGAGAATCCGGCCAGCGATTCAGCCACGCGTCCGGCGCCAGGGATGCGCATTATCGCGTTGGGCAGCCAGGCCGCCGACGCCAGCGCGCCGGCGTAGCGCGGCAGGTATGCGACCAGCCGATCGCCCAGCGCGATGCCGTGGCGCCGGTTGTACGCGGCGAGCGATTCGATTTTCATCCTGGCCATGTCGACGCCGGTCGGGCATTCGCGGCGGCAGGCCTTGCACGACACGCACAAGTCGAGCGCGGCATGCACAGCCTCGCCGGCGACGTCTTCGCCGCCGAGCTGTCCGGACAGCGCCAGTCGAAGCGTGTTGGCGCGGCCGCGCGTCGTGTGCTGCTCGTCGCGAGTGACGCGATAGCTCGGGCACATGACGCCTGCGTCGAACTTGCGGCAATGGCCGTTGTTGTTGCACATCTCGACCGCCTTGGCGAAGCCGCGGGTGACGTCGTCGCCGGTCCCGGGCGCGGTCTCCTGGCCGGCGACCGGATCGCGCTCGACGTTCCACGCCGACCAGTCGAGCACGGGCTCGAACGCCCGCCGTGAGTACCGCGGGCCGAAGCGGAACAGCGACGCGTCGTCCATCTTCGGCGGCGCGACGATCTTGCCGGGGTTCATCCGGTCGTCCGGGTCGAACAGCGTCTTGATCGCGCCGAACGCGGCGGTGAGCCGCGGCCCGAATTGCCACGCGATCCATTCGCCCCGGCACAGGCCGTCGCCGTGCTCCCCCGAATACGCGCCCTTGTATTGGCGCACCATCGCCGCCGCATCTTCGGCGATGGCGCGCATCTTCGCCGCACCGTCGCGTCGCATGTCGAGGATCGGGCGCACGTGCAGCGTGCCGACGCTCGCATGCGCGTACCAGGTGCCGGTGGTGCCATGCCTGGCAAAGACCTCGGTCAGGCGGTCGGTGTACTCGGCGAGGTGCTCGAGCGGCACCGCGCAGTCCTCGATGAACGACACCGGCTTGCCGTCGCCTTTCATCGACATCATGATGTTGAGCCCGGCCTTGCGCACTTCCCAGAGCTCCTTCTGCGACTGAAGGTCTTCGATCCGCACGACGGCGCCGGGCAGGCCCAGGTCGGCGATCAACTCGACCAGCCGGTCGAGCTTTCTCTCCTGCGGGCCGCTTTCTTCGCCGGAGAATTCGACCAGCAGGATCGCTTCCGGCGATCCGGTCAACGCGCGGTCGATCACCGATCGGAATGCGGCATTGGCGCGCGCAAGATCGATCATCGTGCGATCGACCAGCTCGACCGCGGTTGGCGCGAGCTTCACGATGTGCTGCGCCGACGACATGGCCAGGCGGAACGTCGGAAAGTTGACGACGCCGAGAGTCTTGTGTCGCGGCAATCGCGACAGCTTGAGCGTCAGGCGCGACGACCAGGCGAGCGTGCCTTCGGAACCGACCAGAAGCTGCGCCAGATTGACCGAGCCGTCGGCCGTGTACGGCCGCACGCTCTGCGGCGCGAACACGTCGAGGTTGTAACCGCCGACGCGGCGCAGCACGTGCGGCACCACGCGGGCGATCTCGTCCTCCTCGGCGGCCGCGATCCGACCGAGACCGGCGACGATTTCGCCGCTGCGGCCGTCGCGTCGCATCCGTCCGACCGGACCGAAGGCGATCTCGCTTCCGTCGGCCAGCACCGCATCGATGCCGAGCACGTTGTGCACCATGTTGCCGTACTCGATCGAGCGCGAACCGCAGGAATTGTTGCCGGCCATGCCGCCGATCGTCGCCTGCGCCGACGTGCTGACGTCGACCGGAAACCACAGGCCGAGCGGCTGCAGATTCGCGTTCAGGCGGTCGAGCACGACGCCTGGCTGCACGGTGACGGTCATCGCGTCGCGATCGAGAGCGACGATGCGATCGAGCGACTTGCTGTGGTCGATGACCAGCGCCTCGCCGACCGTCTGCCCGCATTGCGACGAGCCGGCGCCGCGCGGCAGGAGCGGCGCGCCCAGGTCGCGAGCGACCGCCAGCGCCGCCCGCGCATCG
>DATEFZ010000035.1:0-3554 GCA_035280325.1 Casimicrobiaceae bacterium
TTGCGCGACGTGCACCGGCAGATACGCGAGCAACGCCGCCGCCAGGACTATGCCGGCAACGTCAAGCTCGGTCCGGGCGGCATCCGCGAGATCGAATTCATCGTGCAGGCGCTGCAACTCGTGCGCGGCGGTCGCGAAACCGGGTTGCGGCTGCGCGGCACGCTTCCGGCGCTCGACGCGCTGCGCGCGCGCGGCCTGCTGCCCGAGGCTGCGGTCGCCGAGCTGGTCGCCGCTTACGTCTTCCTGCGCCGCGTCGAGCACCGGCTGCAGTATCGCGACGACGCCCAGACCCACGATCTGCCGCCGGACGAGGCCGGACGCGCGGCGCTGGCTACCGCCATGGACTGCGCCGGGGTCGCAGAATTCGAGCGCAGGCTCGAAGCGCACCGCAACAACGTCGATCGCCATTTCAACGCGCTGTTCGCTCCAGCCAGCACCGGCCACGGCGGGGGCGGCGACAGCGATCAGCTGGCCGCGGCCTGGATCGCGCCTGCGGCCGACGAGTCGCAGATCGATGCGCTGACCGCCGCCGGCTATCGCGAAGCGCCGGCGCTGATCGCCGAGCTCGAGCGCGTGCGGCGAAGCCCGCGCTACCTGCAGCTACCGACGCCGTCGCGCGCGCGCTTCGATGCCCTGATCCCGCAATTGCTGCGCGCCGCAGCGGCGACGATGGCGCCGCAACCGGTATTCCTGCGGCTGCTGGCGCTGCTCGAGTCGATCAGCCGTCGCAGCGCCTATCTCGCGCTGCTGGCCGAGCACCCGCCGCTGTTGCCGCGTCTCGCCGAGTTCATGAGCGCGAGCTCGTGGGCGGCCGGCTATCTGACGCAGCATCCGCTGCTGCTCGACGAACTGCTCGACAGACGCGCGCTGCTGGCCGAGCCGGACTGGCCGTCGTGGGAGAGCGAGCTCGCGGCCCGGGTTGCCGAGCACCGCGGCGATGCCGAAGCACAGATCGATGCGCTGCGCCACTTCCAGCACGCCCAGCTCTTTCGCCTGCTGGCGCAGGACCTGGCGGGACTGCTGTCGGTCGAGCGGCTGGCCGACCATCTGTCGATGCTGGCCGACATCGTGCTCGCCGCCGCGCTCGAAGGCTGCTGGCGGCAGATGCAGGGACCGGACGCCGCAGCGCCACGGTTCGCGATCATCGGCTACGGCAAGCTGGGCGGCAAGGAGCTGGGCTACGCGTCCGATCTCGATCTGGTGTTCCTGTACCAAGAAGCGGGCGACGCGGCGCCGCAGGTTTACGCGCGCCTCGCCCACCGGCTGACGACCTGGCTCACCAGCGCCACCGCAGCGGGCCGGCTGTACGACACCGACCTGCGACTTCGTCCCGACGGCGAGGCCGGGCTGCCGGTGTCGAGCGTGGCCGCCTTTCGCAGCTATCAGCGCGATACCGCCTGGACCTGGGAGCATCAGGCGCTGACGCGGGCGCGCTTCGTGGCCGGCGATGCGGGCATCGGCGGTGCGTTCGAGCGCGAGCGGGAAGCCGTGCTGCGTCTGGCACGCGACCCGCTGCGGCTCGCCGCCGACATCGTCGCGATGCGCAGCAGGATGCACGCCGGGCACCCGAACCGCAGCGCGCTGTTCGATGTCAAGCACGACCCCGGCGGCATGGTCGACGTCGAATTCGCCGTGCAATTCCTGGTGCTGGCGTACAGTCACACCCACCCGGAGCTGACCCGCAACGCCGGCAACATCGGGCTGCTGGACGAGGCTTCGCGGCTCGGCCTGCTGCGCGGCGAGGTGGCGGCAGACGCTGCCGGCGCGTATCGCGAGTATCGCCGCCTGCAACATACGTTGCGCTTGCAGGGCGCGGCCGAGGCGCGTGTCGACGCTGCGCCGCAGGCGGAGCGGCGCGACGCGGTCGCGGCGCTCTGGCGGCAGGTGTTCGCGACGCCTCTCCCGCAGGCGCGCGGCGAAATCGGCTAAAATACGCGTTCTTGCATCTCACGGCGGGAACAGCGATGTCGATGTCGGATCGAGACGGATTCATCTGGTACGACGGCAAGCTCGTGCCGTGGCGCGCGGCGACGACGCACGTGCTGACCCATTCGCTGCATTACGGACTATCGGTCTTCGAAGGCGTACGCGCATACCCGACCGGCGACGGGCCGGCCATCTTCCGCCTCGCCGACCACACCGACCGCTGGTTCAACTCGGCGCGCATCTATCTGATGCCGATGCCGTTCGACAAGCAAACGCTGATCTCGGCGCAGTGCGAGGTCGTGCGCGCGAATAAGCTCGACTCGTGCTATCTGCGGCCGATCGCGTTCTACGGCTCGGAAAAGATGGGCGTTTCGCCGAAGGGCGCCAAGGTGCACGTCGCGATCGCGGCGTGGCCCTGGGGCGCTTACCTGGGACCCGAGGCGCTGGAAAAAGGCATCCGGGTCAAGACCTCGTCGTTCGCCCGGCATCACATCAACGTGACGATGGCGCGCGCCAAGTTCGCCGGCACCTACGCCAATTCGATCCTGGCCAACCAGGAAGCGACGATGGACGGCTACGACGAGGCGCTGCTGCTCGACGTCGACGGATTCGTCGCCGAAGGCTCGGGGGAGAACCTGTTCATGGTCAAGAACGGCAAACTCTACGAGCCCGAGTTGACTTCGGCGCTGATCGGAATCACCCGCGATTCGGTGATCACGCTGGCGCGCGACCAGGGTCTCGAGGTCAGCGCCAGGCGGCTGACGCGTGACGACCTTTACATCGCCGACGAGGTGTTTTTCACCGGCACCGCGGCCGAGGTCACGCCGATACGCGAGATCGACAACCGCGTCATCGGCTCCGGACGTTGCGGCGCGATCACCCGCAAGCTGCAGGGACTGTTTTTCGACGCCGTGCACGGCAAGCTCGCCAAGTACCGATCCTGGCTCACTCCGGTCGAGGCCGAGGCCACGGTGCGATGATCGCCGCGACCGACCAGTCGCAAGCCGTCGTCGAGGTCACCGCGGCGGACCTGCCGCTGTTCTGTCCGAACCCGGCGATGCCGCTCTGGTCGAGCCATCCGCGGGTCTTCCTCGACGTCGCGGCGACCGGCGAGGCGATGTGCCCTTATTGCGGCACGCGGTACCACCTGACGGGTGCGCCACCGCAAGGCCACTGAGGCGCCGCGCCTGCGCCGCTGAACCGACGCCATGGCCGAGCGCATCCTGATCGTTGCGCCGTCGTGGATCGGTGACGCGATCCTGTCCGAGCCGCTGTTCGCCGTGCTGCGCGAACCGCTCGAGGAACCGATCGTCGACGTGCTGGCGCCGCCGTGGTGCTCGCCGGTCTACGAGCGCGTGCGCGGCGTGCGCAGCATCATCGACAATCCGGTCGGCCACCGCGAGCTCGGTCTGCGCCAGCGCCGCGCGCTGGCGCGCACGCTGCGCGGCAACAACTACACGCGGGCGCTGGTGCTGCCCAATTCGTTCAAGTCGGCGCTCGTTCCCTGGCTGGCGCGCATCCCGCGCCGCATCGGCTACGTCGGCGAGGCGCGCGGCGTGCTGCTCACCGACGCGCGGCGGCTCGACGTTCGCGCGCTGCCGCGGCTGGTCGATCGCTTCGTCGCGCTG
>DATEFZ010000036.1:0-3356 GCA_035280325.1 Casimicrobiaceae bacterium
GAAGCTGCTGGCGGCCGACGCGCGCCTGCGCGCCGACGCCGAAATCGCGCGCTACGAGAAGGCCGGCGTGCCGCCCGAGCTGGCGGCGCGGGTCGCGACTTTCGACACGCTCTACGCGGCACTCGACATCGTCGAGGTGGCCGAGGAGGCGGCGCGGCCGGTCGAGCTGGTCGCCGACGTCTACTTCGACCTGGCGACGCGGCTCGGGCTGCCCTGGCTCGGCGACCGGATCGCCGCCTTGCCGGGCGAGGCGCACTGGCAAATGCTGGCCAGGGGCGCGATGCTGGACGATCTGTCCGGCCTGCAGCGCACGATCGCCGCCGAGGTGGTCGAGGACGGCGCGGCCGCGGCAACGCCGGCGGCGCTGATCGGATCGTGGCAGGATCGCAACCGCCGCGGCATCGAGCGCGCCGCGCTGCTGCTGGGCGAGCTGCACGCCGCCAACGAAATCGACCCGGCGATGCTGTCGGTGGCGCTGCGCGAGCTGCGCAGCCTGGGTTGACGCGAGCGCCGGCGAGGTCGGATGTTCGTTGCCGGCGCTAGACGTGCGCCAGCGCCAGCGCGCCGAGCGCGACCGATCCCGCCGCGGCCGCGTAGGCCACGTACTGCAGCCCGCGGTTGCGGGTCAGGATGGTGATCGCCGCCAGCGCGATGGCGATCTGCACCAGCGTCATCGCCTGCGCCCAGCGATGGTGGACGTGCGTCGCTGCTTCGCTCTTGCGCTCGGCCTCGGTCGATTGTGTCTCGAGCTTCTTGGCCTCGGGCATGATCTCGTCTTTTTCCTTGCGATAGCGCGCCGCCTCCTGCTGATATCGCGCCTGCGTCTCGCCGCTGGTCAGCGCTGCACCCAGCTCGGCCAGGTTCTGCTTGGCGCTCTTCGCCTGGTAGAAGTTCCACTGGTCCGACGCCTCGGTCTTGCGGATCGCGGCCTCGTTCTTGAACAGCAGCGCATCGTTCTGCGTATGGCCGGCCATGTAGCCGAACAACGCGCCGATGGTGGCGAAGATCGCGGTCATCACCGCGATGCGACCGGCGAACGGATCGCCGTGCTGCGCCTGGTGCTCGACCTCGTGATCGTGCGGGCCGTGCACGTGGAAATGCTCGTCGACCATGCTTTGTCTCCCCGAATCGCACCCCGATCGGTCAAGCCGCGTTGCTAGTGCCGGCGCGCATACGACACGAAATCGTAGGCGAACCCGTCGCTGCCGTCCAGCCGCCGCGCCTGGCGCGAAGTTTCGCGCCAGCGGGCGCGATCGTAGTCGGGAAACTTCGCGTCGCCGGCGAAGTCGCGGTGGATCTCGGTGAGGTAGAGCGCTTCGGCGATCGGCAGCGCAGCGCGGTACAACGCTTCGCCGCCGATGACGAAGACCGGGTCGGGCAGCGCGGCCAGGTCGATCGCCGCGGCGAGCGAATCGGCGTGTACGCAGCCCGGTGCGGCGAACTCGCGGCGGCGGCTGACGACGATGTTCTGGCGGCCGGGCAGCGGCTTGCCGATCGACTCCCAGGTCCGGCGCCCCATGACGATCGTATGTCCGCTGGTCAGCGCGCGAAAGCGTTTGAGATCGTCGGGCAGATGCCAGGGCAATCGGCCGCCGACGCCGATCACGCCGTTGTCGGCGACCGCCGCGACCAGCGCCAGGCGGCGCGCTTCGCTTGGCGCCTCGGCAGGGGCTGGTGTATCGTGCACGCTTGACTCGCTGGCTCCGTCATGTGCCGTCCGGCCGATTATAGCGGCGCTGCCTCCGACGCTTCGTGTACTACCCCCGTTCATTCCTCAAGTTCATCCTGCTCGGCTTCCTGCTGGTCAGCCTTCCGCTGCTCTACGCGCTGGTCGAGCTGATCGTCAGCCTCGATCGTCTGGGAACGCAGAGCCAGCAGGCGGTGCTGCAGGCGGCGCAGGCCGGGCGCGCCAGCCGGCAACTCTACGAGCAGGCGACGACGCTCGAGCGGCTGGTGCGACAGCAACTGATTCTCGACGATCCGCAGCTGATCGACGATTACGGCCGCGTGCGACAGGACTTCCGACAAACCTCGCAGCAGCTGCTGGCTTTGCCGCTCGATCGCGCGCAGATTGCGCAGCTCGAGAAACTCGCCGACGACGAGAGCAGGCTGTACGCGCTCTTGAAGTCGCCGCAGCGGCCGGGCGGCTCGGCCAAGGTGCTGGCCGACGGCTATGCCAACATCGCCGAGGATGCGCAGGCGATGCTCAACGCCGCCAACCGGCTCACCGAGCGCGAGATCGAGCGACTGCAGCACACGGCGGCGGAAGGCAGCAAGACCTGGGGCTATCTGGCGCTCGCCGCCGGCCTGATCGCGATGGCGCTGGCGATCACGTTCGCGGTGCTGATCGCGCGGCCGATACGGCAGCTCGATCAGGCGATCCGGCAGATGGGGACCGCCGACTTCACGCACGCGATCGAGGTCAACGGCCCGCAGGACATGCGCTATCTCGGGCAGCGGCTCGAATGGCTGCGCTCGCGGCTGCACGAGCTGGAGGAGCAGCAGAACCGGTTCCTGCGCCACGTATCGCACGAACTGAAGACGCCGCTCACCGCGGTGCGCGAGGGTGCCGAGCTGCTGCGCGACCGCGTCGGCGGCGAGCTGTCGCCCGAGCAGCGCGAGATCGTGCGCATCGTGCGCGAGAACACGCTGTCGCTGCAGAAGCTGATCGAGGACCTGCTCAACTACCACCAGACGCGCAGCATCGAGCCGCAGACGCTGGGTCCGGTCGCGCTGGTCGACGTGGTGCGGCGGGTCGTTCGCGAGCACAAGCTCGCCGCGTTCGCGCGGCTGATCAACGTCGAGGCCACGCTCGAGCCGTCGATCATCGTCGGCGACGGCGAGAAGATCCGCGCCATCGTCGATAATCTGCTGTCGAATGCCATCAAGTATTCGCCGCGCTCGGCGACGGTACGGATCGGTCTTTCCCGGCAGGGCGGCGACGCGGTGCTCGACGTCGTCGACGAAGGCCCCGGCATCAGCGCGGCGGATCGCCCGCACATCTTCGACTCGTTCTATCAGGGCAAGGCGGCGCCGCACGGCCGCATCAAGGGGTCGGGGCTAGGTCTCGCGATCGCCCGCGAGTACACGCTGGCGCACGGCGGCAAGATCGAAGCGATCGATCGCGCCGACGGCCGCCGCGGCGCCCACTTCCGGCTGCGACTGCCGCTGGCGTTGCCCGCCGAGCCGTCCGCCTCGGGAAGGGCGCCGACGATCGTCACCTTGCAGGAGGAAGGATGAGGTTGCGCCGGGCCGCTGCCCGCGCCGGCGCGCTGACGACGATGCTGGCCGGGCTGGCGGCCTGTGCGACACCCGCCGCCGAGTCGACGGCGCAGCAGCCGGTTTCGGCGACAACG
>DATEFZ010000037.1:0-20538 GCA_035280325.1 Casimicrobiaceae bacterium
GACGGCGTGCGCTCGGCGTTCATCGCCCGCGCCAGCGACGTTGCCGGCGGCTTCGCCGTCGCGTCGCAAGCCGCCGCGGGTCGACCGGCGCGCGGCGTCGAATTACTGGTTCGCAGCTTCATCCGCGGCCCGGTACGGTACTACCAGGCTGCGGCCTGGCGAGGCAGGCTGCTCGCCGGTTTCGCCGGAGAGAGGCTTCCGGCCGCCAAGCCCGGAACGGCGCAGCCCGCGGTCAACCGCTACCACCGCAGCGATGCCTTGCGCGACGTCGCGACTCGCCTGGCGCGTGGCTTCGGCATCAGCGGGTTCTTTTCGCTGGAAGGCATCGTGGCCGACGATGGCGGCGATTTTCACCTGCTCGAAATGAATCGTCGGCTGGTCGGGGGCGCGCATCGCGGCAGCGCCTTCGGCGTCGACCCTGGCGCGGCGCTGCATGCCGCGCTCGACGACCGGCCGTCGCCGTCGCGAGGAGACCTCGATCCCGGTGAAGAGCACCTGAGCGTGTCGTTCCCCCAGGAATGGCTGCGCGATCCGGAGAGCGAATGGCTGCGCGACTATCCGGTCGACGTGCCGTGGGACGAGCCCGAGCTGTTCGAAGCGATGCTCGGACTGGAGCCGCCGGCGCAAGCCGCGGCCGGACGATCACCGGCGGCCTGACGCAGACGATTGAGCCGCGGCCAGCGGCGCGCTCCCGGGCAACGCGTCGGGAAGCATGAAGTCGAAATCGCAGCCGGCGTCGGCCTGCAGCACATGGTCGAGGTAGAGGCGGCGATAGCCCGACGCACTGTCATCCGGCTTTGCCTCGCGCAATTCACGCCGCCGCCGATCGAGCTCTGCATCGGCGACCACGAGCTCGAGTCGTCGCGCCTCGACGTCGAGGCTGATGGTGTCTCCGGTCCTGACCAGCGCCAGCGGACCGCCGGCCGCCGACTCGGGTGTGACATGCAGCACGACGGCGCCGAAGGCGGTGCCGCTCATTCGCGCATCGGAAACGCGCACCATGTCCTTGATGCCCTGTCGCGCCAGCTTTTTCGGGATCGGGATATAGCCGGCTTCGGGCATGCCGGGCGCGCCGCGCGGTCCGGCGTTGCGCAGCACCAGAACGTCCGAGGCCGCGACGTCGAGATCGGGTGCGTCGATCCTGGCGGCGAGGTCGTCGAGCGAATCGAACACTACCGCGCGTCCGCGATGCACGAGCAGCGCCGGGTCGGCCGCAACGTGCTTGATCACCGCCCCGCGCGGCGCAAGATTGCCGCGCAGCACGGCGATCGCGCCGCCGGCGCGGATCGGGTCGCCGCTGCGGCGCACGACCTGCTGCGCCGGATTCACCTCGGCATCGGCGATGATCTCGCCGAGCGTCGGCCCGGACACCGTGGGCACGTCGAGAAAGAGCAACGATTCGAGCTCGCGCAGCACGGCATTCAGGCCGCCGGCTTCGTGCAGGTGCTCCATGTAGTGCAGGCCGGAAGGCTTCAGGTCGACCAGCACCGGCACCTTGCGCCCGAGCGCGTCGAAGCCGTCGAGGTCGATCCGGATGCCGCGGCGCGCGGCGATCGCCGTCAGGTGGATCAGCGCATTGGTCGACCCGCCGATCGCATGCAGGACTGTCAGCGCGTTGCTGATCGCCTTGGCCGACAGGATCGCGTCGGGCCGCGGACCGGCGCGTGCGAGCGCCACGGCGCGAGCGCCCGAGGCCTCGGCCAGCCGCAGTCGCTCGGCGTGCACCGCCGGTATGGTCGCGGCCATCGGCAGGCTGATGCCCATCGCTTCGGCGAGACACGCCATCGTGCTCGCCGTGCCCATCACCATGCAGGTGCCCGCGGTCGGCGCCAGGCGCGCGTTGACCGCGTCGACTTCGTCCTGATCGATCTCCGCGGCGCGAAAACGCGCCCAGTAGCGGCGGCAATCGGTGCAGGCTCCGAGTCGCTCGCCGTGGTGCGTGCGCGTGAGCATCGGGCCGGTCGGCAGCACGATCGCCGGGACGTTGGCCGACGCGGCCGCCATAAGCTGCGCCGGAATCGTCTTGTCGCATCCGCCGATCAGTACCACGGCGTCGATCGGCTGCGCCCGCAGCATCTCCTCGGTGTCGAGCGCCATCAGGTTGCGCAGGTACATGCTGGTCGGAAAGGCGAACGACTCGTGGATCGAGATCGTCGGGAACTCCATCGGCAGTCCGCCGGCTAGCATGACCCCGCGCTTGACCGCCGCCACTAGCTGCGGCACGGTCGCGTGGCAGGGATTGAATTCGCTGTAGGTATTGGTGATGCCGACGATCGGGCGCTCGAGCGCGTCGTCGGAATAGCCGATCGCCTTGATGAACGCCTTGCGTAGGAACAGCGAAAACTGCGCGTCGCCGTAGCTGGTGAGGCCGCGGCGCAGGCCGCCGGTCATGCGGGGGTCGTCGAGCGATCGAGCAACCCGCCCAGCGGAGCCAGCGCAGCGAGCAGCGCCTGCTTCGCGTCGGCGGCGAGTCGGCGCAACGGCGGCCGGACGGTCTCCCAGCCCGGCGCCTGCAGCATCTCGGCGAGGATCGCCTTGTTGGCCGGCACCATCGGATGCTTCTGGATCGCGGCGCGCACCGCAGCGATTTCCTGCTGCAGCCGATCGGCCTGCGGCGCCTTCCAGTTCTTCAGCAGCCGATGGATCGCGGCCACGTTCACGTTGGCGGTGGCGGAGATGCAACCGGCGCCGCCGAGCCGCAAGGCGTCGAGCAGGTGAGTTTCGCTGCCGGGGAAGACCTCGAAGCCGGGAAAGGCCTCGATCAGACTCCGCGTGTGGCTCCAGTCGCCTGAGCTGTCCTTGAGCCCGACGACCACGCCGGGATAGTCGTTGAGCAGGCGTGCGATCACTTCGCGCGAGAATCCCACCGTCGCCATGGGCGGGATGTGGTACAGATAGATGCGCAACCGGGCATCACCGACCCGTTCGATCACCTCGGCGATGCTGGCAAAAACGCCGTCGTCGCCGACGTTCTTGTAGTAGAACGGCGGCAGCATCAGCACGCCGAACGCACCGCGCGCGACCGCGTGCCGCGTCAGCGCGACGGTGTCCGGCAGCGCGCAGCACCCGGTCCCCGGCATCAGCACCTCGGGCGCGATCCCGCTGTCGATCAACCGCTCGAGCAGCGCCTCGCGCTCGTCGCGGGAAAGCGAGTTGGCCTCGCTGGTCGTGCCGAACACCGCCAGGCCGTCGGCTCCTTCTGCGAGCAGCCATCGACAATGCGCGACGAAGCGCTCGCCGTCGACGCCCAGGTCGGGTTTGAACGGCGTCAGCGCCGGGACGAAGACGCCGCGCGGATGATGGTCGAGGCTCATGCGCGCTCGATTATAAGCCGTTTGTCGCGGATCGCCGCCGGTCGGCCGGATCTCGAAGCCCTCTCGCCGGCGGGAACCCGGCGGCGAGGGACGCGGTCTTTCCAGAAGACGCCCGCTCCCGATCCGACCCGTCGTTTGCGCCGGCGCCGTGCACGGCATAGGATGGGATGAAGTGGCCCCGGAGGTTTCCATGCGCAAACCGATCATTCTGCTGGCGGCGCTGGGCGCTGCGCTGGCGCTGGCGAGCCCCGCCAGGGCGTTCACCTGCTACATGCTGTACGACCGCAACGACAACCTGGTCTATCGCGACACCTTGTCGCCGGTCGACATGAGCGACCAGGGCGACGCGGCGCGCGAGGCGATGCGGCGAGAAGGCGAGTATCTGATCGTCGCCGACGCCGATCGATGTCCGCAGGTGAGGTTCGTGTTCGGTTCGGCGGGGTCGAAGACGCTGTCGGTCGACACCGTCGTCAACGGACTGCCGGCCGGAGCGGCGGCCGCCGCGAAGACGACTCCGCGCCGGCGCGCGCGCCAGTAAGCGACCGAGCGGGACTTATTCAGCGGTTCCTTAGGCGCTGCGGTTGAACCAGAGCAGCGACAGCGTGCCGGCGGCGACGAGCAGGACCGCGGCCGCGGCCACCGCCAGCGCTCCGACCTCGGTTTCCTTGCGCTCGAGCACGTAGCGGGCGTTGAGCCGCTGGTAGATCTTGGCCAGCTCGGTGGCGCTGGCGGCGTGGAAGTATTCGCCGCGGGTGATCTCGGCAATCGCCTTCAGCGTCTCCTCGTCGTACGCCATGTACATCGAGTAGCCGTCCATGTCGGCGACGCCCCCGCCCGGCATGCCGAATCCCACCGTGTAGATGCGCACGCCGTGATCGGCCGCGAGCTTGGCGGCGTCGAGCGAATCCGGCCCCGTCGTGCGCCGTCCGTCGGTCAGCAGGATGATCGCCGACGACCCGTTCGATCCCGGCGGCACCGGCTTGAACGGTTTCCTGGCACCATCGCCGCCGGCCGGGCGGTCGAGCGATTTGCCCATCGGCAAGCCGGTCGACGAAGGCCCGAACAGCAGCGACTCCAGATCGATGCCCTCCTCGGGGAACAGCGTTGCCAGCGAGACGATGATGCCGCTGCCGATCGCGGTATGCCGCTGCAGCTCGAAGCGGTCGATGGCGGCGATCAGGTCGTCGCGATTGTGCGTCGGCGGCTGCACGACCGACGCCGTGCCCGCGAAGGAGACGATGCCGACGCGCACGTCGGCCGGCTGCTCCTGCACGAACGCCTTGGCCGCGGTTTGCGCCGCCACCATCCGGCTCGGCTTGACGTCGCTGGCGCGCATGCTGAGCGAGACGTCGATGGCGAGGATGGTCGTGCGCTGGTCCGATGGCAGCGTGACCACTGCGCTGGGGCGCGCGATCGCGAAAATGGTCGCCACCAGCGCGATCAGGAACAGGAGCGGCGGAATGTGCCGGCGCAGGCGTTGCCGCGGGCCCAGCGCTTCCTTGACCAGGCCGAGGTCGGCGTAGCGCACAGCGTGCTTGCGCTTGCGACGCAGGGCCCAGACATAGACGGCGACCAGGACCGGCGCTGCCAGGAGCAGCCACAGCATCTGCGGCCAGACGAACGTCATGCTGCTTGCCCGTGAGAAGTCACTAGGGCCTGTTAACGCTATGGGCGCATACGCGAACGGGTGGCCTGGGGCGCCAATCGAGGCGCAGGACGATGCCAAGACTAGAGGTCTTGGCGAGGACGGCAACGACGAGTGGCGCCTCAAGCCGCCCGTTCCCTTCGGGTTGCTGCCGAAAACGCCGATCGCTGCGTTGCAAAGTCTCGCCGGGCGCCCTGCCCGCCTTCGCCTTTGCGCCTTGCGCTCGGCGTTTTCGGCAACGCAACGCGTTTGTCTCCATAGCGTTAACGCCCTAGTCTATGCCGTGCGGTGACGCAAAAGCAACCGGTCGATCGCGTGCAGAACGGCGAAGACCCCGGCGAAGTCGGCAAACAACTCGTCGTCGCCGGGCGGCCGATTCGCGCACTGCGGCTCGGCCCGCACGCGGTCGAAGATTTCCCGAAACGTGCGGGTGCCGTCGATGTGCCTCAGAACGTATTTCGCGTAGCGCCCCGGATCGACCCGCGTCGTGATGCCGCTGAAGCTGTGGCTCAGCACGAACGGCCGGTCGTGGTGCCGGGTGATCAGATCGCAGAGCTCCTGCCCGGTCACCGGCTCGTGGAAGAAGAAGGGCACGTAGTCCAAGTCGCCGTACGGTGCCTTGGTGCCCGTTCCGGCGGTGGCGTAGAAGACATGCATCTTGACGCTGCCGGAGAATAGCTCGGCGATCTCCTGCTGGCGGCGCAGCGGCAGCAGGTCGACCTCGTTCCACAGGCGGTTGTCATCGGGCGGCGCCAGCAGCCGCGGCGTGTACGCCGCCGGTCCGCGGTTGACGTCGGTGAACTGGATCGAGAGCTTGCATCGATCCTCGAACCAGGCGTAGATCTCGCCCACGGTGTAGGCGCGATCCTGCGCGTGCAGCAGCATGTCGTACATTCCGGCGTCGCCGCCGATGACGTGTTCGCGATAGAGGTCCTGGGCGCGGGCGAACCAGTTGCTGCGCGGCAGGCGGGGCAAGAGCTGCCTGACGTTGTCGAGCTTGCGCTCGGGGTCGTCGATCCCGGCATTGATCAGCCGCAGCAGCGCCTGCATCTGGTAGATACCGGTGCGGCCGAATTGCGCGTAGACCATGATGCCGAACGCGCCGCCTTCGGCGCGCAGCGGCAATAGCGCCGCCATGCCGGCTTCGGGGTCCTCGAGGTGGTGCAGCACGCCGCAGCAGTTGATGTAGTCGAACACTCCGAGGTCGCGCGGCGACAGCGCGAGCAACGAGCTTTCGATCCAGCGGATGTTGCGCAGACCACGTACCGCCGCCCGTTCGCGGGCGATGCGATTGCTCGCCGCGCTGATGTCGACGTGCACGATCTCGGCTTCGGTATCGCGCAGCTGCTCGGCGAGGTAGATCGTGCCGTCGCCGGTCCCGCCGCCGGCGACCAGGGCGCGGAAGCCGCGATCGAAGCGGCGCCGCCCGCCGAAGCAGTACTGATTGATCATCGGCAGGTCGTCCAGCCAGGTGCGGATGATGCGCTCGTTCTCCTCGGCCGGATCGCGCAGCGGATACGGAAAGCGCTCGTACTGGTCCTGCACGGCGGGCGACACGGCGGGAGGAATGTCGGGTTTCACTTTGCTCCTGGCTCGCCGGATCGCGGCCACACGCCGCGGCCGGCGCAGATCATTCTAGCGCTGCCGCCCTGACCGCCACGCTCGACTTGACCGTGATCGTCGGGCGGACTACGCTCGCATGGACGCCAGCCGGGTCGTCTTCCGCGACGCCGCGGCTGCGGCAAGGAGTATCTCGAATGAATCCAGTGCGATTGATCGCCGGCGTGGGGCTGCTGCTCTCGGCGGCCCTTTGGTCCGAGGCCGGCGCCGCCGGCAGCATCCGAGGCACGGTCTCGGTGACCGGCCCCATGCCGGCGCAGAAGAAGGTCGAGGTCACGATCGACCAGTACGTCTGCGGCAGCGAAAAGGACGCCGGCGACCTGATCGTGTCGTCGAAGAAGGAGCTCAAGAACGCCGTCGTCTGGCTGGACAACCCGCCGCCCGGGGCAGCGCCCGACTCGCAAGCCAAGGTCGCCATGGACCAGAACGGCTGCGTGTTCCTGCCGCGGGTCGTCGTCGTTCCGGCCGGCGGCACCGTCGATTTCCTCAACAGCGACCGGCTGCTGCACAACATCCACGCCACGCCGAAGCTCAACGTCTCGTTCAATCGTACGCAACCCAAGGACCGCACGATCCCCGTCGTGTTCGCCAAGCCGGAGATTGTCCGCATCAACTGCGACCTGCACTCGTGGATGATCGGCTGGGTGGTCGTCGCCGCGCACCCTTACTACGCGATCACCGGCCCCGACGGCCAGTTCGCGTTCGACAAGCTGCCGCCGGGGAACTACACCCTGCACGTCTGGCACGAGCGCCTGGGGACGACGCAGGCCAGCGTTACCGTGCGCGACCAGGCGCCGGCGCGCATCGCCATCGAGATGAAGGCGCGCTAGGCCACCCGCGGTCAGGGTCGAACTTCGATCTTCTTCGATGCTTCCCACGCCGCCGAGTGGGTCGGCTCCTCGATCGCGCGCAGCGACCCTCCCTCGTCGAGAGCGACGGTAAACGTCACCACCGGCGCCGAGTACACGGGGTGCAGATAGGCGCGCGCGATCTCCACCGAATCCTTGTACAGCGCGATATAGCGCACGAAGTGCTCCTGCAGCGACGGGTGCTGGCTGCCGGCGCCGACGCTAATCGTGACCGTGAACCACTCGCCGCGCCTGACCGAATCGGGCGCGACGATCTTCGGCGTGTGCTTGGCGTCGGTCCCGGTGTGGATCTGGCGGAACTCCGGCGTGAACTGCTGGGCCTGCTCGTCGGCCGCGGGCGCCGGCGTGCACACCGGTAGCGCAAGCAGCAGCGCGGCCGCGACGGCGCGCGGCGAAATGCGAGCGGCGATTTTCATCGGTTTCCTCCCTCGTTGAATCAGGCCTCGGGCAAATACTGCTGCACCAGCGCGAGCAGCTCGCGCGGACTGTAAGGCTTGGCCAGATAGTTGTCGGCGCCGGCGGCGGCGGCCTTTTCCCGGTCGCCGGAGAGCGCGAACGACGTGATGACGATGATCGGGATGTGGCCGGTGCGCGGGTCGGCTTTCAGGGCCCGGGTGGCATCGAGGCCGGACATCTTCGGCAGCTGGACGTCCATCAGGATCAGCGCCGGCAGCTCGGTCTGCGCCAGCGCGACGCCCGACTCGCCGTCGACCGCCTCGACCAGCCGGTACGAGGTGCGTCCGAGAAGCTGGCGCACGATCTTGCGGTTGTACTCGTTGTCCTCGATGTACAGGATCGTTCGGTCGCTCATGTCTCGGCACTCCCGGCGCGCAACGGCACCGCGAAATAGAAGGTGCAGCCCTTGCCCAGCTCGCTCTCGACCCAGATGCGGCCGCCGTGCATCTCGACGAATCGCTTGGTGATGCTCAAGCCCAGCCCGGTGCCGCCGAATTCGCGGGTCACCGCGGTATCGACCTGCCGGAACTCGGTGAACAGGTTGTCGATCTCTTCCTTCGGAATCCCGATGCCGGTATCGGTGATGCGAAAGACGAGCTCGCTGCCGGCCAGCTCGACGCCGATCCCGACCTTGCCCTGCTTGGTGAACTTGAGCGCGTTGCCGGCCAGGTTCATCAGGCACTGCGTCAGCCGGCCGTTGTCGCCGTACGCGACCGGCAGGTCGTCGGGAACCTCGACGCCGAATTCCAGCCCCTTCTCCGCCGCCAGCGAACGCAACGACAGGTAGACGATGTCGACGACCTCGCGCACCGAGTAGTCGCCGAGGGCGAGCTCCATCCGACCGGCCTCGATCTTGGACAGGTCGAGCACGTCGTTGATCAGGCGCAGCAGGTGGCGGCCGTTCAGCTGGATGTCGGTCAGCGGCTCCTTGAGCTCGGCCGGAATCGGGCCGTACAGGCCGTCGATCAGCATCTCGGTGAAGCCGAGGATGGCGTTCATCGGCGTGCGCAGCTCGTGGCTCATGTTGGCCAGGAATTCCGATTTCGCCTTGCTGGCCTGCGCCAGCTGCCGGTTCAGGCGGCCGAGCTGGGCGGCGGCTCGACGCTGCTCGCCGTCGAAGCGCTGCAACTCCGCGCTCATATGATTCATCCGCTCGGCGAGCACGCCGAATTCATCACGATTGGTCACCTCGATGCGGGCCCCGAAATCGCCCGCCGCCACTTCGTCGAGAAAGCCCTGCGCCTCGCGCACCGGCAGGATGAACGACCACGAGATCACGAAGCCACAGAACAGGGCAAAGATCACCGCGGTGACGGCGAAGGCGCTGGTCAGGATCAGCGATCGCTGGTTGGCGGCGGCGGCGCTGTCGCGCAGACGGGTCATCCGGGTCTGTTGCGCCGCGACCAGCATGCCGACGCGGGCGGTGATCTCGGTGTCCAGCCGCTCCTGACGGCGCAGCAGCGATCCGGTGACCGGGCCGAGCTTGCCGTCGCGGATCGCATTGGCGATGTCGGCGACGACCGCCATCGCGTCGTCCTGCGAGTTGCGGATCTGCTCGACCAGGGCCGGGTCGGCCGTGCCGGCCGCCTCGAGCTTGGCCAGCCGATCGTTGAACTGGTTGCTCTCGCGCAGAATGCGCGCGATCGCCGCCTCGTCCTGCGACAGCAGCGCAAGATCGGTGTAGTGCATCTGGCGCGCCAGCGCCCGTTCGCTCTGCTGGGCGAGACTCACCAGCTCGTGCGCGTCGTCGAGCAGCTTGCTCTGGGCAGTGGCGTTGACCAGCGTCTGCAGGCTGAACAGCGCGACCAGGATGAACAGCAGGGTCGCGATCAGAAAGGCGCCGAGCAGCTTGGTATGGACCGAGGCGCGGATTCCGGCGACCCAGCGCACCAGCTTGCGCAACGGGGTCCGCCGCTGCACCAGGTCGGCGAATTGCTCGATGGCGGCCCCCGGGTGCGGCGTCGACGAAAGGTTTCCGAGTGAGGATGGCACGCTGTGCGACCGTCGTTTCGTCCCGCCGTTTCGTTCCGCCGTTTCGTTCCGCCGTTTCGTTCTTGTGCAACTGCGGCCGAGACCGTATATTGGCCTCGGCCGCTGGGAAATCCGCTGGTGAGAAATACCCCTCGCATCCTCATCGTCGACGACAACCCGACCAACGTCAAGGTCCTCCAGACCCGGCTGGCGGCCGAAGGCTACGAGGTGGTCACCGCCGCCGACGGCGAGGAAGGGCTGACCGCGGCGCGGCGGGACAAGCCCGATCTGATCCTGCTCGACGTGATGATGCCCAAGATCGACGGCGTCGAAGTGTGCCGCCGGCTGCGCGCCGATGCGTCGTTCCCGTTCACACCGATCGTCATGGTCACGGCGATGGCCGATTCGAAGGACGTCGTGGCCGGCCTGGAGGCCGGCGGCGACGAGTACCTGACCAAGCCGGTCGACCACGCCGCGCTGGCGGCGCGGGTGCGCTCGATGCTGCGGATCAAGCGCCTGCACGACACCGTCGAGGAACTGGCGGCGGAAGTGAAGGAATGGAACGTCAAGCTCGAAGAGCGCGTCGCGAAGCAGGTCACCGAACTCGAGCGCGTCGGCCGGCTGCGGCGTTTCTTCTCGCCGCAGCTCGCCGAACTGATCGTCAATGGCGGCACCGACGATCCGCTGCAGAGCCATCGTCGCGAAATCACCGTCGTATTCCTCGACTTGCGCGGCTTCACGGCGTTTGCCGAGGTGGCCGAGCCCGAGGAAGTGATGGGCGTGCTGCGCGAGTATCACCAGGCCGCCGGCCGCATGATCCTCGAGTACGAAGGCACGCTCGAGCACTTTGCCGGCGACGGCATCACCGTCCTGTTCAACGACCCGGTGCCGGTGACCAATCCGGCCGAGCGCGCGGTGCGGCTGGCGCTCGCGGTGCGCGAACGCATCGGGCGCATGGCGCAGGGCTGGGCCAAGCGCGGCTACGAGCTGAGCCTGGGGATCGGCATTGCCCAGGGTTTCGCGACCATAGGCGCGATCGGCTTCGAGGGGCGGTGGGACTACAGCGCGATCGGGACGGTCACCAATCTCGCCGCCCGCTTGTGCGGCGAGGCCGCGGGCGACCAGATCCTGATCGACCAGCGCGCTTTTGCCGGCGTCGAGCCGCTGGTCGACGTCGACCCGGCGCAAACGCTGACGCTCAAGGGCTTTCGCCGCCCGGTCGTCGCCTACCGGCTGCGCGCCCTGAAGGCCTGAGCCCGCGACGCCGGCTACTCCTCGAGCTGCTGGATCGTCCGGTTCGCCTGGCGCAGGCGGCGCGAGAGCTCGCGGCCGAGGCGCGTGAGCAGCTTGATCGCGACCGCCGGGGCCTCGGCGCACAGCGCGTCGAACGCCTCGTGGGTCAGTTCGTGGCAGACCAGGTCGCTGTCGGCGACGACGGTGGCCGAACGCGGGCCCGGATCGAGGATCGCCAGCTCGCCGAACACCGTGCCGGCGGCGAAGGTCGCGAGGCGAATGTCCGGCTGCCCGGCTTCGCCCAGGTAGGCGCTGGCGGCACCCAGCGCGATGATGAACAGCCTGCCGCCCGCGTCGCCGGCGCGAAACACGGTGCTGCCCCTGGCGAACGCGACCCGGGTCAGCCGTTTCTCGATCTGGGCGACGTCGCTTCGCGTCATCCCGGCGAAGATCGCCGCGCGCGCGATCGTTTCTTCCTCGGTGGCCGTGTCGGCGGCGCGCTCGCTGTCGAGCAATTGTTCCTCCGACCATTCGAGCGCCGGGTCGACATGCCGAAAGACCCTGGCCGGGGTCACCGCGTCGAGCACACCGGTGTCGGCCAGAATCGCCGCCGACTCCGAGGGCTGGGCGACGGCGATCACCAGGCGGATGCCCTTTGCGGCGAGATCGGCGTCGATCTGGCGCAGCATCTCGCCGCCGGTGCTGTCGATCTCGGTCACCCGGCGCAGATCGAGAATCAGGTACCGCGCCTCGCTCGCCTGGTCGGCGATCTCGGCCGCCAGCGTTTCCGCGGTCCCGAAGAACAGCGCGCCCTGCAGCTCCATGACCACGATGCCGGCCCCGGCGCGGTCGAGCACCGCCGCCTGCTCCGGCGGCCGCGACTTGCGCGAGCGCACGGCGTTGCCGCGATAGCTGCGGCGGACGATCGAACGGCTCATGCGCACGGCGAACAGCAGCACGGCGATCGCAACGCCGATGAACACCGCCAGCACGATGTTCACGGTGACCGACAGCACCGCCACCACCGCCGTCACCAGCAGCTCGAACAGCAGGTGCCGCCGGTGCGGCGTCGATCCCGAGGCCAGCCGGCGGAGCGCCTGCACGGTCCACGCGTCGATATGCTGGACGCCGATTGCCATGATCGCCGCGGACAACGCGACCCGCGGCAGGTAGACGACGACCGGAAACAAAACGGTCGCCGCCAGCAGGATGGCCGCCGCATTGACCAGCGCCGAGAAAGGCGTATGTCCGCCGAATGCCTTGTTGGCGAGGCTCGGGCCGAGATTCAGCCCGCTGGTGATGCCGCCGAGGCAGGCCGCCAGCGCGTTTCCCGCGCCCAGCCGGGCGAGCAGCCGGTCGCCGTCGATCCTGGGATCGCCGGGCCGCGCCAGCAACCGTGCGCAGAGCAAGGCGTCGATCGATGCGATCAATGCCAGCGCCAGCGCGCCGCCGACGATCGTCGGCACGACGGCGCCCAAACCCGGATGCCGCGCCAACTCGACGAAGCGCGGAAAGACCGGCGGCGCGAGCTCGGGGGAAGGCGCGCTGCCGATCACCGGGCCGAGGTGCGCGCCCAGCCCGGCCAGCGTCAGCAGATAGTAGACGACCGTGCCCAGCGCGAGTCCGACCAGCACCGGCGGCACCCGCGGCAGCAGCGATTTCGCGCGCCACATCGCGGCAAAGACCATCACGGCGATGGCGATGCTGGCCGGTTTCGCTTCGCCGATGTGCTGCAGCGCGTGCACGAACGGGACGTTGTGATCGAACCCCAGGACGTTGCCGAGCTGGACCAGGAACAGCAGGATCGCCGCCGCGTTCTGAAAGCCCGCCATCACCGGGTGCGGAGTGAACTTGATCAGCGTGCCGAGGCGGATCAGGCCGAAGACGAGCTGGAATATGCCGCCCAGCAGAATGATCGAAAGGATGATCGCCAGCGTCAGCGGCAATCCTCCCGAGCGCACGATCGGCATATCGGAGTGCACCAGGCCGAACAACAGGATGCCGAGGAAGAAGGTGGTGGTCACCCGCGGCGCATAGACATTGGCCGTCCTGTCGCCGAGCATCACGTTGGCGACGCCGACGATCAGCGCCGTAAGCAGCCCCGCCAGCGCGCCGTTGACGAAGTATTCGTCGCCGAACGATACGAAGGCGAACATGCCGTAGCCCATCGCGAGCGGGATGGCCACGCCGGCCGAGACCAGTCCGCCGACGACGTCGCCGCGCACGCCGGAGCGCTCGAAAACGGTCATCGCGACGATGGCTGTGGCGCGCCCGCGGCAGCGAGCGCCCGGTCGAGGTCGCGATAGAGGTCGTCGGCATCCTCGATCCCGGTCGACAGGCGCAGGAGATCGGGAGGACACGGCGAGCCGGGACCCTCGATCGAGGCCCGGTGCTCGATCAGGCTTTCGACGCCGCCAAGCGAGGTCGCGCGTTTCCACAGCTTGACGCCGGCCGCCGCGGCGACCGCCGCCGTCTCGCCGCCGCGCACCCGGATCGAGAGCATGCCGCCGAAGCCCCCCTGCATCTGCCGAGCGGCGATCGCGTGCCCGGGATGCGTCGCCAATCCCGGGTACAGCACCTCGGCCACCGCCGGATGGCGATTCAACCGCGTCGCCAGCTCCATCGCATTGGCCGAAGCCTGCGCCACGCGCAGGTGCAAGGTGCGCATGCCGCGGATCAGCAGATACGCTTCCAGCGGCCCGAGGATCATGCCGTGCATCGTCCGCACCCGCTTGACGCGATCCCATAGCTCGTCGGGATGGGCGACGGCCAGCGCGCCGGCGACCACGTCCGAGTGCCCGTTCAGATACTTGGTTGCGGCGTGCATGACGATGTCGGCGCCCAGGGCGAGCGGATGCGTCAGCACCGGCGTCGCGCAGGTCGAATCGACCGCGACAAGGGCGCCCGCGGCATGCGCGATCTCGCACACCGCGGCGATGTCGGTGATCGTCCACAACGGATTGGCCGGCGTCTCGAGCCAGACCAGACGGGTCGCCCTGGGCCTCAGCGCGGCGCGCACCGCCGCCAGATCGTCGGTATCGACCAGCTCGACGTCGAGGCCCTGCGCCGTCTCGTCGCCGGCGAGCCAGTTGCGCAGCGCCCAGTACATCACCCTCGGCGCGACGACATGATCGCCCGGCGCAAGCGACAGCAGCACCGCCAGCGCGGCCGACATCCCCGAGCCGAACACCAGCGCGGCAGCCGCGCCTTCGAGCATCGCGATGATCGCCTCGGCCTCGCGTACGGTGGCATTGTCCGGACGGCCGTAGGCATTGCCGCTGCGATAGGCATTGTCCGGATCGCGCACGAACGTCGTCGCGACGTGCACCGGCAAGACGATGGCGCGGGTTGCGGCGTCGATGGTGCCCAGCGCCTGCGCGGCGAGACTGCGACGCGAATAGACGGGCTCTGTCACGCGCCCTCCCGAAGACGATGCGGAGCCCAGTGTCACCGATTGCCCGCGCCAATGCAAAGGGCCCACCGTCACGGCGGGCCCTCGGGTCGCTCCGACAGCGCCGCGCTCTTTAGCTCTTCATGTTGTTGGCGATCTTCGCCAGCGCGATCGCCAGCACCGCGCTGCCCAGCGTCTTCACAAGGCCCGGATGCTGGGCGTAGAAGCTGCCCATCTTGTCGATGATGCCGGGGTTCTTCTGCTCGGCGTGCTGCGCGATCTGCTGCACCTGATCCGGCGACACCTTGCTCGCATCCTGCGGTGCGATCGAACCGCCGCCGGAAACTGCTCCCGCGAGGCCGCCCAGCGCGCCGCTGCCGAGGATCGACGAGAGGACACCGGGGCTCAGGCCGCTGATCAACTGGTTCAGCATGGCGGCCTTCTGGTCCGGACTCGCCTGTCCGAACATCTTCGACACCATGTCGGCGAACGGCGGAGTCTGGTCGGAACGCATCGCGTCGGCCACGCCTTGGCCGACGACCGACGGCGGCGCGGCCTGCGCGACCTGGTCGTAGTGCTGCGCCGCGGCGTCCGAAGGCGCGGCGCCGCCGATGTACTGCTGTAACAAGCTGCTGAGATCGAATGCCATTGCGCTTGTCTCCTGGTGCGTTTACGGCGTGCTGCTCTTGCGGGCGATCAGGTGATAGATGACCAGCAGGATGACGGCGCCGATCAGCGCGCCGAAAAAGCCCGCGCCCTCGCCCGCCTGGTACCAGCCCATCGCCTGACCGACGAAGGTGGCGCCGATCGATCCGGCGATACCCAGCGCCGCGGTGAGAAAAAATCCGCCGGGGCCCGTGCCGGGCGTGACCGCCTTGGCAATGAGACCGACGACAAAACCGATCAGGATCGTCCAGATGATATGCATCGAATTCCCCGTTCGCGTTGTCGGATCGACAGTCGCCGCGCGATGGGTCCGCGAGGCGGTGTCGCCATTGTAGCGGCCCGTCGCCGCGTCGGGTGCGGTCCGGGCGGCAAAGCCTCGGCGAACCGCCTGAGCGGAGCCGGCCCGGGCGGGAGGCCCGAATCCGGGCGAAAAATCGGCGCTTAAGTGACCCCGCGCGTCGTTCGGCGTCACGGGCGCGGGGGAATCCATGGGCGTTGCCGCTGGCATGATGCTTGCCTCCCGATCGTTACGCTCCACGTTCGCGGCTGCCTGCGTGCGCCAAAAGCAGCGAAATTCTCCGCAATGGAGCGCCGGGAGGTTTTCCGTGCCGCTGTTGGGCCCGCACAGGGAAATGCGCCAGAAGTCCGCGGCGCCGCCGCCGGCGGCTCGCCGGCTGGCGCGGGCGCGCGCCGCTTTTGGCGCGAGCTTTACCGGCCAGGCGATCGCCGCAGTTGCGCTGGCGCACGGCCTGCTGATGCCACTGCTGGCGGGAAGCTTTATCGGCCCGATCGCTTACGCATGCCTGGCGCTGGCCCTGTCTTGCGCTGCCATCGCCATCGTCGGCCGCAGAATCACGATCTCGATCGCCGCGCTGCGCGCGGCGCTGACGCGCTTCCGCACCAGCCCGGACACGCGCCGGGCGCTGACCACGACCAGAGGGGCACGGTCGACCGAGCTGGTCAGCCTGCAACGCGGTCTCGACAACATGTACCGCCGCGTCGCCCGCCGCGAGCAACGGTTGAAGGCCGCCTACGAGGCGGCGCAGCGTGAAAGCGCGGCCAGCCGCAACCTCGCGCAGCAGCTCACGCGCTCGCAGCGCATCGCGCGCATCGGGAGCTGGGAATGGGATCGGGCCAGCGACAACGTCGTCTGCTCGGGAGAGGTTTTCCGCATCCTAGGTGCCAATCCGACGCAGATCGGCTCCCGCCCGTACGCGATCCTGCGCCTGGTGCACAACGACGACCGCAGAGCGTTCAAGCGCTGGCTGGTCCGCCTTGCCTGCGGCAACCTGATGCCGGGCCAGGACGCGCGCATCCTCGGGCAGGACGGCGAGCTGCGCCACGTGCACGTGCTGGCCGAGCCTTTGCTGAGCGCCGGCGGCAAGGTGACCGGCCTGGCGGGCACGATCCAGGACGCGACCGAGCGCACGCGCGCGATCCAGCAGATCCACCGCCTCGCCTATTTCGACGCCGTCACCGAGTTGCCGAACCGCTCGCGTTTCGACGCACAACTGGCCGAGACGCTCGAGGGTGCGCGGCGCGACGGCACATCGTTCGCGATCATGTATCTGGATCTCGACCAGTTCAAGCGCATCAACGACACGCTGGGCCACGCCGTCGGCGACGACCTGCTGCGCGTGATCGCGCAGCGCCTGACGCGGGGGATGCGGCCCGACGACATCGCCGGGCTGCCGCAGGCCAAGACCATCGAGCGCGACGTCTGCCGGCACGGCGGCGACGAGTTCATCGTGCTGCTCAAGGGCGTGGCCAGCGAGCAGGATGCGGCGCGCGCGGCGACGCGGCTGCTGGCGATCTTGGCTCAGCCGATCACCCTCGGCACGCACGAGGTGTTCGTTTCGGCGTCGATTGGCATCGTGCTCTATCCGCGCGACGGCGAGGATCTCGATACGCTGCTCAAGAACGCCGACGTGGCGATGTACCACGCCAAGGCGCAAGGCAGAAGCCGCTTCTACTTCTACCAGGACTCGATGCGAGCCGCTTCGGCGCAGCGGCTCTCGCTGGAGCACGATCTGCGCAAGGCGCTCGAAGGCGGTCAGTTCGAGCTCTACTACCAGCCGCAGATCGAGGTGCGCAGCGGAAGAATCGTCGGCATCGAGGCGCTGATCCGCTGGAACCACCCGACGCTGGGCATGCTCGGGCCGGCGCATTTCATCCCCGCAGCCGAAGAGGCCGGGCTGATCATGGCACTGTGGGAATGGGTGATGGTCGCCGCGCTGATCCAGCACAACGCCTGGCTGGCGGAGGGCTTACCGCCGGTGACGATCGGAGTCAATCTGTCGAGCGGCCAGTTCGGCGACCCGGCACTGGCGCAGCGGGTCGAGGAGATCGCTCGCGTCGTCGGCGTGCCGCTCGACTACCTCGAGCTCGAAGTCACCGAGTCGATGCTGCTGGTCGACTCGGAAGCCGCGCTGCGCACGTTGACCGCGCTGCGCTCGATGGGCGTCAAGATCGCGATCGACGACTTCGGCACCGGTTACTCGTCGCTGTCGTATCTGAGGCGGCTGCCGCTGGACAAGCTCAAGCTCGACCAGTCGTTCATCCGCGATGCCGGTCAGAACGACGGCGACGTGGCGATCACGCGCGCGATCATCGCGATGGCGCAAAGCCTCAATCTGACCGTCGTCGCCGAGGGAGTCGAGACCCAGGCGCAGATCGACCTGCTGCTCAAGCTGGGCTGCAACGTGGTCCAGGGCTTCATGCTCGGCCGCCCGCTGCCGGCGGCGGCGACGGCCAAGCTGTTGCGCGAGAGCGCGAGCCACGGCGCGGCGGCCGCAACCGGCACGACCGACGAGGCGTGGAACAGCATCTTCCAGACCAGGAATACCGCCGGCGGCACCTTGTAAGAACTACATTCTCGATATCGCCAATTGACTCGGTCTTTTCGTTCACAAAAAGAATCGAAACTTTTGGTCGGTCACGGAATGGCCGCGTTGCAGCCGATGTTTGCTTTCGTGTTCCGGGCCCGAGGAGACACGATGAATCCGATCATTCCGCCGCCGCGCGCTGCCGCTGGCGACGTCCGACTTTCCGCCATCGCCGCAGTCTGCCGCAGTGCCTCGATCGTGGGCCTTGCCTGCTCGCTGGCGCTGCCGGCTGCGGCGACGCCTTTCAGCGTGGTCAACCTGGTGACCGACGATCAACTGGTCAACCCGGCGCAGATTAGCGACCCGAACCTGGTCAACGCCTGGGGGATTTCGCACTCGTCCGGCTCGCCGTTCTGGGTCTCGTCGAACGGGAAAGGGCTTTCGGTGCTCTACCAGGTCGACCCCGTGACCAACGCCACCACCAAGCTCGGGCTCGAGGTGACGATTCCTGGCGCCGGCAATGTCACCGGCCAGGTCTTCAACGTCGGCGGCGCTGGCAATTTCAACGGCAATACCTTTTTGTTCGTCAGCGAGGATGGCACGGTCTCGGGATGGCGTGGCGCGTTGGGAACCGCGGCGGAGACGCTGGTCACGGCCTCGCCGGACAACGAGTACAAGGGCTCGGCGATCGCGCTGATCGGCAGCGACGCCTATCTCTACGCGGCCGATTTTGCCGGCGGTACGGTCGACGTCTACAAGGGCAATGCGGCGGCGAGCGACCTCACCGGCTCGTTCACCGACCCGAATCTTTCCGACGGCTACGCGCCGTTCAATGTGCAGAACCTCGATGGCACCTTGTACGTAACGTACGCGGTGCGCGGACCGACCGGTGACGATGTGGCCGGCCTCGGCAACGGCATCGTCGATGCCTACGATCTGCAGGGCAACCTGCTCGGCCGGGTCGGGTCCAACGGAACGCTGAACTCGCCGTGGGGCCTCGCCATCGCCCCGACGGGTTTCGCCGAGTTCGCCGGCGATCTGCTGGTCGGCAACTTCGGCGACGGCCACATCAACATCTTCGATCTTGCCAGCGACAGCTTCGTCGGCCAACTTTCCGACCGCGATGGCACGCCGTTGGTGATCGACGGTCTGTGGGGTCTGATCGCGGGCAACGACGGCAAGGCCGGAAGCACGCAGAAGATCTACTTCTCGGCAGGCCCCGGCGGCGAGGACCACGGCCTTTTCGGCGTGCTGCAGGTCCCCGAGCCGGCGAGCGTGGCGCTGCTCGGACTCGGTATCGTGCTGCTCGGCACGCTGCGCTCGCGCGCGATCGCCTGATCGCGTCAAGAGCGCGGGCAGGTTGCGGCGCTGCCGCGCCGCCCTACGACGCGGGCGACTGCAGCACGCGGATCGGCGAGCCGTCGAGGAACGCCAATGCGTTCTCGACGCTGTGCCGATAGTATTCGCGGTAGACCTCGATCGCGCTGTAACCCAGGTGCGGCGTCAGCACGACGTTCGGTGCGCGCAGCAATGGATAGTCGGCCGCCACCGGTTCGCGGTGGAAGACATCGAGCGCGGCGGTCAGCCTGCCCGAGGCGACGGCGGCGATCAACGCAGCTTCGTCGACCAGCGCCGCGCGCGCGGTATTGACCAGGATCGCGCCCGGCCGCATGCGGGCCAGCTCGGCTTCGCCCAGAATGCCGCGGCTGCGCTGCGACAGCACCAGGTGCAGGCTCACGACATCGGCCGCCGACAAGAGATCGTCCTTGTCGACGCGCGTGGCGCCGGCCTGTGCCGCGGTCTCGCCGTTGAGGTTCTGGCTCCACGCCACCACCTTCATGCCCAGCGCGTCGCAGTACGTAGCCATGCGCGAGCCGATCTTGCCCAGGCCGATCAGGCCCACGGTCTTGCCTTCGAGCACCGGGCCCGCGTCGGTGCCCGACTGGAAGCGCCCGTCGCGCACCGCGGCGTCGCCGGCAGGGATGCGCCGGGCGGCGGCAAGCATCAGGCCAAGCGCCAGCTCGGCGGTCGAACTCGACGACGGCCCGTTGCCGGTGTAGCAGACGGTGATGCCGCGGTCGATCATGCCGGCAATATCGATCAGCGCGGCCCTCGCCCCGGTCAGGCCGAACATCCGCAGCTTCGGCAGCAGGGCGACGAGCGAAGGCGGAAAAGGCGTGCGCTCGCGCGTGGCCAGGACGATGTCGAAATCGGCGAGCCGACGTGCGGCGTCGTCCTCGCCAGCAAACGGCGACTCGAAGAATTGCAGTTCGGCACGCGTCGCGAGCGGCGACCAGTCGGCGCTGTCGCGCGCGATGCGCTGCCAGTCGTCGAGGACGGCAATCCGGATCACGGGCAAACCCTTAATCGCGCTGCTGCTGTCGCGGCGCGACGCTCGGTGGTGTCGCCTCTCCGACCGGGACAAGCAACAATGGCCAGATGGACGCCGCGATTGCGATGTTCGCGGCGGCCGCCTGCCACTACCCCAGGAACGGAGACATCGACCAGCGGCGACGCATCTTCTTCCAGCGCGCGAATGCAATCCTCC
>DATEFZ010000038.1:0-11695 GCA_035280325.1 Casimicrobiaceae bacterium
TGTGGCAGGTCGGCTGAGCGGCTGCGCTGCATGCCGCCGGCAACGTCGCGCCCAAGCTCTTTGATGTCGCGGCTGGAACGGGATCGCCGCCTTGCGCTCGATAGACTGGTCCGCGGGGCCATTTTTTCGAGCCGGGGTTGCCGATGGCCGAATTCGCCGCCGCGCACTGGATCGACGCCGATGCCGTCGCGCGGTTGAACCGTCCGACCGACAGCGCGATCGGTTTGCCGCAAGAGCTCTATACCAGTCCCGAATTCTTCGAGCTCGAGCGCGACCGCGTGCTGGCGGCGACCTGGATGTGCGTCGGCATCGACGCCGACCTGGCGCAGCCGGGCGACCTCGTGCCGTACGATTTCGCCGGCGTGCCGATCCTGCTGCTGCGCGACCGCAGCGGGACCATTCGCGCCTTCCACAACGTCTGCAGCCATCGCGGCGTGCAGCTCGTCGCCGAGCCGCGCAACGCGCGCGGCAGCATCGTCTGTCCGTACCATGCCTGGACCTACGGTCTCGACGGCCGGCTCCTGCGGCGGCCGTGGTTCTGCGGCCACGCGCATTGCCCCGACGACCGTTTCGATCCGGTCGCGCTCGGGTTGAAGCCGATCCGATGCGAGTCGTGGCACCGGCTCGTCTTCGTCAACCTGGACGGCGAAGCGCCGCCGCTCGCCGAATACGTGCGCCCGCTGGCCGAACGCTGGTCCGATCGCGACCTGTCGCTGCTCCGTCACGGCGGCAGCCTGGGCTTCGAGATCCGCGCCAACTGGAAGCTTGTCGTCGAGAACTATTGCGAGCGCTACCACCTGCCGAGCGTGCATCCGCAGCTCAACACCTATTCGGCGATCGATCATTCGTTCCAGATCATCGGCGACGGGCTCTATTCCGGGGTCGGCAGCAGGAGCTACGCGCCGCCGCAAGTCGGCGAAGCGCTGCCCGGGTTCCCCGGCGTCCCGCCCGAGCAGCGCAGGATCGGCGAGTTCGTGGCGCTGTTCCCGAACGTCATGCTCGGCTGCCTGTACGACCACTTCTACGCGTTCATCCTGCAGCCGCAAGCGTTCGACCGCACCCGCGAGCGATTCGAATTCTTCTACGTCGGCGACGACGCGATGGAGCCGCGGTACGCCCGGGCGCGGCAGGATTGCGTCGACCGCCGGCGTCCGATCAACGACGAGGACATCGGGATCGTGGAGCGGCTGCAGGTCGGCCGGCGCTCGCCGGCGATGCAGGGCGGCGTTTTTTCGGCAGCGCTGGAGGATACGACGCACCATTTCCAGAAGACGCTCTTGCAGCGGCTCAAGGCGAGCGGGGCGATCGCCTGACTTCGACCGGCCGCCGCCTGCGCGGTAACATCCGCCGCATGTCCGCGCGTCCGAAGCCGCCCCGCGTCGCTCATTCGCCGACGGCGCGACCGGCATCGGGTGCTCGCCCCGACAAGCCGCCTTACACCGTCGGCTTCTACCTGGTGCCAGCATTCTCGATGATGGCGTTTGCCGCGGCGATCGAGCCGCTGCGCGCCGCCAATCGGCTCGCCGGACAGAAGCTGTTCGACTGGCGGCTTTTTTCGCGCGACGGCGCGCCGGTGCGCGCGAGCAACGCCATCGACATCGCCGTCGGCGCCTCGATCGCCGGCGAGGCGAGGGTCGACATGCTGCTGGTCTGCGCCGGCACCCCCGACGCCGGCGCCAACGACAAGCCGCTGGGCCAATGGCTGCGCGAACTCTCCCGCACCGGCTTGGCGATCGGCGGCATCAGCCTGGGCAGCTACGCGCTGGCCTACGCGGGACTGCTCGACGGCCGGCGCTGCGCGGTGCACTGGGAAAACCTGTCGGCGTTCGCCGAGCAATTCCCGCGCGTCAAGACGACCGGCGACATCTTCGTCATCGACGGCAACCGCTGCACCTGCTCGGGCGGCACCGCGGGGCTCGACATGATGCTGCAGGTGATCACCGAGCGCGACGGGCGCGCGCTCGCCAACGACGTGTCCGAGCAATTCATCCATCCGCGCATCCGCGGCACGCAGGACCGGCAGCGGATGGCGATCCAGGCCCGCCTGGGCGTGGCCAACCGGAAGCTGGTCGCCGCGATCGGCCTGATGGAGAGCACCGCCGACGAGCCGCGCGACGTGCGGCAGATCGCAGCCGACGTCGGGCTGTCGCCGCGCCAGCTCGAACGCCTGTTCGCCAAGTATCTGCGGGCGAGCCCGAGCCGGCATTACATGGAGCTGCGCCTCGACCGGGCGCGGGCGCTCCTGTTGCAGACCGCCAAGCCGGTGCTCGACGTCGCGGTCGCCTGCGGTTTCGCATCGGCGTCGCATTTCAGCCGCTGCTATCGCGCGGTGTACGGCCACAAGCCCAGCGACGAGCGCGCCGCGGCGCTGGCCGCTCGAAGCACTCGCCCGCGCGGTCGCGCCGGCTGAGGCACGCCGCCGCGTTGCGTCGCTACAGCTTGCCCGCGTAGTCCTTCTGCACCTGCTTGATGCGCTCGTGCGAGCCCAGGAAGGCATGCTTCGACATGTCGGCCGAATACCGGCTCGCCGGCGGCCGCTTGCCGACCGTCTCGGCCAGCGCCCGGATGTGGTGCGGCCCGGCGCCGCAGCACACGCCGAGGTAGCGGACGTCCAGCGCGAGCGCGGCGCGGCCGAACTCGGCGATCTCGAAACGGTTGCAGGTGAACGGATCGAGCGCCACCGGAAACGGCCGCGCGCCCTCCTCGTAGTGCCAGTGCGTGTCTTTGAGCGACTGGAACGAAGGCTCGCCCTCGCTGGTGCGGAACGGCACCGGCAGCGCGGCCACCGGACACTTCACCGCGGCCCGCACGGCGCGCAGCAGCGGCATCATCGTCGCCGGCCCCCGGATGCAGTTCAGGCCCACGACGTCGGCGCCGGCGTCGGCGAGCCTCTTGCAGGCGTCGGCTACGCTCCAATGCTCGCGCGTGACGTCGGCCTGGTGCATGGCCAGCGTGATCACCGCGGTCTGCCCGGCGCGCTTGATGACGTCGAGCGCGATCAGCGCTTCCTGAGCGTAGGAAAACGTCTCGCCGATGATGAAATCGACGCCGGCTTCGACCGCCCAGCCGACCTGCTCCTCGAACATCGCGCGGATCGACTTGTGCGAGGCGGGATCGGCGGGGTCGTAGACGTTGGTGTTGCAGATATCGCCGGCGAACAGCGCGCCGCTCTCGGCGGCCACGCCTTTGGCGATCGCCAGCGCGCGCCGGTTGATCGGCTCGAGGTCGGCTTCGCGGCCGATGATGCGCAGCTTTTCGCGATGCGCGTAGTAGGTGAGCGCCTCCACCACGTCCGACCCGGCATGGACGAAATCGCGATGAAGCTGGGCGACGACCTCCGGGTGCTCGAGCACGACTTCGGGCACGAAGGCCCCGGCCTGCAGGTAGCCGCGCCGCTCGAGCTCGAACACGTAGCCTTCGGCGCAGATCACCGGCCCGGCCTCGAGGCATTGCAGCAGTGAAGGTCGCGGGAAGTTCGGATGGGTCATGGGTCGCCCTTTCGCGATTGGAAACTATCGCATTCCAAGGCGGCGACGACCAGCCGCGGAGCGACCTGAATTGTCGCCGGTGCGACACCGGGATCCGTCGCCTGCCTCGGGCGCTCGGGCGCGCTCGAACGCTGGCGGTCGTCCCGAAGCCGGCCCGCAGTGGACCAACCCGGGTCGCATCTGTAACAC
Source organism: Casimicrobiaceae bacterium (assembly GCA_035280325.1). GTDB lineage: Bacteria > Pseudomonadota > Gammaproteobacteria > Burkholderiales > Casimicrobiaceae > PALSA-1003. The sequence continues at coordinate 3,678 of DATEFZ010000038.1, forward strand.
TTGCGTCCCTCGGGGCGCCGACCATGCGTCAAAGCGGCAACCCGCGACTGGGGGCGCGGCGCGCCGATGCGGAGCATGGCAGTGGAGACCCTCGCATTCATTGTGCACAATCTGCCGGCAATCGGCGAACGCACGATCGAGCACGTCTCAATCGTCAGCGTCGCGGTTGGCATCGCGATCCTGACCGGGGTCCCGCTGGGCATCGCGATTACCCAGAGCCAGCGTGCGGCCGATACCGTGCTCTACCTGGGATCGATCGTCATGACCATTCCATCGATCGCGCTGTTCGGCGTGCTGATTCCGCTGCTGTCCAAGATCGGACAGGGCATCGGCTATCTGCCGGCGGTGATCGCCGCCATGCTCTACGCGCAGCTCCCGATCGTGCGCAACACCTACACAGCGATACGCAACGTCGATCCGGCGCTTCGCTCGGCCGCGATCGGCATGGGAATGTCGACCTGGCAGCGGCTGCTGCGCGTGGAGATCCCGATCGCGTTGCCGGTGATCATCGCAGGCATCCGGGTCGCGGTCGTCATCAACATCGGGGTGACCGCGATCGCGGCGTACATCGGGGCCGGCGGCCTCGGCACTTTTATTTCGCGTGGTATCTCGCAGACTGACATCCGGCAGCTGATCACCGGGGCGCTCGCCCTTGCACTGCTGGCGATCGTTGCCGACTACGCGCTGCTCGGGCTGCAGCGACGGTTGACGCCGAAGGGCGTCGCTCCGCGCGCCGCCTGACGCGACGACTGCGACGTCATCCATGATCCGGCTCGAAGCGCTGACCAAGATCTATCCGTCGGCGCACGGGGGCGCGGCATCGGTCGACGGCGTTAGCCTCGAAGTCGGCGCGGGCGAAACCTGCGTCTTGCTAGGCCCGTCCGGCTGCGGCAAGACGACGACCCTTCGCATGGTCAACCAGCTGGTCGCCCCCAGTTCCGGCCGGGTGTTCATCGGTGGCCGCGACACCGGTACGGCCGATCCGGTCGAGCTGCGCCGCACGATCGGCTACGTCATCCAGCAGATCGGGCTCTTCCCGAACATGACCGTTGCCGAGAACATCGGCGTCGTGCCGCGGCTGCTCCATTGGGACCGCGCCCGTATCCGCCGCCGAGCCGAGGAATTGCTGACGATGCTGGCGCTCGAGCCGGCGGAATTTCTCGATCGGTATCCGAATGAGCTGTCGGGCGGCCAGGCGCAGCGTGTCGGCGTGGCCAGAGCGCTCGCCGCCGATCCGCCGGTGCTGCTGATGGACGAGCCGTTCGGCGCCGTCGACCCGGTCAATCGCGAGGTGATCCAGGACGAGTTCCTGCGGATGCAGAAATCGCTGCGCAAGACGGTGCTGTTCGTCAGCCACGACATCGACGAGGCGGTGAAGATGGCCGATCGCATCGCGATCTTTCGCGCCGGCCGCCTCGAACAATACGCGGCGCCCGATGAGCTGCTGGCTCGCCCCGCCAACGAGTTCGTCGCCGGCTTCGTCGGCAGCGATCGCACCCTGAAACGGCTGCGGCGTATCGCCGTCAGCGAGGTGATGACTCCGGAGGCCCGCGGCTCGGCCGCGCGCGTCGCACCCGGGACACCCGCCGTCGGCATGAACGACGACCTGCGCCGCGTAGCTACGCTTTTTCTCGAGCGCGGGATCGAAGTCTTGTCCTGCGTCGACGGCGATGGCCGCTGCGTCGGCCACGTCACGCGCGAGGCGGTCGCCGCGCGGCTTGCGGCGCCGTCCGCAGCAACTGCACTCGGGGCTGCGCCGCAGTGACGGCCGCCGCAGTTTCGCAGCGATCGCTGCTGCCGTACGCAGTGCTTGCCGGCATCGCGCTGGCGATCGTCTGGGCGCTGGTGGCGAGCGGACTGTGGACCGACATCCTGCACTACCAAAAGGACATCGTTTACCTGACCAAGCAGCACCTGGTGCTGGTCGCGGTGTCGGGCAGCGCCGCCATCGTCACCGGCGTCGGCCTCGGCACCGCGCTGTCGCGGCCTGCCATGGCGCGATATGCGGAAGCCACGATCCAGGCCGTCAACATGGCGACCTCGATCCCGACGCTGGGCAAGCTCGCGCTGATGATGACGCTGCTCGGCATCGGCGCGCTGCCCGCGATCGTCGGCCTGTGGGTCGCTACTCTGCTGCCGATCGTACGCAACACTTATGCCGGGATACGCGCGGTTCCGGCACACCTGATCGACGCCGCGCAAGGCATGGGGATGAGTTCGGGTGCGATCCTCGCTCGGATCGAGTTGCCGAACGCGCTCTTTGTCATCTTCGCCGGCATCCGCACGGCGATGGCGGTCAACGTCGGCACCGCGCCGATCGCGTTTCTGATCGGCGGCGGAGGACTTGGCGAACTAATCTTCACCGGCATCGACCTGCAGCAGTACGCGATGATGCTGGCCGGCGCCATCCCGACGGCATTGCTCGCGGTGGCCGTGGATTTCCTGTTCGGGCAGGCGCAGTATTGGCTGGTACCGCGCGGCGTCAATCCGCTGCGCAATTCGTGATGCTAAACGAGGAGCAAGCATGAGCAACGCAATACGCATTCTGTTGGCAGGGTTGTTGGCATCGGCGCTGGCCCTGGTGGGTGAATCAGCGGCGCAGACGATTGTCGTGGGCGGCAAGTCGTTCACCGAGCAGCAGCTGATGACGGCAATGACCGTCGAACTGCTGAAGGCCCGAGGATTCAGCCCGGAGCGCAAGGCGGGCATGGGGAGCGCGGCCGTGCGCGCGGCGCTGGAGAACGGCCAGATCGACGTCTACTGGGAATATACGGGCACAGCGCTCGGAGTTTTCAACAAGATCACCGACAAGTTCTCGTCCGCCGAGGAGGCGTACAAGCGAATCAAAGAGGTCGACGGCGCCAAGGGCATCGTCTGGCTCAACATGTCGCCGGTCAATAATACCTATGCGTTCGCGATGAACCGCGACGAGGCGCAGAAACTCAACATCGTGACCATGAGCGACCTCGCCAAGGCGGTCAAGGGCGGCGCCAAGCTCACGTTTGCATCGAACGCCGAGTTCTATGCGCGCCCCGACGGTCTGCCCGGTTGGCAGGCCGCGTACGGCTTCGAATTCGACCGCGACAACATCAAGCGCATGGACACCGGACTCGTCTATTCGGCGCTGAAGGACCGCCAGGTCGATACCGGCGTGGTGTTCGCCACCGACGGGCGCATCCCGGCGTTTAATTTCGTCGTGCTCAAGGATGACAAGCACTACGCGCCGCCTTACAACCTGACTCCGGTGGTGCGCAAGGAGACACTCGACAAGTATCCGAAGATCGCCGATGCGCTCAATGCGCTCGCGGCAAAGCTCAACGACGAGACGATGGCCAGGCTCAACGCCAGCGTCGACGTCGACAAGAAGACCGTCGAGGATGTCGCCGATAGCTTTCTCAAGAGCAAAGGCTTGATCTAGATGGGCGAAGTGGCCGCACCGCGCGCGCTGGCGTCGGCAGGGTCGTTGGACGCCGCTGCTTTCGCGCGCCACCTGGATTTCGCGTCGCTGCCGGGCGACGTCGTGCGGCAGAGTGAGCGCTGCCTGCTCGACCTGATCGGAGTCGCCGCCGCGGGCGCGCGCACGCCGTCGGCGCGGATCGTCGACGACTACGTGGCGAGCGAGATGAAGGCAAGCCGATCGGAGGCGAGGCTCTTGTTCGACGGCCGCCGGGCGAGCCGCGCCGGCGCGGCGTTGGCCGCCGCCTCGACCATCGACGCGCTCGACGCCCACGACGGCCACGTCCTGACCAAGGGGCACGCCGGCGTCGCGGTGCTGCCGGCGCTACTGGCCGTCGTCGACGGCGGGGCGCCGTGCAGCGGCGGGGAATTCCTGACCTGTCTCGTTCTCGGCTACGAAATCGGCACCCGTGCCGGCATTGCGCTGCACGCGACGGTGCCCGACTATCACTGCTCGGGCGCCTGGAATTCGCTGGCCTGCGCGGCGCTGGGCGGCCGGCTGCTGCGGCTTGACGACGCGCGCCTGCGCGAAGCGCTGGGCATCGCCGAGTATTTCGGTCCGCGCGGCCAGATCCTGCGCGTTTGCGCGCACCCTTCGATGCTCAAGGACGGCTCCGGCTGGGGCGCGCATTGCGGTGTCACCGCAGCGTTGCTGGCGGCGGACGGTTTCACCGGCGCCCCGGCGCTCACAGTCGAGCGCGACGATGCCCTCGCGTTCTGGACCGACCTCGGCGCGCGCTGGCGCATCCGCGAGCAGTATTTCAAGGCTTATCCGGTCTGCCGCTGGGCGCAGCCGGCGATCGAGGCCGCGCTCTCGCTTAAGCGTGCGCATCGCTTCGAGGCGACCGACATCGTGCGCATCGAGGTCGCGAGCTTCCGCGAGGCGATCGATCTGGGCTCGCAGTGTCCGTCGCCGGCGACCACCGACGAAGCGCAATACAGCCTGCCCTACGGCGTCGCCGCGGCGCTGCTGTTCGGCCGCGTCGGTGCCGCCGAGGTCGACCTCGACGCGGTGCGCGATTCGCGGCTCGCCGGCTTGCTCGGCCGCATCGTGCTGCGCGAGGACGCCGGGTTCTCGCGCCGCTTTCCCGCCGAACGCTGGGCGCGGGTGTCGATCGCGCTGGCCGATGGACGCACGCTGGCGTCCGCCCCGGAACGGGCCCGCGGCAACCCCGAAAATCCGCTGACCGACGACGAGCTGACCGGCAAGTATCGCGAGCTGGCGACCCCGGTCCTCGGTGCAGGACGCGCGGCGCGGATCGAGGCGCTGGTCGCTTCGCTGGCCGCCGACCGTAGCGCGCTGCCGGCGCTGCTCAACGAACTCTTCGCGCCGCTGACGCCCGTTCGCTAGCCGCTTCTCACCGCAAGGAGCCCGCCCCATGCCTCGTCTTCCCACCGCCGCGCCGTACGTGATCATCGGCGCCGGCATCCACGGGCTGTCGACGTCGATGCACCTGGCGCAGAAGCTCAAGGCGCGCGGCAAGACCGTCGGTGCAGGCGAAGTGCGCATCGTCGTGCTCGACAAGACCGGCGTCGGCGCCGGGGCGTCCGGCATCGCCTGCGGCGTGGTGCGCAACAACTACTACCAGCCGGCGATGCGTGAGCTGATGGCGCATTCGGTCGGCGTCTGGGAGAGCGACGCGGCAGCCTACAGCTACCATCCGGTCGGCTACATGCAGATCAGCCCCGAGGTCATGCACGCCCAGGTGGGAACGATCTACCAGCAGCAGCGCGCGATCGGCTACGACTCGACCTTCGTCGAGGGCGAGGATGACTCGCGCCGGTACATGCGAGGCATGTTCGACGACTGGCAGGCGAAGAACATCACCTCGGTGCTGCACGAGAAGCGCGGCGGCTACGCCAACAACCAGGCATCGCTGCGCGGTCTCGAGCGCAAGGCGCGAGCGCTCGGCGTCGATATCGTGACCGGCGTGGCGGTGACCGGCTTTCGCTTCGACGATGCGGGCGCAGTCGCCGCAGTCGATACCGACGCCGGCCGCATCGACTGCGACCAGGTCGTGGTCGCTGTCGGACCGTGGATCAACCGTATCTGGAACATGCTGGCGCTGCCGAAAGCGATCGCCGTCAAGGGACGCGACGGCAAGGTGCACGAAGGCGTGCGCATGTGGCACTACATGGCGCTGCAGGAAGGCACGCTCGGCGTCGACCCCGACTTCCAGAAGACCAACGACGGCGCGATGCCGCCGGTGATCCACGTCGATACCGACGCGCCGCTGTACTCCGACCGCGACGGCAGGCTCATCACCGACCGCCTGTGGGGGCTTTACTACAAGCCCGATTTCCACTTCGGCGGCGTGCAGGGCGGAGCGATGCCGGTCGACGTCGAGCGCGACGCCGACGAGGTGCGCGTCGATCCGTACGGCCCGCAGTCGCCCGAGTTCGTCGTCGACGACAACTTCGCCGACATGTGGACCTCGGCGCTGGCGCACTGCCAGAAGCGCTTCGAGGGCAAGCACGGCGTCTATCGCAAGGAGCCGTCGGGAGGAGTCGGCTGCTTCACGCCGGACAGCTTTCCGGTGTTCGATCGCTTCCGCGACAACGTCTACCTGATCGCCGATTCCAACCACGGCTACAAGATGATCGGCGTCGGCGCGCTGGTCGCCGAAGAATTGCTCGGCGCCAGGCCCGCGCTGCTCGAGCCGTTCCGCTTCTCGCGTTATGCGGAAGGCAGGCTGCATCCGGTGAGCCGCAGCCCGTTTCCCTGGAGCTGACCGCCGCGCGCGAATCCGCTTCGGCACAGCGCGGCGAAAAACGTCCCGTTGACAGCCGATTTCAGGGCCGGCAAACTGGCCCGACCGCCCGATCCAGCACCGCGGGCGCGAGACGCAGACATCCCGACCTCGAATCGATCCGTGCCGCCGCACGAGATGGCATCGGCCACCAGCACCCTGAGCCGCCACCGCGTTGTTGTCCTGGGCGCGCTGGCCGCGGTCGTCGCGCTCGCCTGGGGCTATTTGCTGTACCTGGTGCTCGGCCGGCCGATGACAGGCATGGACGCGGGAATGACGGCGATGATGGCAGTGCCGTCCTGGAATGTCGGCTACTACCTCGCGACGCTCGCCATGTGGATGGTGATGATGGCCGGCATGATGCTGCCGAGCGCCGCGCCGACCATCCTGCTGTTCGATGCCTTGCACCCTCGAGCCGGGGCCGCCGGCCGCGGCGCGCACGCCGCCACCGTGCTTTTCGCGGCTGGCTATCTGGTCGCGTGGAGCGTCTTCAGCGTCGCTGCGACGATCGCGCAGTGGGGCTTGGACGCCTCGGGGCTGCTGTCGGCGACGATGACCAGCAGCAGTCCGATCTTCGCCGGCGTGCTGCTGCTGGCCGCGGGCGCCTACCAGCTCTCGCCGTGGAAGAGCGCGTGTCTGGGCCAATGCCGCAGCCCGGCCGAATTCCTGGTCCGGCATCGGCGCGAAGGCGGCCTGGGCGCGCTGGTGACGGGCTTGCAGCACGGTGCGTATTGCATCGGCTGCTGCTGGGCGCTGATGGTCCTGCTGTTCGCGTTCGGCGTGATGAACCTGCTGTGGGTGGCGGTGCTGGCGGTTTTCGTGCTGATCGAGAAGCTCACGCCGGCCGGCGCGCTGATCGGGCGCGTCGGCGCCGTCGTCATGATCAGCGCCGGCGCGGCGCTGATGGTAGTCGGTTGAGCGATCGGCTGCGGCGAAGCGGCCCTTCAGGGCGCGCCGTTTTTTGCGGTGATTTTTTTGTTTCCGAGGACGGATATTCATGGCGATGACAAACTGGTTCATCAAAGGCAAGGAACTCGGCAACTGCAATTGCTCGTACGGCTGTCCCTGCCAGTTCAACGCGCTGCCGACGCACGGCAACTGCATGGCGGCGATCGGCTACCACATCGACGAGGGCCGCTTCGGCGACGTCAGGCTGGACGGCCTGCTCGCCGCCGCGACCTACAAGTGGCCCGGCGCGGTGCACCAGGGCAACGGCACGATGCAGCTCATCATCGACCAGCGCGCCGATCGCAAGCAGCGCGACGCGCTGGTGACCGTGATGAGCGGCAAGGAAACCGCGGAGCGGGCGACCATGTGGTGGGTCTACGGCGCGATGTGCCCGAACAAGCTCGAGCCGCTGTTCCTGCCGATCGAGCTCGAGGTCGACGTCGACGGCCGGCGCGGACGCCTCGCTGTACCCGGTGTGCTCGAAACCGTGGGCGAGCCGATCCGCAACCCGATCACCGGCGCCGAGCTGCGCGCCCGCATCGACCTGCCGCATGGATTCGAGTATCGCTTGGGCGAAATCGCCAGCGGCACGACCCATGCCACCGGCGGGGTCAAGCTGGACATGGACAAATCGTGGGGGGTGTTCGCGAAGCTCCACCTGAGCAACGCCGGCGTCGTCGGTTAGGTTCCTCAGCGCCGGCCGGCGCCTTCGGGACGTGCTCGATCTCAAGGCGCTCAAGGTTTTTCTGACCGTCGCCGACGTCGCGAGCATGACCGCGGCCGCGAAGCGGCTGCAGCTTTCGCAGTCCGCCGTGTCGCAGGCGATCCGCCAGCTCGAGGATGACCTCGGCACGGTGCTGGTCG
>DATEFZ010000039.1:0-10885 GCA_035280325.1 Casimicrobiaceae bacterium
AGCCAGTCGCCGAGCACGCGCTCTAGCCCGGGCGCAAGCGGCGTGACCTTGGCCAGCAGCGAATCGCTGCGCGCGCCGGCACCGCCGGCGCCGGCCCCGGGCGAGTAGGCGGCGATCCGACCCGGCAGACCCGGCTCGCCGCCCGCCCAGGCCGACGCGGTGTCCAGCGAGGCGAGCTCCAGCGCATTCAGCCGTTCGCGCAACACGGCTTCCAGCGCGTCCTCCCAGCCGCGCTCGATGTCGATCCGCTGCCACAGGCGGTGCGGGCGATCCATCCCGTGCGCCGCAAGCCAGGCCGCGGCGTCGGTGCCGCTGCCGATCTTCGCCTGCAGGTCGTTGAGCGCCTGCGCGCGCGCCTCGTGCTCCGCCAGTGTGCTGCCGGCGAGTTGCCAGGCGTCGCCGGTGCTGCGATGGCGTTCCTGCAATCGCCGGACGACGTCGTTCAGCGCGGCCAAGCTCGTTTCGCGCCCTGCCAGGTCGGAGCTCTCCTGCGCCAGTTGATCGGCGACCTGCGCCATCGCGTCGGCGACCGGGGCCGCCAGCTCGGCCGCCTCGGCATCGAGCCGTTGCCGCCGCTGCGCGAGCGTCGCCAGCAGTCTGAGCGCGGCCTCCCGCTTGGTGACGGCGACCTCGATCGACTGCTCGATCTCGGTGGCGCGTTGCTGGTTCGCGATCAGGACGTGCGTCGCTTCGGCAAGCGCTGCTTCGAGCGGTGCCATCGCCTCCGCCGCGGCGCGCTCTTCGCCCTGCGCCGCGCCGTGGCGCGCCGAGGCGGCGGCGGCCTCTTGCTCGCCGGCGCGGGTGTCGGCGGCGATGCCCTCGATCTGGGCGGCGAAGGCCGCGATCTGATCGCCGATCTGCGCCACCTGCTGCGACAGCCGGCCCTCGCTCTCGCGCGCGAATTGGAGCTGCTGCTCGAGCCGCGTCACCTCGGCGTTGGCCGCGTAAAAAGCCCCCTGTCGCTCGTGCAGCAGGTCGCCCGCCTTGAAATGATCCGCGCGCAGCGATTCGAGCCTGTTCTCGGCGGCGCGGAGCTCCGCCTGCAGCGCCTCGAAGCCGGCGGCGAGATTGGCGATCTCGTTCGCCTGGCGCTCTCGCGCTCGCGCGGCATCCTGCTGCTTGGCGAACCAGAGCAGGTGCTGCGACTGCTTGAGCCTGGATTCGAGGTCGCGGTATTCGGTGGCAACCCTGGCTTGCGCCTCGAGCCTCGCGAGCTGCTCGCCGAGCTCGCCGCGGATGTCCTCGACCCGCGACAGGTTGTTACGCGTATCGGCCAGCCGTGCCTCGGTTTCCTTGCGCCGCTCGCGGTACTTGGAGACCCCGGCCGCCTCCTCGAGGAATATCCGCAGCTCTTCCGGCTTGGCTTCGATCACCCGCGAGATCATCCCCTGCTCGATGATCGCGTAGGCGCGCGGCCCGAGTCCGGTGCCGAGGAAAAGATCGTAGATATCGCGGCGGCGGACCGGAATGTTGTTGATGTAATACGTCGAGTCGCCGTCGCGGGTCAGCACGCGCTTGATCGACAGCTCGCCATACTGCCCCCACTGCCCGCCGATGCGGCCCTGGCTGTTGTCGAAGGTCAGCTCGACCGAGGCGCGACCGACCGCGGCCCTTTCGCCGGCCCCGTTGAAAATGACGTCCTGCATCGATTCGCCGCGCAGCGCCGAGGCCTTCGACTCGCCCAGAACCCAGCGCACCGCGTCGATGACGTTGGACTTGCCGCAGCCGTTGGGACCGACGATCCCGACCAGCTGGCCGGGCGTGGCGATGGCGGTCGGGTCGACGAACGACTTGAAGCCGGCCAACCTGATCTGAGTAAGGCGCAATTCGGGCTTCTTGAAACGATTTCGAGAGCGTCCCGGTCGGGGGCCCGCGCGGTGGGCGCGGCGGTCGGGTCGGTCTTCGGCTCGGCGCTTCGGTGCGGGCTCGAAACAAGGCCCGTCGGCGACGCCGACAGGGCCGGATTATAGCCGATCCGCCGCCTGCGATCGGCCGCGGTACGCCCGCTTACGCCGGGTTCAACGCCGGCGCGAGCCGTCCTTCCTCGACCGCGTGGCAGGCGACCTGGTCGCTGCCGCCGGGCTGCGTCGCGGCGCGTTTCAGGAGCGGCGTCTCCACCCGGCAGCGCTGGTTCGCATACGGACAGCGCGGGTGGAACGTGCAGCCCGGCGGCGGGTCCAGCGGATTGGGCACCTCGCCGGCCACCGCGGTACGCGGCTTGCCGGTGAGCGACAGGTCCGGCACCGCGGCCAGCAGCATTCGGGTGTAGGGATGCTGCGGCCGCGCGAACAGCTCGCGGGTCGGCGCCAGCTCGACGATGCGACCGAGATACATCACGCCGACCCGGTCGGCGACGTGGTGCACGACCGCGAGGTTGTGCGAGATGAACAGGTAGGTGAGCTTCAGCTCGCGTTGCAGCGTGCGCATCAGGTTCAGCACCTGTGCCTGGACCGACACATCGAGCGCCGAGGTCGGCTCGTCGCAGACCAGGAAGGCCGGATTGGTGGCCAGCGCCCGGGCGATCGAGACGCGTTGCCGCTGCCCGCCCGAGAACTGGTGCGGGTACCGGGTGCCGTCTGCGGCGGCGAGCCCGACCTGCTCGAGCAGCGCCGCCACCCGCGCCGCGATCTCGCCGGGCGCGCGTGCGATGCCGTGCGCCCGGATCGGCTCGGCGACGATATCGGCGACGCGCCAGCGCGGATTGAGACTGGCGTAGGGATCCTGGAAAATCATCTGCATCGCCCGCCGCAGCGAAGGCTCCGGCTCAGTCCCATCGATGCGCCGGCCGGCGAAGCGAATCGCGCCGCGCGTCGGCCGGTACAGTCCGACGATCAAGCGCGCGATCGTCGACTTGCCGCAGCCCGATTCTCCAACCAGCCCAAGCGTTTCGCCGCGGTCGATCGACAGGCTCACGCCGTCGACCGCTTTCAGGATCTGGCGCGGCTTGCGCTCGAGCAGCCGGTTGAGCCACGGCGGCGAGACGTCGAAGTAGCGCGCGACGTCGTCGAGCTCGAGCAGCGCCTCGCTCATACCTTGACCTTTTCGGTCAGCCAGCACGCGGCGAGGCCGGTCGCCGCCGGCATCAGCTCCGGCCGCTCGACGAGGCAGCGGTCGAACGCGACGGCGCAGCGCGGGTGGAACGGGCAGCCGGCGGGGATCGCCGTCAGCCGCGGCATCGCGCCGTCGATCTGCGCCAGCTGCTCGCGATCGTCGACGATCGACGGGATCGATCCCATCAGGCCGCGGGTGTACGGGTGCTGCGGCTGGTGGATCACGTCGCCGACCCGGCCGATCTCAACGATGCGTCCGGCGTACATCACCGCGACGCGGTCGGCGGTCTCGGCGATCACGCCCATGTCGTGCGTGATCAGCATCACCGCCGTGCCGTGATCGCGGCACAGGCGCTTCAGCAGCGCGATGATCTGCGCCTGGATAGACACGTCGAGCGCGGTCGTCGGCTCGTCGGCGATGATCAGCTTCGGCTTGGCGGCGAGCGCCAGTGCGATCACCACCCGCTGTCGCATGCCGCCGGAAAACTGGTGCGGATAGTGTTCGATGCGCCGCTCCGGCGCCGAGATGCCGACCTCAGCCAAGAGGTCCAGCGCACGCTGCCGCGCCTCGGCCGGCGAGAGGTCGAGATGGGTGGTGATCGTTTCGGTGAGCTGGCGGCCGACCGTGTACAGCGGGTTGAGCGAGGTCAGCGGGTCCTGGAACACGGCGCCGATCTGGCGACCGCGCACGCGGCGCATCGCTTCCGGCGGAAGATCGTCGAGGCGGCGGCCGTCGAGCACGATCCGGCCGGCGCCGATCCGTCCCGGCGGGTCGATCAAACCGATGATCGCGGCGCCGGTCAGCGACTTGCCGGCGCCCGACTCGCCGACGACGCCGAGGACCTCGCCCGGCGCGATCGCGAACGAGACGCCGTCGACGGCGACCAGCAGCCCGTGCCGCGTCGGAAACTCGACGCGTAAGTCTTCGACGGCGAGCAGCGGCCGGGCGCCGCTCACGCGCCGGGCGATTGCGCCGACGGCCGCGCGGCCGTCACTTCTTCGCCGCCGGAACCTTGCAGCCGGCGACCGGCTCGACGTAGCTGACCACCGGCTTCCATTCGGTCCCGACGCCGCTCGCGAATTGCGCGTTGATGTAGTAGCGCTTGCACGGCGCGGCATCGATCTCCATCGGCTGCACGGTGCCCAGAAATCCCTTGCGCCTGGGCGACTGCACGCTGACCTGATGCTTGCCGGGCTCGATCTTGACCACGCGGTCGGTGTAGCTCCTGCCATCGACCGACAAGATGATCGCTGACGTGCGGTTGAGGATCGTACGCGCGTAATAGCGCGACCCGCTCAGCTCGCTCCAGGTCGGCCCCCATTTTTCCAGTAGCGCGGCTTCGGCGTCGGCCAGTCCGACGCCGCACGTCGCCAGAACCAGCATCAGATAGCGCATTCGATCTCCTCCTTCGGGCACGCGGGTGACAAGCCTTGGACCGGCTACTGCAATTTCGGGTTCAGCGCATCGCGCAGCCAGTCGCCGAGCAGGTTGATCGCCAGCACCATGATAACCAGCGCCGCCCCGGGAAAGATTGTGATCCACCACTCACCCGAGAACAAGAAGTCGTTGCCGATGCGTATCAGCGTGCCCAGCGACGGCTGCGTCGGCGGCACACCGACGCCGAGGAACGACAGCGTCGCCTCGGTGATGATCGCGGTCGCGATGTTGATCGTCGCCAGCACCAGCACCGGCCCCAGGACGTTGGGCAGCAAATGGTGCAGCATGATGCCGAGCGGTCTGATGCCTATGACCCGCGCCGCCTGGATGTATTCCTTGTTCTTCTCGACCAGCGTCGAGCCGCGCACGGTGCGCGCGTACTGCACCCAGTTCGATATGCCGATGGCGAAGACCAGCACGAACAGTGCCACCGGCCCCTGCGCGTCACGCGGCAGCACCGCTCGCGCGACGCCGTCGATCAGCAACGCGATCAGGATCGCCGGGAACGAGAGCTGGACGTCGGCGACGCGCATGATGAACGCGTCGAGCTTGCCTCCGGCGTAGCCGGCGATGAGCCCGAGGCTGACGCCAAGCACCATCGCCAGGATCACCGAGGCCAGCCCCACCAGCAGCGAAATGCGCGCGCCGAACATGATCGCCGACAGCACGTCGCGACCCTGGTCGTCGGTGCCGAGCAGGTAGCCCGGCCGGGCGCCCGGCAGCGGGTGCGGCGGCGACAGCGCGTCGAGCAGGTTGAGGCTCGCCAGATCGAACGGGTTGTGCGGCGCGACCCACGGCGCGAACAGCGCGGCTCCGAGGCAGACCAGCAGCACCGCCGCCGCCACGATCGCCACCGGCGAATGGGCGAAGCTGTACGCCAGGTCGCTCGCCCGCCAGCGGGCGAGGCGCGACGGCAGCGGCGTTGCGACAGCGGTCATCGATCGCGCCCGCCGGCCTTCGACGGCATTACTTGACCACCGTCCACTTGAGCTGGTTGGTGTTATCGGCGAGCTGAACCAGCTCGATGTTCTTTTTCGTGGCCCACGCCAGCGCCTGCTGGTGCAGCGGCAGCGTGCCGAAGTCGTCGCCGTGGATCTTGAACAGCTCGGAGATCATCGCGTTGCGCTTGGTCTGGTCGAGCTCGCTGGCGATCGCCTTGCCCAGCTCGTCGACGCGCGCGTTGCTGTAGCTGCCGAGATTGAACAGCCCCTGCCCGTTCGGCGCCGGCGTCATCAGCAGCGCGAAGATCGCGTTCTGGGCATCGTACGAGTCGGGTGTCCAGCCGAGCAGGTAGAACGAGGTATTGCGCGACAGTATCTTCGGAAAATAGGTGACCTTCGTTTCGGCCATCAGGTTCACCTTGACTCCGACCTGCGCCAGCATGGCCGAGATCGCCTGGCAGATCGCGGCGTCGTTGACGTAACGATCGTTCGGGCAGTTCATGCCGACCTCGAAACCGTTCGGATAGCCGGCCTCCGCCAGCAGCTTCTTGGCCTCGGCCGGATCGTGCGGCAGCCGCTTGTTGAGCGCCGGATCGAAGCCGCGGATGCCGGGCGCGATCATTTCGTTGGTCGGCGTCGACGCGCCCCGCATGATGCGGCTCTTGATCGCCTCGATGTCGATCGCCTGGTAGAAGGCGCGCCGCACGCGGCGGTCCTTGAAAGGATTCTTGCCCTTGACGTTCGAGAACAGCAACTCGTCGCGCGCCTGGTCCATGCCGAGGAAGATCGTGCGCAATTCCGGCCCCTGCAGCACGTTGATGCTCGGTTGCGCCTTCAGCTTCTCGACGTCCTGCAGCGGCACCGGCTCCATCATGTCGATGTCGCCCGAGATCAGCGCCGCCACCCGGGTCGCATCGTTCTTGATCGGCGTGAAGATCGCCTCGGTGATGTTGCTCTCGACCTTGGCCCAGTAGTTGGGATTGGGCACGAACACCGTGCGCACGCCGGGCTCGCGCGATTTGAGCATGAACGGGCCGGTACCGTTGGCGTGCAGCGTCGCCGCGTTCTCCTTGCCCTTGCGCACGTCGACCGGCGCGGTCGCGTTGTTTTTCTCGCACCAGGCCTTGCTCATGATGTACCAGGTGTTGATCGTGTCGGGCAGGATCGGGAACGGCGCATTGGTCACGAAATCGACCGTGTGATCGTCGATCTTGCGGATTTCCTTGATCGTGGCGACCTTGGTCTTCATGTCCGAGCCGTCGACCTTCGAGCGCTCGTACGAGAAGATGACGTCGTCGGCGGTGAACGGGGTGCCGTCGTGCCACTTGACGTTCTGGCGCAGACTGAAGCGCCACACGGTGGGCTCGGTCTGCTTCCAGGACGTCGCCAGCAGCGGGATCAGCTCAAGCTTCTTGCCGCGGCCGACCAGCGGCTCGTAGATGTTGCCGAGCAGCGAAAGCTGCAGCGACTCGTTGAGCGAATGCGGATCCATCGACGTCGCGTCGCCCTGGTCGGCGAAGCGGTAGGTCGCCGCGTTCGCCGCCGCGGCCAGTCCGCCGGCGAGCACGAGCGTGGCAAGAATCTTCAGCATGCTGCGGATGTCGGTGGTCATTTCGGTCTCTCCTCGTTGCCAGCCATCGTCTGTGATGTCGGTCGATCCGCGGCGGGCCGGGCCAGCCGCGCGGTCGCCTTCCGACAGGCGTCGACCGCCTGCCCGTACACCTCGTCCTTCCAGTCGTCGCGATCGATGTAGAAGGCATCGCGGATCGCGCGCTTGATCTCGTCCTTCTGCCGCCGCGGGGCGGCGGGATGATTGTGCAGCCAGTGCTCGGCGCGCAGCGCATGCAGCGCCTCGGGCAGCGGGCAGGTGCCGTACTCGAGGGCGATCGCGGCAAGCTCGGCGTGCGGGCATTCGTCGTAGGCCGCGCGGCCGTTGACCCCGGTCAGCGGCGCCGACGTCGAAGTGCCGTCGAAGTACGAAGTCACGTCGTCGCCCCACCACGTCTTGGCGCGTGCGACATCGGCGGCAACGTCGGCTCCGGCGTAGATCTTCTCGCCGTGCCCGCGCGGGCCCAGACCGGTGTGAAAGTCGATCCAGCCCAGAGTCTTCCGGCCCGCGGCGTGCTCGCGCAGCATCGAGCGCAGCACCCGGTTGCTCCAGGTGGGCTGCGCACCGCCGTAGAACAGCCCGTCGGCAAAGCGATACTGGCCCCCGCTGATCGCGGCCTGGTACGCGGCGGCGCCGTGAGCGGCGACCCACGCGGCCAGACGTTGCTCGTTTTCCGCCGCCGGCGGCCATTCCTCCGGCAGCAGCAGCGAGTGGATTTCCGCGTACGCCGGATTCGAAGGCAGCGGCGCGCCAAAATCGACGAAGTTGCGATTGAGGTCGGCGTTGTCCTCGTTGACCCGGCGCAGGTGCGAGAAGCCGTACGGATTGAGCGCGTGCAGCATCAGCAGCGACACGCCGGAGCGCGCCAGCCTGGCGACGAAAGCGCGGTCGGACAGCAGGCCGACCTGGCATCCCGAGCCGCAAAATCCCTCGACGCCGTGGGTACCCGAAGCGAGCAGCAGCAGGCCCGGCGCCGCGGCGTCGCCCAGCATCGCCAGATCGATCGACAACTCCTCGCCGTCGGCGCCGCGCGCGGTCGGGTGCACATGCCGGGTCACGGTTGCGCCGGCGCCGCGTGCCGCGTCGTGGAACTTGGCGCGGGCCTGGTCGTAGGTCGCCGCAAAGGAGCTCGCGACGCTCATCGGACACCACCGGTCGCGGTGAGCGGCAGCGCGGCCTCGGCCAGCGCCGCCAGATAGCCGGCCCCGATCGGGATTACCTCGTCGTTGAAATCGTAGCGCGTGTTGTGCAGGAACGAGCCACTCTCGGCGCCGCCCTGCCCCAGCCGCGCGTAGGCACCGGGTCGCCGCTGCAGCATGAACGAGAAATCCTCCGATCCCATCGACGGCTCGAGGTCGCGCACCACGTTGTCGGGTCCGACCAGCGCATCGGCGACCTCGGCCGCGAACTCGGCTTCGCGCGCGGTATTGATCGTCGCCGGGTAGACCCGCTCGTACCTGAGCGTGGCGCTCGCGCCGAACGCCGCTGCGATCGAGTGCACGAGCTCGCCGAGCCGGCGTTCAATGCGATCCTGGGTGCGCGGGTCGAACGTGCGCACGGTCCCGACCAGTCGCGCCTCGCGCGGCACGACGCTCATCGCCGCCAGGTTGCCGGCGTGCATCGCGCACAGGCTCACCACCGCGGTGTCGACCGGGCTTACGTTGCGGGCGACGATCGATTGCGCGGCGGTGATGATGTGGCCGGCGACCAGCACCGGATCGACGGTCAGATGCGGATGGGCGCCGTGCCCGCCGCGGCCCTCGATGTGGATCTCGATCCGGTCGGCCGCCGCCATCATCGGCCCCGGCCGGACCGCGATCCGGCCCGGCGGCAGGCCGGGCCAGTTGTGCAGCGCGTAGATCTGGTCGGCCGGAAAGCGCTCGAACAGGCCGTCGTCGATCATCGCCTTGCCGCCGGCGAAGCCCTCTTCGCCCGGCTGGAAGATCAGGTAGACGGTGCCGTCGAAGTTGCGCACGCGCGACAGGTAGCGCGCGGCGCCGAGCAGCATAGTGGTGTGCCCGTCGTGACCGCAGCCGTGCATCCGTCCCTTGAACCGCGAGACGTGGGCAAACTCGTTTTCCTCGTGCATCGGCAGCGCGTCCATGTCGGCGCGCAAGCCCACCGAGCGCCCGCTGTCGGCGCGGCTGCCCCTGATCACGGCGACGATGCCGGTCTTGCCGATGCCGCGATGGTGCTCGATGCCGAGCAGGTCGAGCTCGCGTGCCACGACCTCCGCGGTCCGGTGCTCCTCGAAACCCAGCTCCGGGTGGGCGTGCAGGTCGCGCCGCAGCTCGGTGAGCGCGGCGTGGTCGCGGCGGACGAACTCGATCGGATTCATGCCGGGGCGGCGCCGCGGTTCGCCGGGTCGTTCACTGTGCGGCCGCGAAGCGCTCGACGCGCAGCCTGGGGTCGACCGCGTAGTAGAGCAGATCGACGATCAGGTTGATCAGCACGAAAACCAGCGCAATGAAGCACAAGTACGCCGACATGACCGGGACGTCGGCGAAGCTCACCGCCTGGATGAACAGGAGTCCCATGCCGGGCCACTGGAAAACGGTCTCGGTGATGATCGCGAAGGCGATGATCGCGCCGAGCTGCAGCCCGGTGATGGTGATTACCGGCACCAGGGTGTTCTTCAGCGCGTGGCCGAAATGCACGGCGCGGTCGGTCAGCCCGCGCGCCCGCGCGAACTTGATGTAGTCGGTGCGCAGCACCTCGAGCATCTCGGCGCGCACCAACCGCATGATCAGCGTCATCTGGAACAGCGACAGCGTGACCGCGGGCAGGATCAGCGCCTTGAGCCCGCTCCTGGTGAGCAGGCCGGTGGTCCACCAGCCGAAGGCGACCGTCTCGCCGCGGCCGAACGAAGGCAGCCAGCCCAGTACCACCGCGAACACCAGGATCAGCAGGATGCCGATAAGAAACGTAGGCAGCGAGACGCCGATCAGCGAAATCGCCAGCAGCAGCTGCGACAACCACGAGTTTCGCCGCAATGCCGTGTAGACGCCGGCGGGAACGCCCAGCACCAGCGCCAGCACCGCGGCGACGAACGCGAGCTCGATGGTCGCCGGCAGGCGTTCCTTGAGCAGCGTCGACACCTTTCGCCCCTGACGCAGCGACAGCCCGAAATCGCCGTGCACGGCGCGGCCGACGAAGCGCCCGAACTGCACGTAGAACGGCAGATCGAGGCCGAGATCGGCGCGCAGCCGGGCCCGGTCTTCCTGCGTCGCGTCCTGGCCGACCATGAAGGTCACCGGGTCGCCGGTGAAGTTGAACATGCCGAAGGCGATGAACGCCACGACCGCCATGACGGCGACCGATTGGAGGATGCGGCGAATAATGAAGGCCAGCACGTGTTGTTGCGATGGAGCCCGGCAGCCGCTTCTGGAATCGGCCGCCGGACGAGCGGCGATGATGCCGAAAGCACCGGGCAGCGTCAATGCGACGCGGCGTGCGCCACCGAGTCCGCTGCTGCACGGGGGAACCTCTGCATAAGTCCCGCGTGGCCGCGACGGCGGCTTGCCGGGATGAGATGCGCGAAGCGGCGCGAAGCCAATGGTAGACCCCCTTGGCGAGCGGCGCGACAAAGCAGATCGCCCCTCATTTGCCAACTGAGGCCCCGTCCCATCCGGGTTTCGTCGCAATGGCCTCATCTGCGTCGTTGCGCGGCTTGCGAATAGGCCAAGCTATTCGCTGCGCCGCGACGCCTAGCATCTGAAGCCATTGCGGCAGAAACGCGGCTCATGTGGGACTTTTGCAGAGGTTCCTTAGGTGATGCGCTCGTCGATCAGATCGGCAAGGATCGTCGCGGCGCGGGCGCATTGCTCGCGCGACACATCGAGGTGGG
>DATEFZ010000040.1:0-19149 GCA_035280325.1 Casimicrobiaceae bacterium
GATCGGCCGGCCGCTCGACGCGCTGGTGATCGGTCCGGGACTCGGCACCGGCGAACGTGCGCGCGAGCTGCTGGCGGCCGCACTTCGGCTGGCGGTGCCGCTGGTGATCGACGCCGATGCGCTGACGCTGGTCGCCGCCGATGCGGCCCTGGCGGCGAGCGTCGCCGGCCGATCGGCATCGACCGCGCTGACGCCGCACCCGGCCGAAGCGGCGCGCCTCGCCACGACGACGAGCGACGAGATACAGCGGGACAGATTGCAGGCGGCGCTGACGCTGGCGCGTCGGACCAACGCTGCCGTCGTGCTCAAGGGCACCGGAAGCGTGCTCACATTCGCCGACGGCCGGTGGGCGATCAACACAAGCGGCAACCCTGGCCTTGCCTCGGGCGGCACCGGCGACGTGCTTTCCGGCATGCTTGGCGCCCTGCTCGCGCAGGGCATCGAGATCGATACCGCGCTGCCGCTCGCGGTCGCCGTGCATGGCGCCGCCGCCGACGCGCTGGTGGCGCAGGGGGTGGGTCCGCTGGGCCTCACCGCGTCGGAGCTGGGACCCGCCGCGCGGCGACTCCTCAACGACGCGGCCGGTGCGGGTCGGGAATGAAGACGGGCGCTACGGAAGCAGGATCGTCGCGCCGGTGGTCTTGCGTGACACCAGATCGCGCTGCGCCTGCGCCGCGTCCTTGAGCGCGTACGTCTGCCGCGGCTCGCTGTCGAGCTTGCCCGAGCGGACCAGTCCGAACATCTCGTCGCACATCGCCAGCATCGCGGTTCGATTCGCCGTGTAGGTGGCGAGCGTCGGACGGGTCGCATAAAGCGAGCCTTTCTGCGACAGCAGCAGGATGTCGAACGCCGCGATCGAACCCGAGGAATTGCCGAAGCTCACGAACATCCCTCGCGGCTGCAGGCAATCGAGCGACGCCGGAAAAGTGTCCTTGCCGACGCTGTCGTAGACCACCGGGACCTTCTTGCCCCCGGTCAGCTCCTTGACCCGCTCGACGAAATTCTCGCGCGTGTAGACGATCGTGTGCGCGCACCCGCTCGCCTTCGCCAGCGCCGCCTTGTCGTCCGAGCCGACGGTGCCGATCATGGTGACGCCGAGCGCTTTCGCCCACTGGCACGCGATCAGCCCGATGCCGCCGGCGGCGGCGTGGAACAGGATCGTCTCGCCGCCTTTGAGCGGATAGGTCTGGCGGAACAGATACTGGACGGTCAGGCCCTTGAGCATCAGCGTCGCCGCGACCCGGTCGGAAACGCCGTCTGGCAGCTTGACCAGACGGTCGGCCGGCATCACGCGCACGTCGGAATACGCGCCCAGCGGGCCGCCGCAGTAGGCGACCCGATCCCCCTTGGCAACCTCGGTGACGCCCGGACCGATCGCTTCGACGACACCCGCCGCCTCGGTTCCGATGCCCGAAGGCAGCGCCAGGTTGTACAAGCCGGAGCGATGATAGACGTCGATGTAATTGAGCCCGATCGCGGTGTGGCGCACCCGCGCCTGCCCGGCGCCGGGATCGCCGACGGCAACGTCTTCCCACTGCAGGACTTCGGGGCCGCCGGTGGTGTGAAAGCGAATGGCGTGGGGCATGGTCGAATCCTCGTCTGACGCTCGATACGGCGAGTCTACCGCGCAGGTGGCTGGCGACCACCCTCGATCGTGCCGAACTCGGCCGGCGAACGGCAGTAGAACAGGCCGATGCCCTCCCGCCTCAGCAGTTCCAGCAGCGAATCGGCCTCGGCGTCGCTGACGACGAACTCGACTTGCACCGGCAGGTCGGCGGCCAACTCGAAAAAGTGCTCCTCGTGCAGCACGCCGTGTCGCCCGAAGCCGGCGATGGCGCGGAACGCCGATCCGCCGTGGATGCCGAGCTTCTTCGCCTGCTCGAGCAGCCACTCGAACAGCGCGACGTGGCGGTGAATGCGGTTTTCGTGCACGTAGAAGCGCAATATCGTGCCGCTCATCTCGATTCCCCGAAGCTGTGTCCTAGCTCGCCGACCAGGCGAATGCAGCGCGCATCAGGACGAGACCGAGGATGGTCATCGCCAGCGAGCCGACGACGTGCGACGTCAGCGTGATCGCGCCCCACAGGTATTCCCTGCGCAGCAGCAAGGTTACGATCTCGGCCGAGAAAGTGGAGAACGTCGTCAGCCCGCCGAGGAATCCGGTGCTGATTAAGAGCCGCGCTTCGGAAGAAAGGAGCGCGTGCCGCGTCATCAGCTCCATCGCGACGCCCATAAGCAGACCGCCGCCGAGATTGGCGGCCAGCGTGCCCAGCGGCAGGGTTGGAAACAGCGGGTTGAGCGCGGCACCCAGCCCCCATCGCAGCCATGCTCCGATCGCCGCGCCGCCGCCTACGGCAACCATTCCTCCCCACGGCATGCCGATCGCCTCCGCGCCGTCACGCCGCACCGGGGGCGGGTGGCCGACCCGACCGGTCCGCCCCGGTCACTGCGCGCGCTTGAGCGCCGCCGCCAGCGCCGCCACCTCGGCATCGACATCGAGTCCCTTGGGGAACGGTCGGCCGGCGCGGCGATACCAGTAGCGCGCGTTGCCGAGGTCGCCTTCGACGATGTGCACGATGCCGTGCGCCCAGCAGCCGAGCTTGGTCTCGTCCTGCTGTGCGATCGCGTGCGCCTTGTCCCACTCGCCTTTTTTCAGATGGCGGATCGCCGTGCCAAGCTGCATCGATATCCCCCTTTTCCGGCCGGTCCTTTGGACGCATGTGCGCCATTATGCTCGCGCCGCGGCCGCGACCGCCATCAGCCGGGCGACGTCGGCGTGGCGCGGCAGCGGCGCCACGGCTCCGTAACCGGTCGTCGCCAGCGCCGCAGCGGCATTGGCATACTGCGCTGCGGCAAAGGGCGAGTCCCCGGCCACGATCCGGGTCGCAAACGCTCCGTCGAAGCAGTCTCCGGCGCCGGTCGCGTCCAAGGCGTCGACGCGCACGGCGGCGACATGGTGGCGCGACCCACCGGCCGATACCCAGGCACCCTGCCCGCCCATCTTGAGCGCGACGATCGGGGCGCCTTGCGCGTGGCACCAGTCGAGAATCGCTGCGGGCTCCTCCCGGCCGCAAAGCTCGACCGCCTCGTCGAAGCTGGGCAGGAACCAGTCGCACAGCCGCATCGTGGCCAGGATGACGGCTTTCGCCCGCGCCAGCGGCCACAGGCGCATGCGCAGGTTGCAGTCGAACGAGATTCGCGCGCCCGCCAGATGGGCGGCGTCGATCGCGGCGAATACCGCATCGCAGGCGCTGGCGCTGATCGCCTGGCTGATGCCCGAGACGTGCAGCACTCTGGCGGCGCGGATCACTTCCAGCGGCAGATCCTGCGGCCGCATGCGGCTCGCCGCCGACCCCGCCCGCAGGTAGCTGAATTCGTGGCCGCCGGCGCCGTGGCTGACGAAATAGATGCCGGTGTGGGCGTCGGCGTCGACGGCGACGCCGCGAGCGTCGACGCCCTCCTTCTTCCAAAGCTCGAGGAATTGGCGGCCGAAGGCGTCGTCGCCGACGCGAGTCACGTAGGCGGCGCGCGCGCCCAGCCGCGCCGCGGCGATCGCGCAATTCGACGTGTCGCCGCCGAATCCCTGCAGGTAGCTGTCGCCTGCGCCGCGCGTCTGGTTGAACTCGAGCAGCGGCTCGCCCAGCGCGACCAGATCGAAGTGTCCGGCGGTCATCGCTCGAGTGAAAGAGCCCGGAAAGCCGTCGCGTACGCGGTCGCCGCGCCGCGCACGGCGTCGATCGATGCGCCGGGCCGATATAGATTCGACCCGGTGCCGAAGCCGTCGGCGCCGTTGTTCCAGTATGACGCCATGTTGTCGGGACGGATGCCGCCCACCGGGAACACCAGCGCGTCCTTCGGCAGCACCGCGCGCCAGGCTTTGAGCGTCGCCGGCGAAAGCTGCTCCGCGGGAAACATCTTGAGCCCGTCGGCGCCGGCGGCGAGCGCGGCGAACGCCTCGGTCGGCGTCGCGACGCCTGGCAGGCAGACCAGACCGCGGCGCTTCGCCTCGCGCACGACGGCGATGTCGGCGTGCGGCATCACGATCAGTCTGCCGCCGGCTTCCGCGACGCGGCCGACATCGCCAACCTCGAGCACCGTGCCGGCGCCGGTCAGGCATCGATCGCCGTAGGTGCCCGCCAGCCTCGCGATGCTGTCGAACGGGTCGGGCGAGTTGAGCGGCACTTCGAGAATGCGGAAGCCATGCTCGGTCAACGCGGCGGCGACCGGGTCGATCTCGCCCGGCGTGATCCCGCGCAGCACCGCGACCAGCGGCAGCGGGGAAAGATAGGAGCGCAGGCGGCTCGCGGTCATGGCGCTTCGCCGAGCTCGCGAGACGCCTGGCGCGCGTTACCAGCGCGCGGCGGCCTCGTCGTCGCTCTCGCGTGCCTCGACCCAGCGTTCGCCGTCGGGCGTGCGTTCCTTCTTCCAGAACGGGGCCTGCGTCTTTAGATAGTCGACGATGAACTCGCAGGCGGCGAAGGCGTCGCCGCGGTGCGCGCTAGCGACAGCCGCCAGGACGATCTGGTCGGTGGGGGCGAGCTCGCCGACCCGGTGCACGACCACGGCATCGTAGATCGGCCAGCGCTTCGCCGCATGATCGACGATGCCTTGCAAGGCCTTCTCGGTCATCCCCGGATAGTGCTCGAGCGAGAGCGCGCGCACCCGGGCGTCGTCGTTGACGTCGCGCACCGTGCCGACGAACGCGGCGACGGCGCCGACGCGGGGGTCATCGCCGCGAAGTCGCGCCAGTTCCTGGGCAACGTCGAAGTCTTCGGTCTGAACTCGGACCCGCGCCACGCTAGCCTCCGGTCACCGGCGGAAACAGCGCGACCTCGTCGCCGGGACGCACCGGCGTATCGACTCGAGCCAGCGCATGGTTGACCGCGACCCGCACCGCGCGTCCCGGTTGCAGCTCCGAGGCCCACGCGCCGCCGCGCGCGGAGAGCCAGGCGAGCAGTGCGCCGACATCGGCGACGTCCGCGGGCAGCGCGACGCGCTCACCGCGCGTGCCCAGTCTCTCGCGCAAGCGGGCAAGATAGATCAATTCCACCATCGCTTGACCCTGGACGCGGGCGAGGTCGTCGCCGGCGCAAGAAGGCTTAATTCCGGATCAGAACCGGTATTGCACGCCGATCGTGACCTGATCCGAGTCGGGAAGGACGCCGACGCTGGTCGACTCGCCGGCGAAATGGCTGAACCGCGCATACTCGACGCGCAGGCCGAGCGATTGGCTCAGCACGTAGCGCAGTCCCACGCCGTAATTGACGCCGTCGCGCGTTCGCCGCGCATCGCCTGGAACCAGCGAGGCGCCGCTGAACAGCGGTCGCGGGTCGCTCTGCGCGTAGCCCAGGCGGCCGTAGAGCGAGAAGCTGCGCAGGAACCGCCAGCTCGTGTAGACGTCGGCGTTCCAGGTATGCGGCGTCGCATCGGCGTGCCCCAGCCCCAAACCGACGCCTGCGTTGCCGCCGCCCGGCCGCAGCGCGTAGAGGTCGCGGCTGTTGAAGGCCGCCTCGACCGCGATGTCGCTCTTCCAGCGATAGCCGCCGAACACCAGCGCCTGGTCGGCGCTATCCTCGCCGTTCGGCGTGGCATAGCGGTTCCAGGCCAGCGCCGGGGCGCCGAACGAGAGCCCCTTCGCGTCGGCTCCGCTCTGGCGCGTCGAGACCCCGCCGTAGAACCCGTTTTCGGCCCGTGCCGGCAGCGCCGCACCGACCGTCAGCGCCGCCACCATCATCGCCAGAAGTAGCTGTTTTTGCATGGTTTTCTGCTCCCGGTCCGGCGTCTATCCACGCTCGATCCACCGGGATGCCCACAGCTTTGAACTTACGCGCCGGTCGCCGGTGTGTCAATTCACCCGTGCTCTCAGGCCGCACCCTTTCGACGCCCGCCGCCGGACGGCGGTTCCGGGGCGGCTTCCCGCCGGGCAGCGATGAAGGCGGCGATCGCCTCGACGTCCCCGATGTCGAAGCGTCGCAGCGGGCTCGCCAGTGGCCGGTCGGTCGCGATGGCGACGATGTGGCGGTCACCGGGGTGCAGCAACGGTTTGCCGACGCTTTCGCGATAGACCTCGAGCTTGGGGATCGCCGCCGCCTTGAACCCCTCGACCAGCGCCAGATCGCACGGCGACAAGCGCGCCAGAGCCTGGGCGAGCGAGAGCTCGGGTGCGCCGCGCAACTCGTGCATCTGCGCCCAGCGTGTCGCGGACGACACCAGTACCTCCTGGCAGCCGGCCACGCGATGGCGGTACGAGTCCTTGCCCGGCAGGTCGATGTCGAACTCGTGATGCGCGTGCTTGATCAGCGAAACTGTCAGCCCCATGGCGCGCAAGCGCGGGATCAACGCTTCGATCAAGGTGGTCTTGCCGCTTCCCGACCAGCCGGCGAATCCGAAGACCTGCATGCTTTCCCGATTACTGCGAGCTGCGGTTGAGCACCGCGCTGATGAACGCGCCCTTGGCCCGCGTGTAGCCGTCCGGGCTGTCGATGCCGGACTCGATGATCGCCCTTTTTTCCGCCTGGTAGGCATCGCGCAACGCCGGGTCGGTGCGCAGCACATCGCGAAAGCGGTACAGCGTCGGCGCCTCCTCGGAATCGGCCGCGACGACGTGCAGGTGCAGCCGGTGCACGCGGCCGCGATGCTCGATCGCGCCTATGCGCATCGGCCGATCTCCGGGAAAGGCATGACCCGAGCGCTGCGGCTGGAACCCCAGTGCGTCGATCGCGTCGCGCGTTGCTTCGAGCTTTCCCGCCGGATACAGCGCGACGAGATCGATGATGCCCTTGCCGGCGCAACCGGGAATCGCGGTGCTGCCGATGTGGTCGATCCTCGCCCACGGCGCCGCCGAGCCGACCAGATCGATCACCCGCCGGGCGATGTCCGGCGCTTCGGGGTCGTACTCGACGTACACGGGCGGCAGGGCCGCGTATGGCAGGATCGGCGACATTGCAAGGCGGGCCCAGAATGTTCCGGGCGCGATTGTAACCTTTATACTTGCAGCGCCGAGGTTACCAAGGATCGAGCATGGCCGATCGGTCGTCGTTTGCACCGCTTGCCGGCACCCTCGCCGACGCGATCGAGAAGATCGTCGCCAACGTTCCCGCGACGCGCGAGACGACAAATCGACAACCGGGGCACGCCGCGCGTGCGCTGTCGCGCAAGGCAGCGGCGCGGGCTGCAGCGCTGTCGGGCGCGCTGGCGCTGCCGCCGGGAGTCTTCGGCATGCTGACCGTGTTGCCCGACCTGGTGGCGATCTGGCGCATTCAGGCGCAGATGGTCGCCGACATCGCCGGCGTCTACGGCCGGCAAGTCGAGTTGTCGCGGGAGCACATGGTGTATTGCCTGTTCCGCCATGCGGCGAGCCAGCTCGCGCGCGACGTCGCGGTCCGCGCCGGCGAGCGCCTCGTCTTCCGGCAGATTTCCGGCAGCGCGTTGAAGAGCGTGCTGAGCAGCGTCGGGATGTCGGTCACGCAGCGCGTCGCCGGCACCGCGGCGAGCCGCTGGCTGCCGGTAATCGGCGCGGCGGCGGTCGCCGGTTACGCCTACTTCGACACGCTGCAGGTCGCCAGGACCGCGATCAGAATGCTCGAAACGTCCGATCTGGCGGCGGCCGCTTAACCGCGGCGTCGGCCGCGAATGTGCGGCGACTCAACGCTTGAACGCGCCGCCCAGCGCCTTGCCGATGTTCTCGACCAGTGTGCCGGCGCTGGCCGGCGCCGATTGCGACGCGCCTCCGCGGCCGAGCGCGACCTCGCAGGGACTGCCGCCGGCCCGCGCGAGCAGTGTCTCGCCGAGGATCGACAGGCCGCCGGTGTAAGCCGCGGCGCCGATGCGCGCGATCGTCGCCGCGGTCGCCACCGAATCGATCGCCACCGCCGGATGCGCGAACGGGCCGCGAAAGCGCACCAGATCGGCCACTTGCGGCACCTCGAGCGGTATCCCCTGGCGCACCTGCGGCCGGATGGCGAGATCGAGCGTATCGGTGCGGAAGTCGAGCGTCCCGCTGGCGCTGGCGGCGAACTTGTTCGTTTCGATGGCGATGCTCTTGTCGACCTGCGCCACGCCGTTGTGCAAGGGCAGCCGCACGACCGCGCATTGCAGCTCGGTGGACGGGTCGGTATTGTGGAACGGATTGATCGCCGCGACGAGCTTGTTGAGCGGCGAATCGAGGTCGATCCTGGTGTTGACCAGCGTGGCGGGACCCGCCTGCGCGGCGATGGTCCCGCTCATCGTGCTCGCCCACTGTCGCGGCGTGGCGCCGGTAGCGGCAATGTCGATGCGAAGCTCGGTCTTGCCGCCTCGCACCTGGCGCCTGGCTCCCGCCGCGGCGAGCAGCGCGCCCAGCTCGAGGCCTCTCGCCTGCGCATGCACGGTCAGCGCGCTCGGCGCGCGCGCGGCGTCGACCGACAGACTGCCCTGCGCCTTGCCGCCGAAGGCGGTCGCCTGCCATTTCGGAATGTCGAGGCGACCGGCCTCCAACTTGATCTGCGCCGCGACGTCGTCGAGTCGCCGGCCGCCGTCCAGCACGAGGTGGCCGATTTCGATCTCCCCGTCGGCATCGAGCGCGCGCAAGAGCGCGAGCGGGATCGGCTCGTCGCCGACGCCGTGCACCGCGGCCGCCTTCTGTGCTGCGGAAACCGCGCGCGCCGCGGCGCCGGCTGGCGGCAGGTCGGCCAGCGCGAACGAAGGCGTCGACAGGTGGAAGATCACCTTGTTGCGCGGCGTCTGCTGCACGAATGCGGCCTGGCCGCTCAGGGTGCTGCCGCCCGAGCGGATCGTCGTCTCGTCGAAGCCGACTCGCGCGCCGTCGACGCTCATCCTGGTCGCAAGCGACCCCTTCCGGCCATTGACTTCGCCCTGCAGGGTGACCGGATACGGCCAGCGATGCTGCAACAGCGCGTCGAGCGGCCCCAGATCGCCCTCGATCGCTACCGCGATGTCGTCGACCTTGCCGCGGAATTGCGCGCTGATCGGCGAACCCGGGTCGCGCGCGTGCAGCGACAGCGTGTCGATCACGACGTTGGTCACCTTGCCGCTGGCGCCGTCCCGATAGGTCATCGTGCCGTTGCTGATCGACAGGTCGCCGACCGACAGCAGGCGGCCGGTCCCGGAAGTCGTCGCTCCGCCGCCGGCGCCGCCGACCTCCCAGTTTCCTTTGCCCTTGCCGTCGGTCTCGAGTGCGATCGTCGGCTCGATCAGCGCAAAATGGACGATCTCGATGCGGCGCCTGAGCAGCGGCAACAACGCGACCTGCGCCTCGATCCGCTTGGCGGTCAGCATCTGCGGCGAGGCGCCCCACGGGGCGTTGCCGAGCGAGACGTCGTCGATCACCAGCTTGGGCTCGAGCGACAGCCTGAGCTCGGCGCCGCCGCGGATCGCAAGCTCGCGTCCGGTCGCGTCGCGCACGTGCTGCTGGATCGGCCCGATCAGGTCCTTGGCATCGAACTTGCGCAGCGTGATGCCGGCTGCAACGATGAGCAGCAGCAGCAGGCCGCCAAGGACCGCCAGCAGTCGCCAGAAAAGCCGCATCCGGCGATTGTAGCGCGCCGGCGCCGCGGTTGAGCGTCGCCGCCGCCCGACGCATCGGCTACGCTCGAAGGGTGGCCGCCCTAGCGCAGCGCCGCGTTGAATTTTTCCAGCGCGGCGGAGCCCGGGATCAGCTCGCCGGCGCCGAGCGCGTTCAGCGGCGTGTCGACGGTATTGAGCGTCGCATGCAGGTCGCTCGGCTCGGGATCGAGGTACAGCAGGCCGGTGACGATCTCGCCCGCGGCATGGCGGCGCTGCAGGTATTCCATCGCCGCGATGCGATCGGCGGCATCGTAGTCGGCGTCGAGCTTGCGCAGTCGAAGCACCGAGCCGTCGTGCTGACGGACCTCGCGTAGCGTGCCCGGCGCGTAGTCGGCGGTGATCTCGGCCCGCGGCGGCATGAAGTCGAGCCGGTTGACCGATTCGTTGTGCTCGCGCACGAAATCGTAGCTCTTGGTTGATCCGGCGTGATTGTTGAACGCCACGCAGGGGCTGATGACGTCGAGGAAGGCAGCGCCGCGGTGCTGCACCGCGGCCTTGATCAGCGGCGTCAGCTGCGTCTTGTCGCCCGAGAAACTGCGCGCCACGAAGCTCGCGCCGAGCTGCAGCGCGAGCATCACCATGTCGATCGATTCGTCGTTGTTGACCGCGCCACGCTTGCTCTTCGACCCCTTGTCGGCGGTGGCCGAGAACTGGCCCTTGGTCAGCCCGTAGACGCCGTTGTTCTCGACGATGTAGACCATGTCGACGCCGCGCCGCATCGCGTGCGCGAACTGGCCGAGGCCGATCGACGCCGAGTCGCCGTCGCCGGACACGCCCAGGTAGATCAGCTCGCGGTTGGCCAGATTGGCGCCGGTCAACACCGATGGCATGCGGCCGTGGACGCTGTTGAAGCCGTGCGAGTTGCCGAGGAAATAGGTCGGCGTCTTCGACGAGCAGCCGATGCCGGAGAGCTTCGCCACGCGGTGCGGCGCGATATCGAGCTCGAAAAAGGCCTGGATGATCGCCGCCGAGATCGAGTCGTGCCCGCAGCCGGCGCACAAGGTCGAGACCGTTCCCTCGTAGTCGCGGTGGGTGAAACCGAGCGCGTTTCTCGGCAGCTCGGGATGGTGCAGCTTCGGCTTGGCCAGGTAGGTCATGCGGTCCTCAGGGCGCGACTTTGCGCAGCGGCTTCACGTTGAGCCTCGCCAGCTTGGCGGCGATTTCCGCGGCGATGAAGCGGGCGGTGATCGGCGTGCCGTCGTAGTGCAACACCGGCGAGAGCCGCATCGCGTCGGCCGCAAGCTCGTTGACCAGCAGCGATCTGAGCTGCGCATCGCGGTTCTGCTCGACCACGAACACCAGCTCGTGCGCGGCGATGAACTCGGCGATGCTGTCGTGGAACGGAAACGCCCGCACGCGCAGCGTGTCGAGGTGGATGTTCTGCGCGGCGAGCATCGCCAGCGCCTCGTCGAGCGCCGGCGCGGTCGATCCGTAGTAGATCGCGCCGAAGCGCGTCGTGTGCGCGGCGGCGCGTTTCACCGGCGCCGGCACCAGGGCCTTCGCGGTCTCGAACTTGTGCAGCAGGCGCTCCATGTTGTCGACGTAGGTCGCGCCGTCCTCGGTGTAGCGGGCGTAGCGGTCCTTGGTGGTGCCGCGGGTGAAATACGAGCCGCGTTTCGGATGCGTCCCCGGGTAGGTCCGATACGGAATGCCGTCGCCGTCGACGTCGAGATAGCGGCCGAAATCGCGGCCCGACTCAAGCATCTCGTAGTCCATCACCTTGCCGCGGTCGTGCTGCCGCGTATCGTCCCAGGCCAGCGGCTCGCACAGCCAGTCCTGCATGCCGATGTCGAGGTCCATCATGACGAAGATCGGCGTCTGCAGACGGTCGGCGAGATCGAACGACAGCGCCGCGAATTCGAACGCCTCCTTCGGGTCCTCGGGAAAGACCAGCAGGTGCTTGGTATCGCCGTGGGACGCGTAGGCGCAGGAGAGGACGTCGGCCTGCTGCGTGCGGGTCGGCATCCCGGTCGACGGGCTGCCGCGCTGGACGTCGAATAGCACGGTGGGAATCTCGGCAAAATAGGCGAGCCCGATGAACTCCTGCATCAGCGAGATGCCCGGCCCCGACGTGCAGGTGAAGGCGCGCGCGCCGTTCCAGCTGGCGCCGATGACGATGCCGATCGACGCCAGCTCGTCCTCGGCCTGCACGATCGCGTAGCGCGCCTTGCCGGTGGCGGGATCGGTGCGGAAGCGGCGGCAATGCCGGGCGAACGCCTCGGCCATCGACGACGACGGCGTGATCGGGTACCACGCCGCCACCGTTGCCCCGCCGTACACCGCGCCCAGCGCCGCGGCGCTGTTGCCCTCGATGAAGATCCTGTCGCCGACCGCGTTGGTCCTTCTCACCTTGATGCCCAGCGGGCAGTCGAGATTGTTGAGGGCGTAGCTGCGTCCGATCGACATCGCGTGCACGTTGGGCTTGAGCAGCGCTTCCTTTCCCTTGTACTGGTCGCCGATCAGGTGCGCGATCTCTTCCGGCTCGATCTCGAGCAGCGCCGAGAGCGCGCCGATGTAGATGATGTTCTTGAACAGCTGCCGCTGGCGCGCGTCGGTGTACTCGCGATTGCAGATCTCGGTCAGCGGCATGCCCACGACTGTGACGTCGTCGCGAAACTTGGCCGCCGGCAGCGGCTTGGTCGAATCGTAGAACAGGTAGCCGCCGGGCGAGATCTCCCTGACGTCCTGATCCCAGGTCTGCGGGTTCATCGCCACCATCAGGTCGACGCCACCGCGGCGGCCGCGCCAGCCCGACTCGTTGACGCGGACCTCGAACCAGGTCGGCAGACCCTGGATGTTGGACGGGAAGATGTTGCGCGGCGCGACCGGAATGCCCATGCGCAGGATCGCCCGCGCGAACAGCAGGTTGGCCGACGCCGATCCGGACCCGTTGACGTTGGCGAACTTGACGACGAAGTCGTTGACCGCCTGGATCGGCGCGACCGCGGTCTTCATTCGCCGGCCCCGGCGGCTGCCGCCGCCGGTCTGCGCGCGCCGATCGCGTTGGCGTAGGGCTGATGGCAGCGGTGTCCGGCCTGCGCGATATCGAAGGCGAACTTCTGCATGTCCCAGGCCCCGGTCGGGCAGCGCTCGGCGCACAGCCCGCAGTGCAGGCACACGTCCTCGTCCTTGGCCATCACCCGGCCGGTTTTCAAGCCGTCGGCGACGTAGATGTCCTGCGTCAGGTTGCGCGCCGGCGCGTTCAGGCGCGCGCGCAGGTCGTTCTCGTCGCCGTCGGCGGTGAAGGTGATGCAATCCATCGGGCAGATGTCGACGCAGGCGTCGCACTCGATGCAGGCCTTGGCGCTGAACACCGTCTGCACATCGCAATTGAGGCAGCGCTGCGCCTCGGCGAATGCCTGGGCGGCGTCGAAGCCCAGCTCGACTTCGACCTTGATGTTCTTGAGCGCGATCGACACGTCCTTCAGCGGCACCTTGAAACGCGGATCGCCCGATATCGCGTTGTCGTAGCTCCACTCGTGGATGCCCATCTTCTGCGAGAGCAGGTTGACCAGCGGCGGCGGTCGCACCGCGACGTCCTCGCCGCGGCAGTAGCGGTCGATCGAGATCGCGGCGTCGTGGCCGTGGGCCACCGCCCAGATGATGTTCTTCGGTCCGAACGCGGCGTCGCCGCCGAAGAAGACCTGCGGCAGCGTCGACTGCAGGGTCGTCTTGTCGAGCACCGGCAGGCCGGATTTGTCGAACGCCACGCCGGAGTCGCGCTCGATCCAGGGAAACGCGTTTTCCTGGCCGACCGCGATCAGCACGTCGTCGCACGCCAGGTGCACGTCGGGCTCGCCGGTGGACACCAGCAGGCGGCGGCCGTCGCCATCCCGCCTGGCCTCGACCTTCTCGAACACGATGCCGGTCAGCCTTCCGTGTCCGTGCGTGAATGCCTTGGGCACGTGGTAGTTGAGGATCGGGATGCCTTCGTGCATCGCGTCCTCCTTCTCCCACGGCGAAGCCTTCATCTCGTCGAAGCCCGAGCGCACGACGACTTTCACGTCGGCACCGCCGAGCCGGCGCGAGCTGCGGCAGCAATCCATCGCGGTGTTGCCGCCGCCCAGCACGATCACGCGCTTGCCGATCTTGTCGATGTGGCCGAACGAAACGCTGGACAGCCAGTCGATGCCGATATGGATGTTGGCTGCCGCCTCGCGGCGCCCGGGGACGTCGAGGTCGCGTCCGCGCGGCGCGCCGCTGCCGACGAAGATCGCGTCGTAGCCTTCGCCGAGCAGTCGGCGCAGGCTGTCGATTCGCGCGCCACCGCGGAATTCGATCCCCAGTCCGAGGATGTAGCCGACCTCCTCGTCGATGATCGACTCGGGCAGCCGGAATTTCGGTATCTGGCTGCGGATCATGCCGCCGGCCTGCGCGTCGCCGTCGTAGACGACGCACTGGTAACCTAGCGGAGCCAGGTCGCGCGCCACCGTGAGGGATGCGGGTCCGGCGCCGATCAGCGCGACGCGCTTGCCGTTCCTGCGCTTCGGAATCTTCGGCAGCCGCTCGCGGATGTCGTCCTTGAGATCGGCGGCGACGCGCTTCAGGCGGCAGATCGCCACCGGCTCGGGCTTGACCTTGCTACCGTCGGGCCGACCTTCCTCGACGCGGCTCCTGCGGCACGCCGGCTCGCAGGGCCGGTCGCAGGTGCGGCCGAGAATGCCCGGGAAGACGTTCGATTCCCAGTTGACCATGTAGGCGTCGCTGTAGCGCGCCGCGGAGATCAGCCGGATGTATTCGGGAACCGGGGTATGGGCCGGGCAGGCCCACTGGCAATCGACGACCTTGTGGAAGTAGTCGGGAACCGCGATGTCCGTCGGCTTCAAACCTGCTCCTGGCGCGCGGCTCGACGGCGCGAATCGTTCGCGCCGGCCGCTGTGTCGCTGGGTCGATTCTATCGTGCCGCCCCGCGAGTGGCGCCGATACTACGCCACCGGACCAGCGAAGAAAAGGTGTTTGCTTTCAACTACTAGCATTGTGGCTTTAAATGTGGCCCGTAAACAACGCCGGGTGTCGATCGCCGTGGTTTTCGGGCCCTGCCGGATGGCGAGCCGGCAGCGAACTCGAACACCTGCAGTACAGCCTGTGCACTACGCGGCGCGCGATGGTCATGCCAGGACGCGGCCGCGACTCGCCACGATCTCGGCGTAACGCCGCGCGCTGTCCTTCAACGTGCGCTGCTGCGTCGCGTAGTCGACGTGGACGATGCCGAAGCGCTTCGAATAGCCGTGCGCCCACTCGAAATTGTCGAGCAGCGACCAGACGAAGTAGCCGCGCAGATCGACGCCGCCTTCGATCGCCGCGTGCGCGGCGCGGATGTGCCGCTCGAGGTAGTCGACGCGCAGCGGGTCGGCGACGCGACCACGCGTCGCGGCCGGCGGATCGGGGAACGCCGCGCCGTTCTCGGTGATGTAAAGCGGCGGATGGCCGTAGCGTTGGCTGACCTGGAGCAGAACCTCGCTCAAGCCCTGCGGAAACACCTCCCAGTCGGTCTGGGTGTAGGTCGTCCGCTGCTGCCGCACCGCCGCCGCTTCGAGCGGCCATGCGTCGCGATCGAAGCGGGTGACGCTGCGGGTGTAGTAGTTGATGCCGACGAAATCGATCGGCTGGCGGATCAGCGCCAGGTCCTGCACCGGCCAGCGCGGCCAGGCGTCGCCGAAGATCTCGCCCATCTCGTCGGGATAGCGGCCGAGCAGCAGCGGATCGAGATACTGGCGATTCATGTACGCGTCGGCGCGAGCGGCCGCGGCGCGATCGGCGGCGTCCTGCGACGCCGGATGCTTCGGCTCGAGGTTGACCACGACTCCGATGCGATGCCGGCCCTCGCCGCGGTACGCCTGCACGGCAGCGCCGTGCGCGCGCAGCAGATGATGCGTGGCGAGCGGCGCCTCGAAGCGGTTGCGATGCCCCGGCGCCAAGACGCCGTGCAGATAGCCGCCGTCGGCGACGACCCAGGGCTCGTTCAGCGTCGACCACAGCTTGACCTTGCCGTCGAGCCGGCGGAAGACCGCAGCCGCGTAATCGGCAAACCAATGCGCGATATCGGGATTGAGCCAGCCGCCGCGATCGTCGAGGGCGGCCGGCAGATCCCAGTGGAACAGCGTGGCCATCGGCTCGATGCCGTTTTCGAGCAGCGTGTCGGCCAGCCGCTCATAGAAGTCGAGGCCGGCGGCGTTGATCGCGCCGCGGCCCTGCGGCAGCACCCGGCTCCAGCCGATGCTGAAGCGATATGCGTTCAAGCCGAGCTCGCGCATCAGCGCGATGTCCTCGCGATAACGCCGGTAGTGATCGCAGGCGACGTCGCCGGTGTCGCCGTCGCGAATGCGGTTCGGCGTATGGCAGAAGCGCTGCCAGACGCTCGGCCCGGCGCCATCGGCCAGCGGCGAGCCCTCGATCTGATAGGCGGAGGTCGCGCTGCCCCAGAGGAAGCCCGGCGGGAATTCGATCTTGCCGCTCATGCGCCGTGCGCTTCGTTCGCAGTCACTGGTCGATCAGCACGGTCGCCGGCGCTCGGCCGATGTGCAATTCGTGGCCCGACCACGAGGCCGGCTGGCCGTCGATCAGCGTGCGGTGCGGCAGCTCGTGCTGCGGCCATCCGACGACGAATCCGCCGGGCGGCGTGCCGGATCCGGCGTCGATGTGCAGCGTCAGGCGCGTGCCGTTCCTGCGCATCGTGTAGCCGAGGCTGCCGTACGGTGTCGCCAGGCGCTCGACCGCGACGCCGCGCCCGTCGAGCCAGGACGCGGGGATGCCGGCCGCGATCATCGTCGCCTGGTCGGACTCGCGCTGGTAGGCGAACAGGTCGAGCGCGGCGCGGATGAAATCGGCGGCGACCCAGCCGTGCGGCATGTCGCCGATGAAGCGCGGACGCGTCGGATCGCGGCCGACGACCTCGGCCCATTGGTTCCAGGCGAGCGGGCGGCGGTCGGACAGGAAATACGCCAGCAGCGCCTGCGCGCGCTCCGGCTCCGCGAGGCGCAGAAATGCGCCGGCGATGCGGATCTCGTACGGCGTGTAGGCGTCCCACGGCGCGTCGCCGTCGCGCCGGGCGACGAACTGGCGCCAGTAGCGGTCGAACGTCGGCGCGATCAACTCGCGAGGCACGGCCGCGATGTCGCCGCGCGGCGCGAAGGCGATGGCCGAGGAGGCGGGATCGAAATCGCCCAGCTCGGCCGATCCGGCCAGATAGTCGATGCCGTGGCGCGCGGCGGTGTCGCGCAGCGATCGGGCGAGCTCCTGCCGGAAGCCGTCGCGCGTGACCCGCCATCGCGCGGCGTCTTCGCTTCGATCGAGCGTCGTGGCCAGCTCGATCGCGCCGTCGTAGCCCTTGAGCGCCCAGAAGTCGTCCCAGTACGAGTGCACGGGTCTGGCCGAATAGCCTTCGTGGCTGATCGACGCCGGCAGCATGCCGTCGCCGGCGCGATCCGAACGCCGCAGCGCGTCGATATAGCCGATCGCCGCGGCGACGTGCGGCCACATTTCGCTGGCCAGCGCCCGATCGTGGGTATAGCGGTCGATCGCCGCGGCGAGAAAGACCAGTTCGCCGGCGCTGTCGTGCTCTGGCACCGGGTCGGCGCCGCGCGCATCGACGCAGCACGGCACCTTGCCGCCGGCGAACTGCTGCGGCGCGTACCAGCGCAGAAAATCGGCGGCGACGCCAGCGTGCCCGAGACGCAGCAGCGATTCGCCGATCATCGCCCCATCGCGAATCCAGGAGCGCCGGTACGAGCGCGCCCCCGGCGTGAGTCGCGGTCCGTCGCGCATGACCAGGATCCAGCCGAGCGAGCTCCTGAGGGTATCGATCAACGGCTGCGCCGCGACCGGCGCCCGCACGACCACCCGGTTCAACTTTTCGCGCCAGGCGGCGGCGACCGCGTCGCGCTCGTGCTCGACCCAGTTCGGCGAAGGGCCGCCGAAGGCCGGCGGCGTGGTGGTTCCCGACAACGGCACGACCACGTCGACGCTGCGCTGCTCGTGCGGCGCGAGGTCGAACCTATAGCCGAGCGCGGCGGAAGCATAGCCGGATGTGTCGTGCGCGTTCGCGGCCGTCGGCCAGGCTGCTTGCGCGATGCGCTTCGGCACGGCAGCCGGGTCGGACGAAAACGCGGCGACTCGCGCCGGGTGCTGGAGCGCGAACAGCTTGCGCTCGCCGTTGACCGTCAACGCTTCGCCATCCCACGCGATATCGTGAATCGCGCTGACGCCGCCGGCGGCGTTCAGCGTCTGGCTCGGCGGATCGACCTGGAACGGACGCACGGCGAGGACCAGCTCGAGTTGCAGGCGTCGGTCGGTCAGGTTGGCGAGCTGGTAGCGCGCGACGAGCTGCGCATGCTGGCGCGTCCCCGCGGCGAAGGTGGACACCTGAAGCGTCCAGTCGGGACGACGCCAGACGACGCCGGGCATCGGCAGATAGCCGTCGGGCAAGAGCGGCTGCGCGTCGACGTCGGCCCACCCCACCACCTTGCCGCCGTCGACGACGAAGGGCTCGATCGAGCAAGCGCCGCGACCGATCTCGAGCGCGCCGTCCGACGACAGCAGGCCGGTCTCAACGCCGCCGCCGTCGACACCGACGATGGTCCAGTACGCCTGCTCGCCCGAAAAGCCGCGCGGATAGCGGCCTCGCGGCGCATCGCGCGCCAGCGCCGCGATGAAGGCGTTGGGTGAATCGGCGAAGGCGGGTTCCTCGACCTCGATCTCGGCCACGCCGTAGCCCGCCGCCGGGCCGTCGCGCAACGCGAGCCGCAGAAACCGGCTTTCGCTGTCGGGCAGCACGATCGCGTCGCTGCCGCCGTCGCCGTCGCGCACGCTCTTCACCGTCCGCCAGGCGACGCCGTCGTCGGACGCCTCGACGTCGTAGCGCTGCGCGAACTCGCGATCGCGCCAGCGCACGACGATGCCGCCGTATTCGCGCCGCCGGCCGAAGTCGAGCGTCAGCGCCTGCGCGCGACCGGACGCCGGATCGCTCTCCCACGCCGTCGCAGGATTGCCGTCGAGCGCGAGCGCCGGTTCGCCGCCCGGGCGGTACGACGATGCATCGACCGCCGGCCGCGGCCAGATCGAAGGGACAGGCGGCAGCTCGCGGATCGCCAGCCGGCTTACCTCGAGCGAGCCGGCGCCGCCGCCGCGGCCCGCGGCGACGACGAATTCGATTCGCGCCGCGTGACGCAGGGTGCGGTCGGTCGTCGGACCCCAGGCGAACTCGATCTCGCGTTTTCTGATCCGCACCTCACGCCAGTCGTGCGGCAAGCTCATGTCGCGGCGGTCGACCCACCAGACGTTCTCGCCGCCGGCGTCGATCAGCTTGACCTGGAAATCGTTGACCGGCGCGTCACCGCGCAGATAGAACGAGAGCTCGTAGTTATCCGGCAGGTCCAGCGCCAGGTCGCGGCCGGCCAGCGCGTAGCCGGCGGTGCCGGCGAGATCGAAATCCAGCCGCAGCGCGCCGCCATCGATGCCTTCCGCCGGATGGATCGAGGCGCGGACCCCGTCGGACGCGCCGGCGTTCCAGGGCGCCAGCGTCGCGAAATCGTCGAGCACGCGCGTCGGCGCCGGCGAAGTCGCTGCCGAGGTTGCGGTCGAGCCGAG
>DATEFZ010000041.1:0-6242 GCA_035280325.1 Casimicrobiaceae bacterium
GGTCGAGGCGATCGCCGCCGGCGCCGACTACCTGGTGATCGGCCGCGCCATCACCGCAGCGGCCGACCCGGTGCGAGCGCTGGCCGCGATCAACGCTTCGTTGCGGGCACCAGCGTGAAGATCACGATGATCGGGACCGGCTACGTCGGGCTGGTGTCCGGCGCGTGCCTGGCCGAAGTCGGCAACGACGTGTTGTGTCTCGACGTCGACGCGGGCAAGATCGCCATGCTCGAGGCCGGCGGCGTGCCGATCCACGAGCCCGGGCTCGAGGCCATGATCCAGCGCAACGTCGAAGCCGGCCGGCTCCGCTTCACCACCGATGTCGATGCCGCGGTCGGCCACGGCAGCATGCAGTTCATCGCCGTCGGCACGCCGCCCGGCGACGACGGCTCGGCCGACATGCGCCACGTGCTCGCCGCAGCGACCGACATCGGCCGCCGCATGCGCGACTACAAGATCGTCGTCGACAAGTCGACCGTTCCGGTGGGCACCGCCGACCGTGTGCGCGGTGCAATCGCCGCCGCGCTGACCGCGCGCAAGGCCGACATTCCGTTTGCGGTGGTGTCGAATCCCGAGTTTCTCAAGGAAGGCGCGGCGGTCGACGATTTCATGCGCCCCGATCGCATCGTCATCGGCAGCGACGACGAGCGCGCGATCGCGAAGATGCGTGCCGTGTACGCGCCGTTCCAGCGCAACCGCGACCGCCTGCTGGTGATGGACGCTCGCTCGGCCGAGCTGACCAAGTACGCGGCCAACGCGATGCTGGCGACGCGGATATCTTTCATGAACGAGATGGCCAATCTGGCCGATGCGCTGGGCGCCGACATCGAGCACGTCCGGCAGGGCATCGGCGCCGATCCGCGGATCGGTTACCACTTCCTCTACGCCGGCGCCGGCTACGGCGGCTCCTGCTTCCCGAAGGACGTCCGGGCGCTGTCGCATACGTCGGCGCAGCACGGACGGCCGTTGCGCATCCTCGCCGCGGTGGCCGAGGTCAACGAGGCGCAGAAGCTGCGCCTGCTGGAAAAGATCGTCGACCGGCTCGGCGGCGAGCTCGGCGGCAGGACGTTCGCGCTGTGGGGGCTCGCGTTCAAGCCGGACACCGACGACATGCGCGAGGCGCCGTCGCGCGCGCTGATCGCCGGTCTGCTCTCGCGCGGCGCCGTCGTCGTCGCCTACGATCCGGTGGCCGTCGCCGAGGCGCGCCGCGTCTTCGCCGATACGGCGCGGCTGTCGTTCGCATCGTCGCCGCTGGCGGCGGTCGATGGTGCCGACGCGCTGGTCGTGGTCACCGAGTGGAAGGAGTTTCGAAGTCCCGATCTGGCCGAGCTCAAGCGCCGGCTCAGGCAGCCGCTGCTGTTCGACGGTCGCAACCTGTTCGATCCGGGCCAGGTACGGTCGGCCGGGCTGGAATATTTCGGTATCGGACGCCGCTGATGGCGCAGACGCCGCGCCGCTTTGCCGAATTCCGCGACGCGGTGCGACGCACGCGCGTGCTGGTGGTCGGCGATGCAATGCTCGACCGCTACTGGTTCGGCGAGGTCGAGCGCATCTCACCCGAGGCCCCGGTGCCGGTGGTCAGGATCGCACGCAGCGAGGAGCGGCCGGGGGGAGCCGCCAACGTGGCGCGCAATGCGTCGGCGCTCGGCGCCAAGGTCACCCTGATCAGCGTGGTCGGCGACGACGAGCCGGGCAGGGTGCTCGAGCGCCTGTTGCGCGGCGAGAGCGTGCAGACTTCGCTGCACCGCGACGCGTCGCTGCCGACCACGGTGAAGCTTCGCGTCATCGGGCGCCAGCAGCAGTTGCTTCGCATCGACTTCGAGACGCAGCCCTCGCCGAAGGCGCTGGCCGACAAGCTCGCCGACTATGAGCGGGTGGTGCGCGACGTCGACGTCGTCGTGCTGTCCGACTACGGCAAGGGCGGGCTGTCGCACATCGAGCGCATGATCGCCTCGGCGCGGGCTGCCGGCACGCCGGTGCTGGTCGATCCGAAAGGCGAGGCCTTCCTGCGCTATCGCGGCGCGACGATGCTGACGCCGAACCGCGGCGAATTCCGCCAGGTCGTCGGCCCCTGGCAGAACGAAGCCGAGCTGGCCGAGAAGGCGCAGAACCTGCGCCACGAGCTCGCGCTCGACGCGCTGCTGATCACCCGTTCCGAGGAAGGCATGTCGCTATACACCGATGCCGGTGCGCAGCACATCCCGGCGCAGGCGCGCGAGGTGTTCGACGTTTCGGGCGCCGGCGACACGGTGATCGCGACCCTGGCCACGCTGATCGGCGCCCGCGCCGACATCGGCAGCGCGGTGCGCATCGCCAACAAGGCGGCGGGGCTGGTGGTCGGCAAGTTCGGCACCGCTGTCGTGCACCCGGATGAGCTCGGCTAGCCGCGGCGCGAAGCCAAGCCTGTCGTTGCCGCGATCGATCCGTAGTCGGGGCGGGTGATGGCTCGCCCGAAAACCGCCTACGCCTGCACCGAGTGCGGCGGCCAGACCAGTAAATGGCAGGGCCAGTGTCCGAATTGCGGCGAGTGGAACACGCTGGTCGAGGCGATCGCGGCGACGCCGTCGTCGCGATTCCAGGCGCTGGCCGGCACCACGGCGGAAGTGCGCCCTCTCGCCACCGTCGAGGCCCGCGACAACGCGCGCACGCCGACCGGCATCGAGGAATTCGACCGCGTGCTGGGCGGCGGGCTGGTGGCCGGCGGCGTCGTGCTCCTGGGCGGCGATCCGGGGATCGGCAAGTCGACGCTCTTGCTGCAGGCGATGGCGGCGCTCGGGACTTCGGGCAGGCTGGGCCGCGCGCTGTACGTCACCGGCGAAGAATCGGTCGAGCAGGTGGCGCTGCGCGCGCAACGGCTGGGACTGGTCAATGCCGCGGTCGAGCTCTTGGCCGAGGTTCAGCTCCAGGCGATCGTCGGCGCGATCCAGACGCTCAAACCGGGCGTCGTCGTCATCGATTCGATTCAGACCATCTACACCGAGGCGCTCGAGTCGGCGCCGGGCAGCGTCGCCCAGGTGCGCGAGTGCGCGGCACAACTGACTCGCCTCGCCAAGCAAAGCGCGGTCGCGATCGTGCTGGTCGGCCACGTCACCAAGGAAGGGGCGATCGCCGGGCCGCGGGTGCTCGAGCACATCGTCGACACGGTGCTGTATTTCGAGGGCGATACCCACTCGAGCTTCCGCCTGGTGCGGGCCATCAAGAATCGATTTGGCGCCGCCAACGAGCTGGGCGTGTTCGCGATGACCGAGCGGGGCTTGAAGGGCGTGGCCAATCCGTCGGCGCTGTTCCTGTCGCAGCACGCGCAGCCGGTCGCGGGAAGCTCGGTGCTGGCGACGATCGAGGGGTCGCGGCCGCTGCTGGTCGAGGTCCAGGCGCTGGTCGACCCGGTGCAGGGCGCATATGGACCGGCGCGGCGGCTCGCGGTCGGCCTCGATCTCACCCGGCTGGCGCTGCTGCTGGCCGTGCTGCACCGCCACGGCGGGGTCGAGACGGGGCTGTTCGACGTCTATGTCAATGCGGTCGGCGGGGTGCGGATCGGCGAGCCGGCGGCCGATCTGGCGGTCCTGATGGCGATCTATTCGTCGTTCAAGAACAGTCCACTAGGAGCGAAATCTATCGTTTTTGGCGAAGTCGGACTGGCGGGGGAAATCCGGCCGGTCCAGCGCGGCCAGGAGCGCCTGCGCGAGGCGGCCAAGCTGGGCTTCGTCAGAGCGATCATCCCGGCGGCCAACAAGCCGCGTCAGGCGATCGAAGGCATCGAGGTCGTCACGGTGCAGGAGATCGGTGAGGCGCTCAAGGAACTGCCGCGCTAACGATTCGTCCGCGGGCGGCGCTCCGCCGCAGCGGTCGCCGCGCCCGATCGAGCTAGTGCGCTGCGGCGCTCGCCGGCGCCGGCCCCAGGTACTTGGCCAGGAAGCGCTCGACCCGGTGCCAGAAGTCGAACAGGTTATCGTCCTTGTTGAAGCCGTGGCCTTCCTCGGCGTAGACGACCCATTCGTACGGCTTGTTGTACTTGTCCAATGCGGCGCGAAACGCCGTGCCGTGCACGATCGGCACGCGCAGGTCGAGCGCGCCGTAGGCGAGCAGGATGGGCACGCCGACCTTGTCGGCGTTGTCCAGCGGGTTGACTCGCTTGAAGCGCTCGCGCTCGGTCTTCGGATCGCCGATGTGCTCGGCCATCAGCGTCGACTTCTCGGCCAGCTCGGAAAGGTCGGTCTGCGCGTTGTCGAACAGGTAGTCGATCGAGGTGACGCCAACGTAATCGACCGCGCACTTGATGAGCTTCGCATTCTTGATCGCACCCCACGCCGACGCATAGCCGCCGTAGCTGGCGCCGAAAAAGCAGACGCGGTCCGGATCGGCGATGCCCTGCGCCACCGCCCATTTGACGCCGTCCTCGAGGTCGTCCTGCATCTCGTCGCCCCATTTACGGAAACCGGCAGACTCCAGCTTCCAGCCGAATCCCTCGGTGCCGCGGAACTGCGGCTGCAGCACCGCGTAGCCGCGCGAGGCGAGGAACTGGACTTCGGGGTTATAGCCCCAGGAGTTGGTCGGGACGTTCGGGCCGCCGTGGATGTGGACGATCAGAGGGACACGCTTTCCTTCCGCGCCGCGCGGGACCGTCAGCAGTGCGGGGATCACCAGCCCGTCGCGCGCCTTGTAGCGCACCCACCGCATCGGCGCCATGTCGGATGGATGGATATCGGGCTCGTACGAGAAAAGTCTCTCCATCTTCATCGTCTTGTCGTCGAGCAGATAGACTTCGCCCGGGTCGCGGTCGGAGTAGGCGACGACGATCCAGCGATCACCGCGCCTCTGCAGCAGGTTCACGGTGTCCGGCAGGGCGGCGTCGACGCTCTTCTGCATCCTGGCCCAGTCGGGATCGAACCACACGCTTCCCGGCTTGTCGTCTTCGTACGTGAACCCGAACAGCTTGCGCTCCTTGAGGTCGCTGACGAACCGGGCATCGATATCGCGCTCGGGATGCTTGGCCAGAACAGTCCATTTCTTCGAAGCAACGTCGTACTCGTACAGCTCGTCGCGGTCGCCGTCGCGGCGCGACTCGATGTACAGCGTCTTGCCGTCGGGGCTGAAACCGAGCGGCGTGGATTTCAGGCGGTCGAGCGCTGCCTCCTCGATCTGCTGCCAGCCGTCGCTCGCGTTGCCGCGCACATAGATCGCCGACTTGTCGTGGCGCAGATCGTCGCTGACCGCAGCCCGCGGCACGCCGTCGAAATCGGCAATCCAGCGGCTCACATTTCCGGGCGAGTCGAAAGACAACAACTTCTTCTGCCCGGTCAGCGTGTCGTAGCGATACAGGTCGAGGCTGTCTTCCGAGCGATCGTTGCTGGCGAGCAGGACGTCGTTGATGCCCGGAATCTCGCGGACGAACCTGACGCGAGGAATACGCTCGAAGCCGATTTCGGTGCCCGGCCTTTGCGCAAAGCGCTTACTGATCGCCATCGGCTGCGATGCGTCGCGATTGACGGCGAAGATGCCAAAGTATCGCGGCGGCTCGCCGGTGCCGCGCTGCAGGTCGCCGGCCGTGATGACCATCCGATCGTCGGTGAGCCAGGTGATCGCGAAGACGTCGGCGGTCGTGAACGAAGTGATCGCCACAGCCTTCTTATTGTCGAGATCGATTACGCTGACATTGAGCCGGCCGTTGACCGGCGTCGTCACCGCCAGGTACCGCCCGCTCGGCGACAGCTCCGGCGTGCCGTACTGCGGCCGTTTGAAAAAGGTCTCGACCGGGAGCGGTGCGGCCGCGGCCGCGCAAGCGACGGCGAGCAGGGCACCGAGCGCGAAGCCGGGCGCGGGAAGACAACGACGAAGCGAGGCATTCAACATGGCGGGTCTTTTCGGGCAGTGGCTTTCGCTGAATGGATCTGCCTCGGGGCGAACACGAGCGCAGCCGGGTGGCGAATGCTAGGCCAGTCGACCGATCCGCGCAACCCGGCACGCTTCGCCATCATGCTGCCGCATTGCGCATGCGGTCTGCCAGACATTGCCGCCATTCAGCTCGCCGCCGCAGCCTGCGGCCATCGCGGCGAAACCACGAAGATGCGCACCGTCTCGCGCCAGACACCGTCGGCGGCGCGCGCGAGGCCGGCGACGAGCTGCGCCTGCGACGAGGTCGCGAAATGCGTCTCGATCTTCGATCGGCACGTGTCGGCCGAGGCGATGGCGGCGGGATCCGCCACCGCGGCCGGCGCGATCCACGACTTGCGCGGCAGCACGGT
>DATEFZ010000042.1:0-3874 GCA_035280325.1 Casimicrobiaceae bacterium
AGTCCCACATGAGCCGCGTTTCTGCCGCAATGGCTTCAGATGCGAGGCGTCGCGGCGCAACGAATAGCTTGGCCTATTCGCAAGCCGCGCAACGACGCAGATGAGGCCATTGCGGCGAAACCCGGACGGGACGGGGCTTGCTGGGCGATCTGCTTTGTCGCGCC
The DNA here is from genome assembly GCA_035280325.1 of Casimicrobiaceae bacterium. Taxonomy (GTDB): domain Bacteria; phylum Pseudomonadota; class Gammaproteobacteria; order Burkholderiales; family Casimicrobiaceae; genus PALSA-1003. The sequence goes on from DATEFZ010000042.1 coordinate 165, forward strand.
GCTCACGCGGGACTTATGCAGAGGTTCTCTAAGCTCTGAACGCGCCCCGCGTGGCCGCGCTGGCGACCTGCCGGCCTGAGAGTCAACGCACCAGGATCTCAACGCGCCGGTTGCGCGGCTCGGCGACCCCGTCGGGTGTCGGCACCGCGAGCTCGCGCTTGCCGCGCGAGATGGCCTGGACGTTATGCGGCGCGACGCCGCGCGCGAGCAGCGCGGCGCGTACGCTGTCGGCCCGCTGCTGGCCCAGCGCGTCGTTGGCCTGGTCGTTGCCGACCGCATCGGTGTGTCCGACCACCAGCACGTCGGGCACCGGCCGGCGCGCAATCTCGGCGAGGATGTCGTCGACCTCGCGCTTCGATTGGTCGGTGAGCTCGTCCGTTCCCTCGACGAAATAGAGCGTGAAGGCGGCGGCGCGAGCCGGCTGGGCGGCGAGCGCCGTGCCGAATTGCTGCCGGACTTCCTCCGGGCTCGAGCGATAGCTGCGCGGGCCGAACGGGCCCGTCCTGGCGGCCGCGTACGGCTCTTCGAGAACGACCTTGTTGCCGTCGCGCTCGACCGCGACCGAAGCGGCGCGGCCATCCTTTTCCGGCAGCAAGACCACGGTGCTGCTCGCGCAGGCGGCGAGCAACGCCGCGCCGAGGGTGAGCGCAGCAACGCGCGCCGCGGTGGATTCAGTCATCGGCGCTGACGACGAACTCGGTGCCGCGCACGCCGAGGATCGCAGTCGGCGTGCGCACCGTCATCGCGTCGACCGCGCTTTTGGCGATGCGGCCCGAGATCACCGCCAGCGTGCCGCGGTTGAGCGTGGCGTCGAACCGGCCCTTCGCGGTCGTCGGCTCGAAGGCGTAACGGTCGAGCGACAAGACGCTGTCGGGCCCCGCCGAGAGCAGCGTGTCGTCGTCCATCGTGATGCCGACCGCGCTGTTGGCGCCGGTCTTCACGACGTCGGATTCGAGGAGCCGGGTCCCGATCCAGCCGGGAATCTCGTGGCCGCCGCGCTCGACGGTGACGCGGCCCTTGACCGTCTTGATCTGGCCGATCTCCGCCGCCAGCGCCGCGTTCGCCAGGCAGAACACCGTCGCCATCACCAGCGCGCATCCGATCTGCGCCAAGCGCATTGCCATCGCTTTCCTCCCTGGCCGAGCCGCCGGCGGACGATCGCGCCAGTGTACGCGATCGCCGGACCCGCCGACCGGCCGGAATGTCGCGATCGGAAGCCACCCCGCCTCGCGACGGCATTTTCGGCGTAAGCTTTTTTACCGAGCGCCGGCGGGCGCTCCACCGGAGTCCTGGCGTGGCCGCGAGCTGCTATCTGTGCGCTATCGGCAACAAGACGATACCCCACACCGAGGCGGGCGACGCGCTCGGCGTGTGCAAGCTTTGCAGCGTGCTCGCCTGCCAGGGCCACGCCGTTCGCGACGCCAGCTATCCGCGCTGGATCTGCGTGCTCTGCGATGTCACCCTGCTCGCGACCGCCGCGGTGCTGCAGAGCGGCGACGAGGACGCATTGCGCGACATATCCGAAGAGCTGATCGAGCTGGCGCGGCCGATCCGCTCGGCCCGACAGTACTTCGAAGGGCGCGGCGACTCGTGGTGGTGGGTGGCCGAAGCCGCCCGCGAATACCGCGACCTGCCCGCATCGGCGCTCGAAGGCGAATCGGCGCGGGTCTGGCAGCGTCTGAGCGGCGACGGGCAGGAGCTGATGCGCTGCGCGATGGCGATCGCCGACCGGCTCGAAGTGCGGGATAGCGAGACCCTCGGCATCCTGCGCGGACTGCGTGCCGCACTGGTGCGGCGTGGCTGAGGCTTTCGACGCGCGCGGCAAGGCCGACTGGTCGCCATCGGGACAGGCTTCGGTGCCGGCGCAGACCTGGGCCAATGGCTCGCTGCGCGAGGCGCGCTACGTCCGCCTGACCCGCAACGACGACCGGCGATCCGGCGTCTACAGGATCAGCCTGCGCGAAGGAGCCGCCGGGACGACGATCTGGCTCGGCATCGGCGAGCTCGGTCTCGCCGCCGACCAGGTGCAAGCCGTCACCGCCGAGGCCGCCGGCAGGAATGCCTATCAATGGGATCGACTGCTCGGCAGCACGTGGGGACGGCTGACGCTGGCCGGTCTCGCCATCGGCCTGGTCGGCATCGGTATCGATGCGGCGTTCGACATCGGCAAGCAGTGGCTGCTGTTCCCGACCAGCGACCATACCGCAGCGATCGCCCGTTTCATCGCCTACGTGCTGAAGGCGGCGGGGCTGGTGATCGTCTTCCTGCAGGCGACCTGGTTCAAACGGGACTAGCGAGGGCTCGGGCTCGCGTCAGCGGGCAAAACTCCGGGGGGTTGACACGGCCGCGGCAACCGGTACATACTTAACCCAATGGTTCAGTATTCACGCGATCGGCTCGACGCCGTCTTCGGCGCCCTGGCCGATCCGACCCGGCGGGCGGTGCTGATGGCGCTGCGCCGCGGCGACCGCTCGGTCGGCGAGCTGGCCAGACCTTTCGGCATGTCGCTGCCGGGATTCATCAAGCACGTAGGCATCCTGGTCGATGCCGGGTTGATCGAGCGCCGCAAGACCGGACGCGTCGTGACCTGTCACCTGAAGGATGGAGCGATGAACAGTGCGCTCGACTGGTTGGAGCGCCATGAGGAATTCTGGAATGCGCGGCTCGACCGTCTGGGCGCGTTTCTGGATCAACAGGAGAACGAGACATGGAAACCATCACCGACGAGAAAACCAGCCTCCAGATCCGGCGCAGCTACAAAGCGCCCATCGCCGCCGTCTACGAGGCGTTCATCGACCCCGAAAAAATGAAATACTGGATGGCGCCGAGCGACGATTTCGGCGAAACCGACGTCGCGCTCGACTTGAAGCCCGGCGGCCGCTACGGGATCGTATTTCGCGCTCCCGACGGCGAGTTGCACAAGCTGTCCGGCGTGTACCGGGAGATCGTCCCCGGCAAGAAGCTGGTCTACACTTGGGCCTGGGATTCGACGCCGGAACGCGAGTCGCTGGTGACGGTCGAGTTCAGGCCCGCGGGCGACGGCAGCGAAGTCCTGCTCACCCACCAGCGCTTTGCCGACAGCGAAGCCCGCGACAAGCATCAGCACGGCTGGGACGGCTGCCTGGATCGCCTGGGCCGCTACCTCGCTCGCTGATCGATCGACCAACCAACACGGAGATCTCACCCATGGCCAATCCATTCGTGCACGTCGAGCTCGCCACCACCGACCTCGCCAAGGCGAAAGCCTTCTACACCAAGCTGTTCGACTGGAAGCTCGACGACATGCCGATGGGCGGCGGCGAGAGCTACACGATGATCGGCGTCGGCGAAGGCACCGGCGGCGGCATGATGAAAAGCCCGATGCCCAACGCGCCGTCGATGTGGATGGCGTACGTGCTGGTCGACGACATCGAGGCCTCGACCAAGAAGGCGGCGTCGCTCGGCGCCAAGGTGATGAAGGGCGTCACCGAGGTGATGGACGCCGGCTGGCTGTCGATCATCGTCGACCCGACCGGCGCGATGCTCGGGCTCTGGAAGCCGAAGCGAAAGTAGCCGCGCGAGCCACCCGGCGAGGGGCCCCGCGCGCCAGCGCGGGGATCGACGGGGAATTGCGAGTCGCGGCGGAGCGGCCGACTCGCCGGCGCTTCAATCTACGCGTGCGCCGCAGGAGGCTGCCGCGCGAGCTACCCGGCGAGGGGCCCCGCGCGCCA
>DATEFZ010000043.1:0-12768 GCA_035280325.1 Casimicrobiaceae bacterium
CCCACTCGATCATCGTCGCCGCGCCGAGCCCGGCATGCGGCGCGGTCGCGCCGACCGACAGTCGCCAGAGCGCAGGCGCTGCGGCACCCCCGGACATCGAATCGACGCCGCAGCAGGGCACGAAGAATTCGTGCGTCTGGTCGCGCACCGCGGCCCAGAACGCGGTCGCATCGCTGTCGACTTCGCCACCCAGCCGCTTCGCCGCCGCCGCGACCGCGCTCTCGGCGCCCGACAGGCGCACCCGAAGGCGTTCGCCGTGCCAGCAGGTCGCCGACAGCGGCAGCGACGTCGCGCCCCATTGGTTGACCTTGCGCAAAGCCTCGTCGGCGGGAAGCTCGAACGCTAGCGTCGTCTCGACCCGCGGCAGCGGCAGACATTTGATCGAGACTTCGAGGATCACGCCCAGCGTGCCGAGCGATCCCGCGACCAGCCGCGACACGTCGAACCCAGCGACGTTCTTCATCACCCGGCCGCCGAACGACAGATCTTCGCCCTGTCCGTCGAGCAGGCGCACGCCGAGCACCAGGTCGCGCACCGCTCCGGCGTAGGCGCGTCGCGGACCCGACAGGCCGGCGGCGACGCAGCCGCCGATCGTCGCGCCGGCGGCAAAGCGCGGCGGCTCGAAGCCGAGCATCTGCCCCGCTTCGGTCATCGTCCGCTCGACGTCGGCGACCTTCGCGCCGCAGCGCGCGGTGATCACCAGCTCGGTCGGGTCGTAGTCGACGATTCCGGCGTAGGCGCTGACGTCGAAGACTTCACCGGCGAGCTGCTGCCCGTAGAAGTCCTTGCTGCCGCCGCCGACGATGCGCAGCGGCATCTTCGCCGCGGCCGCCATGCGCACCCGCTCGCGCCAGGCGGCCAGGAGTTCGCTCATCCTCGGGGCGATCCGTGCATCGCCGCGGTCGCGTCGGCGGCCGGCTGGTCGAGCCTCGGGATGCGCTCGGTCTCGCGAGCCGCGTCGGCCGCCCACTCGCGCATCGCCGGCAGGGCGAGCAGCGCCTGCTGATACGCGCCTGCCACCGGGTCGAGATCGACGCCGTAGCTCGCGAAACGGAAGGCTACGGGGCAGTAGAACGCATCGACGATGCCGAAGCCGCCGCACAGGTACTCGCCGCCATCGCCGTAACGCTCGCGACCTTCGCGCCACAGCCCGGTGATGCGCGCGATGTCGGCCGCCACCGCCGGCGAAGCCTTGCGCGCTTCCTTGACCCGCAGGTTCATTCCGAACTCGTTGCGCAGATCGCTGTAGCCGGAATGCATCTCGGCGGCTGCCGAGCGCGCCCACGCGCGCGAGCGCGAGTCGCCAGGCCACATGCCGGCGTGGCGCTCGGCCAGATACTCGGCGATCGACAGCGAATCCCAGACCACCGTCGCGCCGTCGTGCAGGCAGGGCAATCGACCGGACGGCGAGCGGGCGCGGATGCGCTCGGGCGAGCCCGGCTCGTAGAGCGTGATCCGCTCCTCGCGGAACGGCACGTCGAAGGCTTTGAGCAGAACCCAGGCGCGCAGCGACCAGGACGAGTAATTCTTGTTGCCGATATAGAGCGTGTACACCGCTTGCACCCGTCAGAACGGGACCGTCTTGCCCGGATTCATGATCCCGTGCGGATCGAGCGCCCGCTTGATCGACCGCATCAGATCGACCGCGTCGCCGTGCTCCTGCGTCAGCAGGTCGAGCTTGTGCCAGCCGATGCCGTGCTCGCCGGTGCAGGTGCCGCCCATCGTGATCGCCCGCAAGCTGACCGCGTGCGCCAGATCGTCGGCGCGCCGGCGCTCGTCCGGATCGCCGGCGTGGTAGAGCACGATCAGGTGGAAATTGCCGTCGCCGACGTGGCCTACGATCGGCGCCGTCAACCCGCTTCGTTCAATATCGGCTCGCGTCGCCAGGATGCATTCGGCGAGCCTCGAGATCGGCACGCAGGCGTCGGTGGCGAGGCTGGTCGTCCCCGGCTCGAGCGCCAGTGCCGCGTAGTAGGCGGCGTGTCTCGCCTTCCACAGCCGCGTGCGGTCCTCCTGGTTGGTCGCCCACTGGAACTCGCTGCCGCCGAACTGGTCGCTGATCGCGCGCATCGCGGCGGCCTGCTCGCCTACGCCCGCTTCGCTGCCGTGGAACTCGAAGAACAGCGTCGGCAGCGGCTTGAATCCTTCCAGCTTCGAGTAGCGGATGCAGGCCTCCATCTGCACCTCGTCGAGCAGCTCGATGCGCGCCATCGGAATGCCGGTCTGCATCGCCGCGATCACCGCGTTGACCGCGCCCGCCAGATCGGCGAACTGGCACACCGCCGCCGATACCGCCTCGGGAACTCCGTACAGGCGGAGCTGGATCTCGGTGATGACGCCGAGCGTTCCTTCGGCGCCGACGAACAGCCGCGTCAGGTCGTAGCCGGCGCTCGACTTGCGCGCCCGGCCGCCGGTACGGATCAGCCTGCCGTCGGCGGCGGCGACGGTCAGGCCCATGACGTTCTCGCGCATCGTGCCGTAGCGCACGGCGTTGGTGCCCGAGGCGCGGGTCGATGCCATGCCGCCGATCGTCGCGTTGGCGCCGGGATCGATCGGAAAGAAGAGTCCGCTGCCCTTGAGCTCGGCGTTGAGCTGCTCGCGGGTGACGCCGGCCTGGACCCGGCAATCGAGATCCTCGGCGTTGATCTCGAGCACGCGATCCATCTGCGACAGGTCGAGGCAGACGCCTCCGTAGAGCGCCGCGACGTGGCCCTCGAGCGAGGTGCCGACGCCGAACGCGATCACCGGGACCCGCGCGACATCGCACAGTCGCACGATCGCCGCCACCTCGTCGTTGCTGCGCGGAAACACGACCACGTCCGGCAGCGCGGCGTCGGCCAGGCCCTCGCCGTGGCTGTGGTGCTCGCGCACCGCCTGCGCGGTGACCGCGCGCTCGCCGTAGTCGCCGCGGATCCGCTCGACCAGGCGGCCGACGACATCGGGCCCGGGACGAACGATGACCGGTGAATCCATCAGAGCTAGAACCGCGGTAGCTCGGCGTGCGGCAGCGCACCGCCGTGCACGACCATGCGGCCCATCTCGGCGCAGCGGTGCAAGAGCGGCACGGCCTTGCCCGGGTTGAGCAGCCCGTCGGCGTCGAACGCGCGCTTGATCGCATGGAAGCGCTCGAGCTCGCCGGCGCCGAACTGGCTGCACATCTGGTCGATCTTCTCCAGGCCGACGCCGTGCTCGCCGGTGATCGTTCCGCCGACCTCGATGCAAAGCTCGAGGATGCGGGCGCCGAAGGCGATGGTCCTGGCGACCTCGTCTGGCACGTTGGCGTCGAACAGGATCAGCGGATGCAGGTTGCCGTCGCCGGCATGAAACACGTTCATGCAACGCAGGCCGAATTCCTGCGATAGTTCCTCGATCCGCTTCAGCACGCCGGCGAGCGCACGGCGCGGAATGGTGCCGTCGATGCAATAGTAGTCCGGGGAGATGCGGCCGGCGGCCGGGAACGCCGCCTTGCGCCCCGACCAGAGCTTCAGGCGTTGCGCTTCGCTTTGCGAGACCTGGACCGCCGTCGCGCCGTTCGCCCCGAGCAGCACCTCGACGCGAGCGATCTCGTCGTCCACCTCGTCCGGCGCGCCGTCGGATTCGCAGAGCAGGATCGCGGCGGCGTCCTGCGGGTACCCGGCCTGCACGAACGGCTCGACCGCACCGATGGTCAGCCGATCCATCATCTCCAGCCCCGCCGGGACGATCCCGGCGCCGATGATGGCGGCCACCGCGTCCGCCGCCCGTTCCAGATCGTCGAAGGCGGCCAGGACGCAGGTCGCCTGCTGCGGTTTCGGCGTCAGTCGCACGGTGACTTCGGTGATCACCGCCAGCAGTCCCTCCGAGCCGTTGCACAGCGCCAACAGGTCATACCCTGCGGCATCGAGCGCATCGCCGCCGAACTCGACGATATCGCCGTCGATCAGGACCGCCCGGACCCGACGCACGTTGTGCACGGTGAGGCCGTATTTCAGGCAGTGCACGCCGCCGGAATTCTCGGCCACGTTGCCGCCGATCGTACAGGCGATCTGCGACGACGGGTCGGGCGCGTAATAGAGTCCGTGGCTCGCCACGGCTTCCGAAATGGCGAGATTGCGCACGCCCGGCTGCACGACCGCGCTCCGGGCCAGCGGATCGATCGACAGGATGCGATTGAACTTGGCCAGCGACAGCACGATGGCGTCGCGGTCCGGCGTGGCACCGCCCGACAAGCCGGTGCCGGCGCCGCGCGCAACGACCGGCAACCGGACGGCGTGGCAAAGCCGCAGGATCGAGACGACCTGCGCTTCGTCGTCGGGCAGCAGCACTGCCAGTGGCTGCTGGCGAAACAGCGGCAGGCCATCGCATTCGTAAGGCCGCGTCCCTTCCCCCGTGGCGACGATGGCCGAAGGCGGCAGAATGCTTTCGAACGCCGAAATCAGGGATGAGTCGAGCATGGCGGACGCACGATTGCGGCTCGATTATTCCACAAACCGGAAAGCGGGACTATGCAGCCTGTAGCGTGCAATCGCCGTTGCGTTGCGCGCACATACGTCGGCCTCATCTATAATCGCCCCGATCCGGCTTGCCCGGCGCGCGGGAGGCGAGGGAAAGATCAGGCGATGAATCCCGACGAGATCTACGCCAAGACCGAGGAAGGGTTGCGCGAGATCAAGGAGCGCACGCACAACCTTCCGACGAGCTTGCGCAGCCTGCTGATCATGGTCGACGGCAATCGCACGGTGGCCGAGGTGCTCGACCGGGCCAGGGCGGTGCGCGCCGACGCGACGGCGTTCGCCACCCTCGAGCGCGTCGGATTGATCGCGCGACGGTTCGGCGCGCCGTCGTCGACCGGTGCGCCGTCGTCCGGGAGCGACGACGAGATCAACCGCTTCGCCGCCGCGCGCCGGCAGATCGACGAGGCGATCGGCACGCACCTCGGGCTGCGCGGCTATTCGATGACGATGCGGGTGAAGCGGGCGCAGAATCTGCGCGATCTGAAGGATCTGCTGCCCGAGCTTGCACAGGCGCTGGTCAGGCGGCTCGGCGCCGCCGACGCCGGGCCGATCGTCGCCGGCATCGAGCGGTCGATCACGACCGGCTAGCGCGAGCCGCGCGGCAGTAGCCCCCCAGGTCGGTACAACCCAGCGCCAGCAGATAGCAGCGGTAGGCGAGCGCCGCACTCGAGCGCAGCGCCTGCGTCGCCAGCCACAGCGCGGCGCCGCCGGTCAGGCGCAGCAACGGCGCCAGCAACGCCGCCAGCCACGCGCTCCTGGCGTACAGGTACGCGCGATGCCGAATCGTCGACTCGCCGCGCGGCCCGCGCGCGAGCACGTCGCCATAGTAGGCATAGCGCGCCGCGCCGGCGTCGATCGCGAGGCGGCGCCAGTGCTCCGCCGGCATGTCGTCGTAGTGCGTGGCCAGCGGCGCGCGGATCCGGCCGACGACGACGTGCCGGCGCAACGCTCGGTGGTACAGCGCCGTCTCGCTGAAGCGCAGATAGCGCGGATCGAGGCCACCCAGCGCTTCCAGCACCGATCTCCGGATGACGCTGCTGGCGCCGAGCGTAAACGTCCCGGCGCTGGCAGCGCGCCCCTCGTGACGCTTGTTGTGCATCGCGACCAGTCTGCCCAGCGGCGAGTCGGCGTGGTCGAGCCGCGGTGCCCAGCCGATGTCGCATTGCGGATGGAGCGCGAAGTGCTCGTCGATCAGCGCGCAGCAATCGTCGTGCAGGACCGTATGCCCCTCGCAGAAGAAGATCAGGTCGCCGCGCGAGCGGCGGTAGCCGGCGAGGAAAAGCCGGATTTCGTTGGCCGGCACCGTGTCGTCGACGCCGCTGTGCACCACCGCGTCGCAGCCGGCGAGCATCGCCTCGACGTCCGGATCCTCGGCGCTTCGCGCGCTTTCCTGTCCCAGAACCGCGACGACCTCGAAGTGCCGGCGCGGGAAACGCTGCCCCAGCGCGGAGCGAAGCGAACCCCAGCCGGCGTTGCGGCGGTCGTAGAGCGGCAGGACGATCGAGATCGTCGGACGCGCGGCGTGGACCGACGCCGTCCCTTCCAGCCGCGATGGCGCCGTCTCACTCATTTCGCCGGGCGGAACTTGTGCGCCAGCGTATTCTCGTCGGTCCTGGGAATGTAGGTGATGCCATCGCGCGTCGCCCACAGGTTGACCTGGAAGTGCAGCGGGATGATGCCGGTATCGTTGATCGCGATCTCGGTCGCCCGCTGCAGCAGCGCTTCCCGCCTGGTATCGTCGACGGTCGAGAGCGCCTGCTCGAGCAGCGCGTCGACTTTCGGATTCGAGTAGCGGCCGCGGTTGGCGGTGCCGAACCCCTTGTCCCGGTCGTAGGTCGCGACGAGCGCCTTGAGCGGGCTCGATGCCTCGCCGGTGCCCGAGCTCCAGCCGACCAGCATGAAGCTGAACTTGCGCTCGGTCGCCTGCGGAAAGTAGGTCGCCGACGGCATCGTCTCCACCTTGGTCGCGATGCCGATCCGGGTCAGCATCTGTGCCACCGCCTGCGCTATCTTGGCGTCGTTGACGTAGCGATTGTTCGGCGAGTGAATCGTCAGCCCGAAGCCGTCGGGGTAGCCCGCTGCGGCGAGCAGCCTCTTCGCGCCGGCCGGGTCGTAAGGCTCGACCTTGAGGTTCCTGGTCGTGCCGAACATCGCGTCGGCCAGCAACTGCCCGGCTGGCACCGCTTCGCCCTCCATCACCTTGTCGACGATCACCGCGCGGTTGATCGCCTTGGAGATCGCCTTGCGCACGCGGGCGTCCTTGAGCGGATTCTTGGCCAGCGGCTTGCCGTCCTTGTCGGTGACGTACGGCGAGACGTCGCGATCGCTGTCCAGGTGCAGGTAGATCAGCCGGTCGGCGATGACCTTGTAGACGTTCAGTCTCTTGTCGGCGCGGATTTTCGCCACGTCGGAGGTCGGCACGTACTCGATCGCCTGCACGTCGCCGGCGAGCAGCGCGGCCACCCGCGAGGCATCGTTGGGCAGGAGCCGCAGCGTCACTTTCTGCCACGGCGTCCTGCCGCCCCAGTAGCCGTCGTAGCGCTCGAGCTCGATGCGATCGCCCTTGGCGTAACGGACGAGCTTGTACGGGCCGGTGCCGATCGCCGCCTTGCCGCTGTTGAAGTCCTCGGTGCTCGCCTTCGCAGCCTTGGCCGAGATGATCGCCACCTGCGTCATGTCGGTCGGCATCAGCGGGTACGGCGCCGCGGTGCGGAAGCGGATCGTATACGGGTCGACCACCGTCATTTCCTTGATCTGCTTGGTGTAGGCGGTGAACGGCGACGGGCTGTTCGGCACCGTCGGCACGCGCTCGATCGAGGCGACGACGTCGGCCGCGGTGAAATCGCTTCCGTCGTGGAACTTGACGCCCTTGCGCAGCTTGAACTCCCAGGTCAGCGGATCGACAGTGCGCCACGACACGGCCAGGCCGGGGATCGGCTTCTGCCGCTCGTCGCGCAGCACCAGATAGTCGAAGATATGGGCGGCGACGTTGTTGTTCGGCGTAACGTTGTGGTAGTGCGGGTCGATCGACGTCACGTCGGCGCCGATGCCTATCGTCAGGTCGGCGGCGCAGGCCAGGCTCGCCGCCAGCGTCCAGCACGCGGCGGCGAGCAGGCGGGCGAGCCCGCGGTGCTGCAGCGTCATGTGTTCCCCCCTGGCAGGCCTACGACCGTCAGCATAGCGCATTGGTAACCGAATGTAACCGCCTGTTCCTGCGCAGAAACTCCCGGTCAACGAGGCGGTCTATCGAACGTTGAGAAGACCATCGCGCATATTCGCGATCATCGACAGAGGAGCTCATGATGAAACGTCGCCTTGCCACGATTGCCGCTGCGGCCGCGCTGGCCGTCGCCGGCGCCACGGTCGCGTCCACCGCATCGGCCAGGGAGTTCTTTTCGATCTCGATCGGTGCGCCGGGCTTTGGCGTCGGATATTCGAACTACGGCTATCCGCGCGCTTACGGCTACGCAGCGCCGCCGGTCGTCTACGCGCCGCCGGTCACCTATTACCAGCCCGCGGCGGTCTATCCTGCGCCGTACGTTTACGGCCCGCGCATCGTCTACGCGCATCCGTACCGCTATCGGTACTGGCACCACGGCTGGCGCCGCGACTGGCGCTAGCCCGCCTAGCCCGCGTAGCTGATGCGGTAGATCGCTCCGGCGTAGTCGTCGGAAACGAGCAGCGAGCCGTCCGGCATGACGAGCACGTCGGCTGGGCGGCCCCACGCCTGCTCGCCCTGCAGCCAGCCGCTGGCGAAAGGCTGGTACGAGACCGCCTTGCCGCCCTCGATTCGCACCAGCGAGACGCGATAGCCGACCTTGCGGCTGCGATTCCACGAGCCGTGCTCTGCGATGAAGATCTGCCCGCGATACGACGGCGGAAACTGGCGACCGCTGTAGAAGCGCATGCCCAGCGGCGCGACGTGCGCGCCGAGCGCCTGGGCCGGCGGTGTGGACTCGGCGCAGGAGCGGCGGCGGCCGAACTCGGGATCGGCGATGGTTCCGGCGTGGCAGTACGGGTAGCCGAAGTCCATCCCGGACTTCGGCGCATGGTCGAGCTCGTCCGGCGGCACGTCGTCGCCGAGCAGGTCGCGGCCGTTGTCGGTGAACCACAGCTCGCGCGTCCGCGGATCCCAGTCGAACCCGACGCTGTTGCGTATGCCGCGTGCGAACACCTCGAGCCCCGACCCGTCCGGGTTCATCCGCATCAGCACGGCGTAGCGATCGCGGTCGGGCTCGCAGATGTTGCAAGGTGCGCCGACCGGCACGTAGAGCTTGCCGTCGGGACCGAAGGCGATGAATTTCCAGCCGTGGTGGGTGTCCTTCGGGAAGCGATCGCTGACCAGCACCGGTCTGGGCGCGGCAAGGTGGTGCTCGATGTCGTCGAAGCGAAGGATGCGATCGGTCGCCGAGACGTAGAGCGCGCCGTCGTGAAAAGCGACACCGACCGGCATCTGCAGGCCCGACGCGATGGTCGTGACCTTCGCGCCGTGCTGCAGATCGATCGCGTAGACGTTGCCGGCGCGCATCGAACCGACGAACAGCGTGCCGCCGGCGCCAAGCGCCATCTGCCGCGGATTGTCCAGACGGGCCAGCACTTCGATCGAGAATCCCGGCGGCAGCTTGATCTCGCCGAGCGCGAGATGCCTCGACTGCGCCGGCGCCAGCGATGCCGTGCCGGCGAGCGCCAGCGCGATCAGCCAGCGGGCGAAAGACCGCATCGGAACCTCGTTATCGGTGTCTGACATACGCGGCATTGACATAGACCCCGCCGCTTCCTATCCTGTTCCTTCCATTTCGATCGACCTCGCAGTGAACGCCCCCGCCGCCGTCACCTCGATCAGCCCGCAGCTCGTCGGCCTGCCGCTGATCCGGACTCTGGTCGGATTCGACACCACCAGCCGCGACTCGAACCTGGCGCTGATTCACTGGGTGCGCGACTACCTCGCCGGCTACGGCATCGGTTGCGAGCTGACCTTCGACGACGATCGGCGCAAGGCCAACCTGTTCGCGACGCTGCCGGCCACGGATGGCAATGTTACCCGCGGCGGCGTCGTGCTGTCGGGCCACACCGACGTCGTCCCGGTCGACGGCCAGCCCTGGGAAACCGACCCGTTCAGCGCGACGGTCAAGGACGACCGGCTGTACGGCCGCGGCGTCGCCGACATGAAGAGCTTCTCGGCAATCGGGCTGTCGTTCGTGTCCGAATTCCTGCGCCGCGGCCTCAAGCGGCCGCTGCATTTCGCGCTGTCGTACGACGAGGAAGTCGGTTGCGTCGGCGTGCGCCGTCTGATCGACGACATCGGCGCGCGCGGCATCGCGCCGTCGGGCTGCATCGTCGGCGAACCGACCGGGATGCGACTGGTCGTCGCGCACAAGGGCAAGAAGAGCCATCGCTGCCGCGTGCGCGGCCACGAGGCGCATTCGTCGCTGACGCCGCGCGGCGTCAATGCGGTGCAGGTCGCCTGCGAGATCGTTGCTTTTCTCACCCAGATGGCGCGCCGCTTCCGCGAACGCGGCCGCTTCGACGCCGCGTACGACGTACCTTACACGACGGTGCATACGGGAGTGATCCGCGGCGGCACCGCGCTCAACATCATCCCGCGCGACTGCACCTTCGACTTCGAGTTCCGGCACCTGGCGTTCGACGATCCCGACGCGCTGCTGGGAGAGGTGCGGCGCTTCGCCGCGACGCTGCTGCCGGAGATGCACGCCGTGTGCCCGGCCAGCTACATCGAGTTCGACTTGATCTCGGCGTCGCCGGGGTTCGACACCCACGGCGCGAGCGACCTCGCCGACCTCGGCCGCGAGTGTAGCGGATCGCACGATCTGGGCAAGGTGTCGTTCGTCGCCGAGGCCGGGCTGTTCCACCGTGCCGGCATCGCCGCGATCATCTGCGGGCCGGGGCACATCGAGCAGGCGCACCAGCCGAACGAATGGGTGTCGCTCGAACAGCTTGCGCTGTGCGAGTCGTTCATGCGGCGCCTCGCCGATCGCATTTGCGCGACCTGAACCCGGCCTCGCACTCGCCGGCACCGGCTCCCGCGCCGCCCCGCATCGAGGTCGCGTTTCCCGACCTCGGCCGGCACGCGGCCGGCAACGCGGGCCTGCGCTACGTCTGGACCTTCGCCGCGACGCGGCCGGGCCCGCACCTGCTGGTCCAGGCACTGACCCACGGCAACGAGGTCTGCGGCGCCATCGCCGTCGACCGCTTGCTGCGCGACGGCTTTCGCCCGCAGCGCGGCAGCCTGTCGCTGGTATTCGCCAACGTCGAGGCCTATCGACGCTTCGACCTGGCGCGGCCGTTCGATTCGCGCTGCGTCGACGAGGACTTCAACCGCCTGTGGTCGGCCGAAGTCCTCGACGGGGTTCGCGACAGCGTCGAGTTGAGGCGCGCCCGCGAGCTGAGGCCGCTGTACGACCGCATCGATTTCCTGCTCGACATCCATTCGATGTCCGAGCCGTGCCCTCCTCTGGCGATGGCCGGCCGGCGCAAGAAAGGCGTCGCGCTGGCGCGAGCGCTCGGCGTGCCCGAGCACGTCGTGGTCGATGCCGGGCACGCGGCAGGACGGCGGCTGCGCGACTACGCGTTTTTCGACGACCAGGCCGACCCGCGCAATGCGCTCCTGATCGAATGCGGCCAGCACTGGGAAGCCGCAGCGCCGGTGGTCGCCCGCGACGCGATCCTGCGTTTCCTGCGCCACCTCGGCATGGCCGACGAATCGTGGGTCGCGCGCGAGATCGGTGGCCGCGACGGCGCTCTCGCGCAGCGCGTGGTCGAGGTCACCGACACGGTGACCATCGCCAGCGACGAATTTCGCTTCACGATCCCGGTGCGCGGGCTGCAGACGATCGCGCGGGCCGGCACCGTCTACGCCGACGACGGCGGACGGCCGATCAGCACGCCGCACGACGACTGCGTGCTGATCATGCCGACGCGACATCCGAAGCGAGGCGAGACCGCGGTGCGGCTCGGTCGCTACGCCGCCTGACGCGATAGGCTAGCGCGGCGCGTCGACGCTCGACGACGCGGCCGCTTCGGCCTCGCCCACCAGGTCGGCGCCGATGATCGCGGCCCAGCGCTCGTAGACGCCTCGGGTCGCATTGCGAAACGCTTCCTTTCCTGCCGGCGTCAGGCGCGTCACGATCGCGCCTAGCCGGCCGGCGTCGCCCAGCGCAGCGGCGCCGGACAGGCGCTCGCGCAGCGCGCTCGCTTCGGCTGCCGCGTCCGCTGCCGTCTGGCGCACCAATGCCTGGTCGTCGGGAGCTAGCGCCTCCCAAGCGCGGCGATTGACCGCGAATACCAGCGCGTCGGCGTGCGCGCCCCAGAGCTGCAGATGGTCGAGGCCGGACGACGCTGCGCGAGAGGCGCGAAACGCGCCGATCGTGGTTTCCTCGGCGTCGAGCCTGTCGCCGAGCGCCGCCGTCCTCGCCGCGCCGGCGCTCATCCGCAGCGGTACCGCGCGCAGCGCGGCAAGAGTGTCGTAGAGGAGCTCGAGCGCCGGCGCGCGGACCCGCAGGCCGGCGAGGTCGCCGGGTGACTGCACCGGGCGCCGGCTGGCGAGTTCGCGGAAGCCGTTGGCCGACCAGCCGACGACGACGATGCCCATCGGCTCGAGTCGCGCCGCGAGCGCTGCGCCGACCGGGCTCGCCACCAGTGCGTCGAGCGCCGCCCCGTCGCGCACCAGCCAGGGCAGCGCAAAGACGTTCAATTCGACCAGGTCGGGCGACCAGGCCAGCGCCGATCCGACGGCCAGCGAGATCGATCCGTCGCGCAGCGCCGCGAACTCGCGCGTCGCGTCGCGCTGGAAAAGCGTGGCTCCGGGATAGTGCCTGACCGCGAGCCGTCCGTTCGAGCGTTCGCGAATCAGTCTTGCCCAGACCTCGCCGGCCTTGCCCTGCGGATACGCGGGCCCGAGCGCCGTCGACAGCCTGATCTCGGGCGGTGTGCCGGTGGCGGGATCGGCCGCGGGCGCGCCGGAAGTCAACGCAAGCATCGACGTCGCAGCGAGCAACACGGAGAACCGCCCGCCTCGTGCGGCGCGGCCGCGCCGACCCGGCATTAGGGAACCTCTGCATAAGTCCCGCGTGGCCGCGACGGAGGCTTGCCGGGATGAGATGCGCGAAGCGGCGCTAAGCCAATGGTAGACCCCCTTGGCGAGCGGCGCGACAAAGCAGATCGCCCGGCAAGCCCCGTCCCATCCGGGTTTCGCCGCAATGGCCTCATCTGCGTCGTTGCGCGGCTTGCGAATAGGCCAAGCTATTCGCTGCGCCGC
>DATEFZ010000044.1:0-22915 GCA_035280325.1 Casimicrobiaceae bacterium
GCCCGCAGCGCGTCGACGCGCGGCGTGAAGTACGCGATGGTCGCGCCGATGTCGTCGGCCAGGCGGCGCGAGCGCAGGAACCACATCGTGCCGCGGTCGATCAGGCGGGCGGTATCGATCAGCATGGTCGATTGCACCGCGTCGTCGATCTTGTTGTCCTGCGCCTCGATCTGCTGCCAAAGCGTCACGAAGCCGAACACCTCGCGATTGAGGAGATAAGCGCGAACGACTTCGTCGGGCTTGGCGCCGGTCGTCTCGCAGATACGGTGCACGAACGAGGGCCCGACGCGATTGAGCATGCTGTTGGTGACGTGGGTGGCGATAATCTCGCGATGCAGCGGGTGGCGCACCATGTGCGCGGCGTACGGCTCGCGCAGCGGCGGCGGGAAGTAGCGCGCCAGCGCCGTCGCGACCCAGCCATCGTCGGGCAGCGTCGAGTCCAGCAGCTCGTCGTACAGCCAGATCTTGGCGTACGCCAGCAGCACCGCGCGCTCCGGCGCGACCAGGCCGATGCCCTTCTGCCGGCGCCCGGCGATCTCCTCGTCGTCGGGAAGGTACTCGAGCGCGCGGTTCAGGCGGCCGGATTTCTCGAGGTACTGGACGAAGCGCTGCTGCGCGTCGAGCAGCTGCGAGGCGATGCGCCCGGTGACCGAGATGGCCTGGGTCTGGAAGTAGTTGTCGCGCAGCACCAGAGCCGCGACGTCGTCGGTCATCGTCGCCAACAGGGTGTTGCGCTGCCGCTCGGTCAGCTCGCCGTCGCCGATCGCCTGGCCGAGCAGGATCTTGATGTTGACCTCGTGGTCGGAGGTGTCGACGCCGGCGGAATTGTCGATCGCATCGGTGAATATCCTGCCGCCGCCGAGCGCGTACTCGACGCGTCCGAGCTGCGTGCAGCCCAGGTTGCCGCCCTCGCAGAAGACCTTGCAGCGGAGATCCCTTCCGTTGACCCGCACCAGGTCGTTGCCGCGGTCGCCGACCTGCGCATTGGTCTCGCTCGCCGCCTTGACGTAGGTGCCGATGCCGCCGTTGTAGATCAGGTCGACCGGGGCCTTCAGGATCGCGTTGACCAGCTCCGCCGGCGTCATCGCGTCGAGGGCGATGCCGAGCGCCTTCCTGACCTCGGCCGTGACGGCGATCGACTTGGCGCTGCGCGGAAAGATGCCGCCGCCGCGCGAGATGAGTCCGGCGTCGTAGTCGGCCCACGACGAGCGCGGCAGGCGGAACATGCGCTCGCGCTCGGCGAAGCTCGCGGCCGCGTCCGGGTCGGGATCGAGGAAGACGTGGCGATGATCGAACGCCGCGACCAACCTGGTGTGGCGCGACAGCAGCATGCCGTTGCCGAACACGTCGCCCGACATGTCGCCGATCCCGGCCACGGTGAAATCGGCGGTCTGGGTGTCGATCCCCATCTCGCGGAAGTGCCGCTTGACCGACTCCCAGGCGCCTCGCGCGGTGATGCCCATCGCCTTGTGGTCGTAGCCGGCCGAGCCGCCCGAGGCGAACGCGTCGCCCAGCCAGAAGCCGTATTCGGCGCTGATGGCGTTGGCGTAGTCGGAGAAGGTCGCCGTACCCTTGTCGGCGGCGACCACCAGGTAGGGATCGTCGCCGTCGTGCCGCTTCACCTGCGGCGGCGGCACGATCGCGGTGCCGGCGCGGTTGTCGGTGATGTCGAGCAACCCGCGCAGGTAATCCTTGTAGCAGGCGATGCCTTCCTTCAGATAGGCCTCGCGTTCGGCCGGCGGCGGCGCTCGCTTGAGCACGAATCCGCCCTTCGACCCGACCGGTACGATGACCGTGTTCTTGACCATCTGCGCCTTGACCAGCCCCAGCACCTCGGTGCGGAAATCCTCCGGCCGATCCGACCAGCGCAGGCCGCCGCGCGCCACCGGGCCGCCGCGCAGGTGCACGCCTTCGAAGCGCGGCGAATAGACGAAGATCTCGAACATCGGCTTCGGCTCGGGAAGTCCCGGCACCTTCGCCGGATCGAACTTGAACGAGACGAAGCTCCGCGGCGCGCCGGCCGCGTCGCGGCGCCAGAAGTTGGTGCGCGTCGTCGCCTGGACCAGCGCCAGGTACTGCCGCAGGACGCGATCCTCCGACAGGTTCTCGACCTGCTCGAGCGCGGCCTCGATCGCGCGCACCTGCTCGGATTCACTTGCGCCGGCGCCCGGCGCGGGATCGAAACGGCTCTTGAACAGCTCGACCAGCATCCGGGCGATGCCGGCATTGGTGGCGAGCGTCGTCTCGATGAACGGCTGCGACAGCGGAAACCCGATCTGCCGCAGGTATTTCGCATACGCGCGGACGACCACGATCTCGGTTGCCGGCAAACGGGCGGCGAGCACCAGGCGATTGAAATCGTCGTTCTCGACCTCGCCGCGGAAAATGCCGCCGAACGCCTGCTCGAATATGCGATGCACCGCGTCGATCTCGACTTCGGTGTCGGCGATCGCCGACTGCATACCGAAGTCGTGCATCCATACCGGCAGCATGTCGCGCGGCCCGATCCGGTGCGGCCGCTCGTCGAGCACGTCGAGCCCCATGCGCTCGAGCATCGGCAGGCTGTCGGACAGCGTCACCGGCGCGCCGAGATGGAACAGCTTGAAGCGCAGCGCTCCGGGCGCCGCCTCGAGCGGTCGATAGAGGCTCATCGCCAGTGGCTCGGCATCGGTCAATCGCGCCATCATCTGGATGTCGGCGACCGCGCCGCGGGCGCCGAAATCCTCGCGATACCCGGCCGGGAATGCGTCGCCGAACTGGCGGAACAATTCGTTGCCCCGCGCCTCGCCCAGCACCGCGATCAGCGCCTGCTTGAGCTCGTCGTCCCAGCGACGCGCGGCGACGGCCAGCGTCTTCTCGAGCTCGCGCACGTCGAACTCCGGAATGCTGCCCGGCGTCGTGCGCACGATGATCAAGATGCGCGCCAGCACCGATTCGGAGAAGTGGACGTTGAATTCGGACCCGGTGCCGTTGAACGCCTGGAGCAGGATCTGCTGCCATTTCTGGCGCAATTCGGTCGTATAGCTCTCGCGCGGCACGTAGATCAGGCAGGACAGGAAGCGCTCGAAAGGATCGCGCCGCACGAACAGGCGGAAGCGCTGCCGGTCGCCCAGGTGCAGGATGCCGACCGCGGTGCGCAGGAGGTCGTCCTCGCCGGTCTGGAACAGCTCGTCACGCGGATAGGTGTCGAGAATGTTGATCAGAGCCTTGCCGGCGTGGCTGCCGGGCTGCAGCCCGGCGCCGGCGACGACGTGCCCGATCTTGCGTCGCAGCAGCGGAATGTCGGCCGGGCTCGCGCTGTACGCGGTCGAGGTAAAGAGGCCGAGGAAGCGATCCTCGCCGCAGACCTCGCCGGCGGCGTCGAAGCGCTTGACGGCGACGTAGTCGAGGTAGCCCGGCCGGTGCACGGTCGAGCGCGACGTCGACTTGGTCACGATCAAGAGCTCCGGCCGGCGGGCGTACGCCTTGACCTCGGCGGGAAGCGCCGCAAAGCTGGTCGCCACGCCCTTGTCTCCGCCTTCGCGCAATATGCCGAGACTCGAGCCGGCGACGATCTTCAGCGTGTCCTGGCCGTCGACCACGACCAGGTCGTGGCAGCGATAGCCGAGAAACGTGAAATGATCGTCGGCCAGCCATTTCAGGAACGCGCGGCCTTCGGCCAGCTCGTCGGCCGGCAGCGGCGGCGGCCGCTGTTCGTTCTGCTGCAGGATCGCCGCCAGCCGATCGCGCATCGGTTTCCAGTCGTCGACCGCGGCGCGCACGTCGTCGAGCACGCGCGATAAATCGGCGGCGAGTTGGTCGATCTTCGCCGGGTCGACGATGCGGTCGACCTCGACGTGGATCAGCGACTCGAGGCGGGCGCCGTCGGCCGGCTCGCCGACGCCGCTCAGCGTGCCGCCGGCGTCGCGCAGCATGCCGACGATCGGATGGTTGATCAGGTGCAGCGTCAGGCCGTGGCGGTTGACCTCCATGGTCACCGAATCGACCAGGAACGGCATGTCATCGTTGACGATCTCGATGATCGTGTGGGTCGACTGCCAGCCGTGCTCCGCGATCGTCGGGTTGAACACGCGGACGCGGGCGTGCGCGGCGTCGCGCCGGCGGGCGAAGTTCCAGTGCGACAGCGCGGCGCCGTAAAGGTCGGCCGGCGCGCGATCGGCCAGATCCTCGGGATCCATCTGCCCGTAGTAGCGGAGCACGAAGGCCGACAGCGTGCTGCGCTGCTCGGCCGCGACCCGGGTCTGGACGATTTTCAGCACCTCGTCCAGGCGCTGCGCGCGTCCGGCTTCGGCGATGGTCTTCACGAAATTCTCCACGACGCGTCGATCATCGCGCCCTCAGTCGTCCTCCGTGACGCTGCTGCGGGAGCCTAGGACGACGATGGTCGGGAAGCGATAGATCGGTCTTCCGTCGACGAATCTCCCGGTGAACACGCCGACGTAAGGCGCTTCGGTCGATCGATCGTCAGACTCGCGCCATGGCTGGACGCCACACCCGGCGAGCCCGATCATGAGGAGCGCCGCGATCGCAATGCGCACGGCTTTGCCGCGTTGCTCGTGCTGCGGGTGCGTATGCATGACGCCTCCTCTCGGTTCCAGGTGGTGCCGGGAGGGGGAATCGAACCCCCACTCTGTCGCCAGAACTGGATTTTGAGTCCAGCGCGTCTACCAATTCCGCCATCCCGGCCGCCCGTGGCGGTCGGCATCCTTGCGTCGCCGCCATGATGCTGCTCTCGCCGCGTCGGTCGATCGACGCCTGGCGCGGAGCGCGGCAGTTCGTCAAGCCGATGCGTTGCCGGCGCGCGGTGAAGCCGGCATTATCGCGGAAACGACGCACCGCTTCAAACCGCGGGCGACCATCTCGACGCCCCGCATCATAGCCAGCCGCCGCGATTTGAGTCCCTATCGCCTCTCGGACTTCGACTACGATCTGCCGGCCGAGCTGATCGCCCAGTTCCCGGCGGCCGAGCGCTCGGCGAGCCGGCTCCTGCACGTCGACGGCTCGAGCCGCGACGATCGCGTCTTCACCGACCTGCTCCAGCTCGTCGCGCCGGGCGACCTCTTGGTGTTCAACGACACCCGCGTCGTGCGCTCGCGGCTCGTCGGCCGCAAGGCGAGCGGCGGGAAAGTCGAGCTGCTGCTCGAGCGCATCGTCGCGGCGCGCGATGCCTGGATGCAGGTCAAGGCCAGCCATGCGCCGCGCGTCGGCTCGCACATCGAGCTGCCCGACGGCGTGGCGGCGACTGTGCGCGAGCGCGAGGAGCGCTTCTTCCTGCTGCGCTTCGATGTGCGGTCGACGCTGGCCGAATATCTCGAGCAACACGGCGAGGTGCCGCTGCCGCCGTACATCGCGCGAGCCGCGGACCCGGCCGACGCCGAGCGCTACCAGACGGTGTACGCGCGCTCGCCCGGCGCGGTCGCGGCGCCGACCGCCGGGTTGCATTTCGATCATGCGTTGCTCGCGGCGCTGCAGGCACGAGGCATCGACTTCGCGTACGTTACGCTGCACGTCGGCGCCGGCACGTTCCTTCCGGTGGAAAGCGAGGACCTGTCGCAGCACCGGATGCACAGCGAGCGGTTCAGCATTCCGCCCGCCACGGCCGCCGCGATCGAGCGCGCGCGCGAGCGCGGCTGCGCCGTCATCGCGGTCGGCACCACGTCGCTGCGCGCGCTGGAAGCCGCCGACGCCGCGACCACCGGCGCGACGGAAAGCGAGACGTCGCTGTTCATCACGCCCGGATTCCGTTTCCGAGTCGTCGACCGGCTGCTCACCAACTTTCACCTGCCGCGCTCGACGCTGCTGATGCTGGTGTCGGCGTTCGCCGGCTACGATGCGATCCGCGCCGCGTACGCGCACGCGATCGCCCAACGTTACCGCTTCTATAGCTATGGCGACGCGATGCTGCTGGAACGCGACCCGGCCGCCGCCGCGTAGCATTGCGACTGCTACAATCGCGGCGATGGAATTCTCGGTCAGCGCGCGTTGCGGCGCGGCGCGGCGCGCCCGGCTGACGCTTGCCCACGGCGCCGTCGAAACGCCGGCGTTCATGCCGGTCGGCACCTACGGCACGGTGAAGGCGATGGCGCCGAACGAGCTGATCGAGCTCGGCGCGCAGATCGTGCTCGGCAACACCTTCCATCTCTGGCTGCGGCCTGGCGTCGAAGTGATCGCCGCGCACGGCGGCCTGCACCGGTTCATGGGCTGGCAGCGGCCGCTGCTGACCGATTCCGGCGGCTTCCAGGTGTTCAGCCTCGGAGCGCTGCGCAAGATCGGCGAGGAGGGCGTGCGCTTCGCCTCGCCGGTCGACGGCGATCCGATGTTTCTGACGCCCGAGGTCTCGATCGCCGTCCAGCGCGCGCTCGATGCCGACATCGCAATGGTGTTCGACGAATGCACTCCGTTTCCTGCGACCCGCGAGCAGGCTGCGGCGTCGATGCGATTGTCGTTGCGCTGGGCGGCGCGCTCGAAGGCGGCGCACGCCGGCAGCGCCAACGCGCTGTTCGGCATCGTGCAGGGCGGCATGTACGAGGAGCTGCGCGACGAATCGCTGGCCGGCCTCGCCGCGATCGGCTTCGACGGTTATGCGATCGGCGGCTTGTCGGTCGGCGAGCCCAAGGACCAGATGTGGCGGATCGAATCGCACGTCGCGCCGCGGCTGCCTGCCGACAAGCCCCGCTACCTGATGGGCGTCGGTACGCCGGAGGACATCGTCGAGGCGGTCGGCCACGGCATCGACCTGTTCGACTGCGTGCTGCCGACGCGCAACGCGCGCAACGGCTGGCTGTACACGCGCCACGGCGACGTCAAGATACGCAACGCCCGGCACCGCGCCGACACCGCTCCGCTCGACGAAGGCTGCGCCTGCTACACCTGCCGCCATTTCAGCCGCGCCTACCTGCACCACCTGCAGCGGGCCAACGAGATCCTGGGCGCGCGTCTCAACACGATCCACAACCTGCACTATTACCTGACGCTCGCCGCCGAGCTGCGGCAGGCGATCCGCGACGACGCACTGCCGGCGTACGCGACCGCGTTCCGGCAGGCGCGAGCGCAGGGGGCGGAGGCCGAAGCCGACGTGGTAGAATGATCGGCTAACTGATAACTGCTTTACGCAATTGCTTTACGCAGTTCCTGCGGCGCAGACACGCCGTTTCGAGGCCGCGATCGAACCCGGCCGTCCAGGAGGATTCGAAAAGTGCTGATCAGTCCCGCCTATGCCCAGTCGACCGGAGCGAGCCCGTTCGGCGGCGACCTGATGGCGTTCCTGCCGATGATCGCCATCTTCGTCGTCTTTTATTTCCTGCTGATCCGACCGCAGCAGAAACGCTCCAGGGAAACCAAGGCGATGCTCGAGGCGCTGCAGAAGGGCGACGAGGTGGTCACCGCCGGCGGCGTCGTCGGCAAGATATCGCGGATCACCGAGGGCTACGCCGAGGTCGACGTCGCGCCCAACGTGACGCTGACCGTTCAGCGCAGCGCGATATCGCTGCTGCTCCCCAAGGGCACGATCAAGACCCTGTAGCATCGGCGCCTGTCGAGCCGCGGGCATGGAGCCGCGGCACGCTCGAACGCGCCGATTGCGGGACCGACGATGAACCGCTATTCGACCTGGAAATACATACTGATCGCCGTCGCGCTGGTGGTCGGGATCGTCTATACGCTGCCCAACTTCTTTCCCGAGGTTCCGGCGGTCCAGGTCTCGACCAGCAAGGCCAACGTCAAGATCGATACCGCGACGCTCGGGACTGCCGAGGACGCGCTCAAGGCGGCCGGCGTCACCTACACCGGGGCGCTGCTCGACAGCACCGGGGTCAAGATGCGCCTGCCCGACCCCGACACGCAATTGAAGGCGAGGGACGTGCTACAGCAGAAATTCGGCGACAACTACATCGTCGCGCTGAACCTGCTTTCGACGTCGCCGCGCTGGCTCGCCTCGATCGGCGCACTGCCGATGTATCTCGGCCTCGATTTGCGCGGCGGCGTGCATTTCCTGCTGCAAGTCGACATGAAGGCGGCGCTCGACAAGGCGGCCGACCGCTATCTGACCGACATCCGGTCGCTGCTGCGCGAAAAACGGGTGCTCTATTCGGGAATCGCGCGCGAGGGACACAACGTGGTCGTGCGCTTTCGTGACGGTGCCGAGCGCAGCAAGGCCGAGAACGAGATCGCCGGCGCCTTTCCCGACCTGCTGCTGAACGACGTCGACAGCGGCAGCGAGTTCCGGCTGGTGAGCGGACTCAAGCCCGAGGCGCAGAAGCGCATCCAGGAAGGCGCCGTGCAGCAGAACATCACCATCCTGCGCAACCGGGTCAACGAGCTGGGCGTCGCCGAGCCGATCGTGCAGCAGCAGGGCGCCGACCGCGTGGTCGTGCAGCTGCCGGGCGTGCAGGACACGACGCGGGCCAAGGACATCATCGGCCGCACGGCGACACTGGAAATCCGCATGGTCGACGAGGACCCGACCGCGCAGCAGCAGGCGGCCTCCGGCCAGGTGCCGCTCGGCGACGACAAGCTGGCCGAGCCCAACGGCGCGCCGATCCTGGTCAAGCGGCAGGTCGTGCTGACCGGCGATCGCATCAGCGACGCGCAGTCCGGCTTCGACAACAACGGCCAGCCGGCGGTGCACGTCAACCTCGACGGCGCCGGCGCCCGCATCTTCAAGGAGGTGACCCGCGAGAACGTCGGCAAGCGCATGGCGATCCTGCTGGTCGAGAAAGGCAAGGCGGAGGTGATCACGGCGCCGGTGATCCGCGAGGAGATCGGCGGCGGCCGGGTGCAGATCAGCGGCCACATGAACACGCGCGAAGCCAACGACATCGCGCTCCTGATGCGCGCCGGCGCGCTGGCGGCGCCGATGGAGATCGTCGAGGAGCGCACCGTCGGCCCGTCGCTGGGCAAGGACAACATCGACAAGGGCTTCGACTCGGTGATGTACGGCTTCATCGTGCTGGCGGTGTTCATCTGCTCATACTACATGCTGATGGGCATCATCTCGACGGTTTCGCTGGCGGTGAACCTGCTGCTGCTGATCGCGATCCTGTCGATGCTCCAGGCGACGCTGACGCTGCCCGGCATCGCCGCGGTGGCGCTGACGCTCGGCATGGCGATCGACGCCAACGTGCTGATCAACGAGCGCATCCGCGAGGAGCTGCGCTGGGGCGATACCCCGCACGCCGCGATCCAGGCCGGCTACGAGCGGGCGTGGAACACGATCCTGGACTCCAACGTGACGACGCTGATCGCCGGACTGGCGCTGCTGATCTTCGGCAGCGGCCCGGTGCGCGGCTTCGCCGTGGTCCACTGCCTGGGGATACTGACCTCGATGTTCAGCGCCGTGTTCGTCTCGCGCGGGCTGGTGGCGCTGATCTACGGCGGCCGCCGCAAGCTCGAGAAGATATCGATCGGCCAGATCTGGAAGCCGGCGACATGACCCGTCGTCTCCGCCCCTGCCGCCAGCCGCGCCGCGGCCTCGAGCGCCGCAGCGGGCTGCGCCCGGAGCGCGACCCGCGGGCAACCGCAAGAACGATCTAGAGAGCAGCGATGGAATTCTTCCGCCTCAAGCACGACATCCCGTTCATGAAGCACGCGCTGGTGTTCAACGTGATTTCGTTGATCACCTTCGCGCTGGCGGTGTTCTTCCTGGCCACCCGCGGCCTGAACCTGGGCGTCGATTTCCGCGGCGGCACGGTGATCGAGATCTCGTACCCGCACGCGTCCGATCTTCCCCGCGTCCGGGCCGCGATCGACAAGATGAACCTGGGCGAGTTCGCGGTGCAGAGCTTCGGCAGCGCCAACAGCGCGTTGATCCGTCTGCCGCTGAAGGAAGGCCTGTCGACCGCGCAGCTCTCGGAGCGGGTGATGGCGGCGCTGCGCGCCGATGATCCCGCAGTCACGCAGCAGCGAGTCGAGTTCGTCGGCCCGCAGGTCGGCAAGGAGCTCTACGAGAACGGCGCGCTGGCGCTGCTGCTGGTCAGCATCGGCATCGTCGCCTATCTGGCGCTGCGCTTCGAATGGCGCTTCGCCGTGTCGGCGATCATCGCCAACCTGCACGACGTGATCATCATCCTCGGCTTCTTCGCCTTGTTCCAGTGGGAATTCTCGCTGCCGGTGCTGGCGGCGGTGCTGGCGGTGCTGGGCTACTCGGTCAACGAATCGGTGGTGATCGCCGACCGGATCCGCGAGAACTTCCGCAAGATGCGCAAGGCCGAAGTGATGCACGTCATCAACAACGCGATTACCAGCACGCTGTCGCGTACGATCATCACCCACGGCTGCACGCTGATGATGGTCATGTCGATCTTCTTCTTCGGCGGCGAAACGCTGCATCACTTTTCGCTCGCTCTCGCGATCGGCATCTGCTTCGGCATCTACTCGTCGGCGCTGGTCATGGCGTCGCTGGTGATGTGGCTGGGCGTCTCGCGCGAGGACCTAGTCAAGCCGGAAAAGAAAAGCGGCGCCGCGGCCGCCCAGAAGATCCTGCCCTGAGAATCGCTGATCCAGCGGCAGCCGGGCGGGCGCGATGCTGACCACGCTGCTCTACTCGCTGCTGGCACTCGACCAGACGATGGCCGAGCTCGCCGCGCAGCATACCTGGCTGCTGTTCACGGCGCTGTTCCTGGTTATCTTCGCCGAGACCGGCCTGGTGGTGTTTCCGCTGCTGCCGGGCGATTCGCTGCTCTTCCTCGCCGGCACCGTCGCCGCCGCGAGCGGCATCGACGTGCACCTGCTGGCGCTGACGATGTTCGCCGCCGCCGTTGCCGGCGACTCGGTCAACTACACCGTCGGCCACTACCTCGAGCCGAAAGTGTTCAACCCGGCGCCCGGCAGCAGGCTGCAACGTTGGCTGAAGCCCGAATACCTGGAGCGCACGCACCGCTTCTACGAAAAATACGGCGGGTTGACCATCATCATCTGCCGCTTCGTGCCGGTGGTGCGCACGTTCGCGCCGTTCCTCGCCGGCGTCGGCGCGATGACCTACCGGCGCTTCCTGGCCTACAACGTGATCGGCGCCGCCCTCTGGGTGGCGCTGCTGGTCTACGCCGGATACCTTTTCGGCAACATTCCCTGGGTCAAGGACAATCTGACGGTGATCGTGCTGGTCGTCGTCACCGTTTCGCTGCTGCCGGTCGCCGTACGGTGGCTGCGCGAACGGCGGCAGCCCGCGACGCCCTCCGACTAGACGCTAGACGCGCTTCGCGAGTTCGGCCGCCTTGCCGACGTAGCTCGCCGGCGTCAGCGCCTTGAGCCTCGCCTTCGCCTCCGCCGGCAACGGCAGCGAATCGATGAAGGCATGCAGCGTCGCGCGCGTGGTCCTCGACTGGCCGCGGGTCAGCGCTTTCAACTGCTCGTACGGCGCTTCGATCCCGTAGCGGCGCATCACGGTCTGGATCGGCTCGGCCAGCACTTCCCAGCAGGCATCGAGATCGGCGGCGATCGCGGCCGGGTCGACGGCGAGGCGATCGAGCCCCTGCCGGCACGACGCGAGCCCGAGCAGCGTGTAGCCGAACGCCACGCCGACGTTGCGCAGCACCGTCGAATCGGAGAGGTCGCGCTGCCAGCGCGAGATCGGCAGCTTTTCCGCCAGGTGGCGCAGCAGCGCGTTGGCGAGCCCGAAGTTGCCTTCCGAGTTCTCGAAGTCGATCGGATTGACCTTGTGCGGCATCGTCGACGAGCCGACTTCGCCCTCGCTCGCCTTCTGGCGAAAATAGCCGAGCGAGACGTAGCCCCAGACGTCGCGATCGAAATCGATGACGATCGTGTTGACCCGCGCCAGCGCGTCGAACAGCGCAGCGAGCCCGTCGTGCGGCTCGATCTGCGTCGTGTAGGCGTTGAACTCCATGCCGAGCCGCGACACGACCTTGCGCGCGACCTCCTCCCAGTCGACGTCCGGGTACGCGGCGACATGTGCGTTGTAGTTGCCGACCGCGCCGTTGATCTTGCCCGGCAGCGCGACGGCGGCGAATTCGGCGACCGCCCGCTCGAGACGCGCCACGACGTTGGCAATTTCCTTGCCCAGCGTCGTCGGCGTGGCCGGCTGGCCGTGCGTGCGCGAAAGCATCGGCAGCGCGGCGTGCTCGTGGGCCAGCGCGCGCAGGCGACCGACCAGCGCGTCCTGCGCGGGCGACAGCACTTCGCGGCGCGCGCCGGCCAGCATCAGGCCATAGGCCAGGTTGTTGATGTCTTCCGAGGTGCAGGCGAAATGGATGAACTCGGACGCACGCGCGATCTCCGGCACCGTGGCGAAGCGCTCCTTAAGCCAGTACTCGACTGCCTTTACGTCGTGATTGGTCGTGCGCTCGAGCGCCTTGACCCGCTCGGCATCGTCCGGGCTAAAGTCTCGTCCGGCGGCGTGCAACAGCTCACGGGTCGCGGCGCTGAACGGAGGGATTTCGCCGATGCCGGGCTCGTCGGACAGCGCCTCGAGCCAGCACGTCTCCACCCGCACGCGCTCCCGGATCAGCGCGAATTCGCTGAAGTATTGAGCGAGCGCCTCGACCTTGCCGCGATAGCGGCCGTCGAGCGGCGACAGCGCGGTCAGAGTGGAAAGCGTCTCGGCGCCGGGCATGGTACGGACGTTTCGCTGGCGCGAAAGTCTAGCACAGCGGACATCGTCGTTGCGGCGCGGCGCGATGTTATAATCGGCGATAAATCTAACGAACCTTTGAACAAGTCCCAGATGAGCCGCGTTTCTGCAGCAATGGCTTCAGATGCAAGGCGTCGCGGCGCAGCGAATAGCTTGGCCTATTCTCGCGCCGCCTTGGCGTTCGCCTTCCCGCCTTCGCGATGAAACTGATCGCTTCGCCGACCAGCCCGTATGCCCGCAAGGTCCGGATCGCGCTGGCCGAGAAAAAGATCGACTGCGAGGTGATCTCGGCCTCGCCCTGGGACAAGGACTCGATCGTCCCGGCGCACAACCCGCTAGGCAAGGTCCCGGTGCTGATGCTCGACGACGGCACCGCGTTGTTCGACTCGCGGGTGATCGTCGAGTATCTCGACACCGTGAGCCCGGTGTCGCGGCTCATTCCCGAGCCCAGCCGCCAGCGCATCGCGGTCAAGCGCTGGGAAGCGCTGGCCGACGGCATCTGCGATGCGGCGGTGGCGATCGTGCGCGAGGCGGCGCGGCCGGCGGCGCAGCGCAGCAAGGAAACGACCGGCCGGGAGCGCGAAAAGATCGAGCGCGGCGTCGTCGAGCTTGCGAAAGAGCTCGCCGACAAGCCGTGGTGCAACGGCGAAGCGCACTCGCTGGCCGACATCGCGACCGGATGCGCGCTCGGCTATCTCGACTTGCGCCACCCGGGCATCGACTGGCGCGCCGCGCACGCCAATCTGGCCGCGCTGGTCGACAAACTGTCGAAGCGTCCTTCGTATCTCGAGACCGCGCCGCCGACGAGCTAGCTGGCGCCGCGGCTCACAGCGACTGCTTAAGCTGCTCGAGTATGGCAGGATTCTCGAGCGTCGAGACGTCCTGCGTGATCGTCTCGTTCTTGGCGATCGAACGCAGCAGCCGGCGCATGATCTTGCCCGAACGCGTCTTCGGCAGGTTGTCGCCGAAGCGGATGTCCTTCGGCTTGGCGATCGGCCCGATCTCCTTGCCGACCCAGTCGCGCAGCTGCCGTGCGATCTGCTCGCCCTCGCTGCCGCCGGGCCGCGCCTGCTTCAGGACCACGAACGCGCAGACGGCCTCGCCGGTCATCTCGTCGGGCCGCCCGACGACGGCGGCTTCGGCCACCAGCGGGTTGGCGACCAGCGCCGATTCGATCTCCATCGTGCCGAGCCGATGCCCGGCGACGTTGAGCACGTCGTCGATGCGGCCCATGATGGTGAAGTACGCGTTGTGCTTGTCGCGCACCGACCCGTCGCCGGCAAGATAGAGCCTGCCGCCGAGCTCGTCGGGAAAATACGACTTCTTGTAGCGGTCGGGATCGCCCCAGATCGTGCGGATCATCGACGGCCAGGGCCGCTTGATCACCAGGATGCCGCCCTGGCCGTTGGGCACGTCGTGCCCGGTCTCGTCGACGATGGCGGCGATGATGCCCGGCAACGGCAGCGTGCACGAACCCGGAACCAGCGGCGTCACTCCGGGCAGCGGCGTGATCATGTGGCCGCCGGTCTCGGTCTGCCACCACGTGTCGACGATCGGACAGCGGCCGTGTCCGACGTTCTCGTAATACCACATCCACGCTTCGGGATTGATCGGTTCGCCGACGGTGCCCAGCAGTCGCAGCGACGACAGGTCGTAGTTCTTCGGCGCTGTCTGCGGCGCGACGCCCGAGGCCTTGATCAGCGAGCGGATCGCCGTCGGCGCGGTATAGAACACGCTGACCTTGTGCTTGGCGATCGTCTGCCAGAAGCGGCCGGCGTCGGGGAAGGTCGGGACGCCTTCGAACACGACCTGGGTCGCGCCGACGGCGAGCGGCCCGTAGGCGATGTAGGTGTGCCCGGTCACCCAGCCGATGTCCGCCGTGCACCAGAACACGTCCGACGGCTTGATATCGAAGGTCCAGCGCATCGTCAGCGCCGCCCACAACAGATACCCGGCGGAGCTGTGCTGGACGCCCTTCGGCTTGCCGGTCGAGCCCGACGTGTACAGCACGAACAACGGGTGCTCGGCGCCGACCCATTGCGGCGCGCAGGTGTCGGATTGTCCGGCGATCAGATCGTGCAGCCAGACGTCGCGCGGAGCCGTGAACGCGATCGAGCCGCCGGTGCGCCGGTACACGACGACCTTGCGCACCGCTTCGCAGCCGCCCATGGCGAGCGCCTCGTCGACGATCGCTTTCAGCGGCAGGTGCTTGCCGCCGCGCGCCTGCTCGTCGGCGGTCACCACCGCGACGGCGCCGACATCGATGATCCGCTCCTGCAGCGACTTGGCCGAAAAGCCGCCGAACACCACCGAGTGCGTGGCGCCGATGCGCGCGCAGGCCTGCATCGCCACGACGCCTTCGACCGACATCGGCATGTAGATGATGACGCGGTCGCCTTTGCTGACACCCAGCGACTTGAGTCCGTTGGCGAAACGGCAGACGCGGTGATAGAGATCCTGGTAGGTGACCCGCGTCGTCGCACCGTCGTCGGCCTCGAAGACGATCGCCACCTTGCCGGCGTTGCCGTTCTCGAGATTGCGCTCGAGGCAGTTGTGCGAGACGTTCAGCTCGCCATCCTCGAACCATCGGTAGAACGGGGCCTTGCTGTCGTCGAGCGATTTGGTGAACGCCTTGTGCCAGAACAGGTGCTCGCGCGCGAGGCCGGCCCAGAAGCCGGGATAGTCTGCGGCAGCGGCAGCGTTCAGCCGGTCGAACTCGGCCCTGGAAACGTTGGCCTGCGCCGCGAACGTGCGCGGCGGCTCGAAGACGCGCGTTTCGTGCGATACCGATTCGATCGTGGACATGCCGGCGCTCCTGCGACGATAGGTGTGATGGCGAAGGGCAGGACGCCTTTTCGCGTCGTTGACCGCTCGGCCTTGAGTCTACCGAGAGTCGGGGCGCCTGCGCAAATATCCGATCGCGGTACAGCGGGCGCGCCTCGCCGCGAGTCGCACCGGCCGCGACGTCCGTCGGGCGACGCCGGCGCGAGCGATGCCGATGGTAGAATTGCCCGATACTCCGCGCCCGACGCGGTTGGCTGCTTCGGCCTGCGGTTCCGCCACCGATTCCCGATGACGACGATCGAGCAGGAAGACCTGATCCAGAGCGTCGCCGACGCGCTGCAGTACATCTCGTACTACCATCCGCAGGACTACATCGACGCGCTCGCCGCGGCCTACGCCGCCGAAGAATCGCCGGCGGCGAAGGACGCGATCGCGCAGATCCTGACCAACTCGCGGATGTGCGCCGAAGGGCATCGTCCGATCTGCCAGGACACCGGCATCGTCGTCGCCTTCGTCAAGGTCGGCACCGACGTGCGCTGGGGCGGCGCGACCATGGCCCCCGCCGACATGGTCAACGAAGGCGTCCGCCGCGCCTATCTCGATCCCGACAACAAGCTGCGCGCGTCGATCGTCGCCGACCCGGCCGGCGCGCGCCGCAACACCCGCGACAACACGCCGGCGGTCGTGCACTTCGATCTGGTTCCCGGCGCCACCGTCGACGTACGCATCGCGGCCAAGGGCGGCGGCTCGGAGAACAAGGCCGAATTCGTGATGCTCAATCCATCGGACTCGATCGTCGACTGGGTCGTGCGCACGCTGCCGACGATGGGCGCCGGCTGGTGCCCGCCGGGCATGCTCGGCATCGGCATCGGCGGCAGCGCGGAAAAGGCGATGCTGCTGGCCAAGGAAGCGCTGATGGCGCCGATCGACATGTCGGCGCTCAAGGCGCGCGGCCCGCGCGATGCGCTCGAGCAACTGCGTATCGACATCTTCGACGCGGCCAACGCGCTCGGCATCGGCGCGCAAGGGCTCGGCGGACTGTCGACCGTGCTCGACGTCAAGATCCTCGACTACCCGACCCACGCCGCGAGCAAGCCGGTCGGCATGATCCCCAACTGCGCGGCGACGCGGCACGTCCACTTCGTGCTCGACGGATCGGGCGCGGCCCGACTGGATCCGCCCGACCTCGCGCGCTGGCCCGACGTGCACTGGGCGCCGTCGCCGACGGCGAGGCGCGTCGATCTCGATCGGCTGACGCGCGAGCAAGTCGCGAGCTGGACGCCCGGCGAGCGCCTGCTGCTCAACGGCCGCATCCTCACCGGCCGCGACGCCGCGCACAAGCGGATCGCCGACCTGTTCGCGCGCGGCGAGCCATTGCCGCCCGGCGTCGATTTCACCAACCGGGTCATCTATTATGTCGGCCCGGTCGACCCGGTGCGCGACGAGGTGATGGGTCCGGCCGGCCCGACGACGTCGACCCGGATGGACAAGTTCACCGAGATGATGCTGGCCCGCACCGGCCTGATCGCGATGATCGGCAAGGCCGAGCGCGGGCCGGCCGCGATCGAGGCGATCCGCAAGCATCGCGCCGCGTACCTGACGGCGGTCGGAGGCGCCGCGTATCTGGTGTCGAAGGCCATTCGCAGCTCGCGGGTGGTCGCCTTCGCCGACCTCGGCATGGAGGCGATCTACGAATTCGAGGTCGCCGACATGCCGGTGACCGTCGCGGTCGACGCCAAGGGCACGTCGGTGCACCGGACCGGACCGCGCGAATGGCAGCAGCGGATCGGCAGGATTCCGGTGACCGCCGGCTGACCCCTCTCGCGCGATGCAACCTGCTCGAACCGCCGACTGCCTCGGCCTGCGCCAGCCGCTGCGCGCATCGTTCGAACGGGTGCTGGTATAGCGACCATGGCCAGGCGCGCGGCGCGGCGCAGGGCGGAATCGGGCGCAGCCGCCGGCGCGCGGTCGCCGGCCATCGCCGTCGGGCTGCTCACCAAGCTCAACCTGCTGGCGTTCGGGCTGATCGTGCTCACCGCCGTCGGCGTCGGCGCGCTGCTGGTCGCGCGACAGATCGACGCCGAGCGGGCTCGCCTCAGGACGCAGGCCCTCACCGTCGTGTCGATGCTGGCCGAGCTGTCCGAGCATCCGGTCCACATCGCCGACCGCGGCGCGCTCGATCGGCTGCTGGAAAGCCTCGACGGCGACCGCGACATGGCGTACGCCGCAGTGCTCGACGAGCAACGCAACCTGCTCGCGGAACGCGGCTTTCACGGCGCCACGCTGCC
The DNA here is from genome assembly GCA_035280325.1 of Casimicrobiaceae bacterium. Classification (GTDB taxonomy): domain Bacteria; phylum Pseudomonadota; class Gammaproteobacteria; order Burkholderiales; family Casimicrobiaceae; genus PALSA-1003. The sequence continues at coordinate 17,656 of DATEFZ010000044.1, forward strand.
GCCGACGCCGGCGGCCGAGATGACGGGCGACGCGATCGAGAGCAGCGTGCGCACCGTCAAAGGCCATCGCTTCCTCGAACTGGTCGCGCCGATCGCCGCCGCGAAGGACGCCCCGGCAGCGAGCGGCCACGCTGCGACCGTGGCCGACGCGCCGATCGGCTACGTCCGTCTGGGGCTCAACTTCGATCGCGGCCGCGACCAGCTCGAGGACAGCCTGCTCGGCGCGCTGTCGGTCGTCGCGGCGCTGATGGCGACCGCGATCGTCGTCACCCTGCTGTTCACGCGGCGGCTGGTGGCGCCGATTCGCGAGCTGATGCGCGCCGCCCGGGCGATCGGCGCCGGCGAATTCGGCGCCCGTGTCAAGCCGCGCTCGAATGACGAGCTCGGTCAGCTCGCGCACGCCTTCAACGACATGACCCAGCGCCTGGCGCAATCGCAGGCCGAGGTGTCGGGCTACCAGCGCACGCTGGAAGACAAGGTCGTGCAGCGCACCAAGGAGCTGGAGATCGCGATCGCGCAGGCGTACAAGCTCGCCCAGCACGACATCCTCACCGGGCTGCCGAACCGGGCCTTGCTCAACCAGCGGCTGAAGCAGATCCTGGCGCGCGCGGCGCGCGACGGCCACCAGGTCGCCTGCCTGTTCCTCGACTTCGACCACTTCAAGCGCATCAACGACACGCTGGGTCACGACGCCGGCGACCACCTGCTGCAGGCGGTCGCGCAGCGGCTCTCGCACGCGGTGCGCGAATCCGATACCGTCGCGCGCCTCGGCGGCGACGAATTCGTCGTCATCCTTCCCGACCTCGACCCGGAGCGGGCGACCATCGAGATCATGGCGGTGCTGACGCGGGTGCGCGAGTCGTTCCTCGCGCCGTTCCGTCTCGGCGAGCAGACGCCGACCTTGACCTGCTCGATCGGGGTGTCGATCTACCCGACCGACGCCGCCGATCCCGGCGGCCTGATCAGGTTGTCCGACACCGCGATGTACTCGGTCAAGGACAGCGGACGCAACACCTATCGCTTCTACACCGCTGACATGCACGCGCGCGTGCAGGCGAGGCTGCAGATCGAGACCGACATGCGGCGCGGCCTGATGGACGACGAGTTCTTCCTGGTCTACCAGCCGCAGATCGAGATGGGCAGCGGCCGCGCCTGCGGCGTCGAGGCGCTCCTGCGCTGGCGCGATCCCGAGCGCGGCGTCATCGGGCCGGCCGAATTCATCTCGATCGCCGAGGAATCGGGGATGATCCAGGCGCTCGGCGCGCGCGTGCTGCGCGATTCCTGCCGTCAGCTCGTGAACTGGCACCGCCAGAACATGCTGCTGCGACTGTCGGTCAACCTGTCGGTGCAGCAGCTTCAGCACGACAGCTGGCTGTCGATCGTCGAGGAAGCGCTGCGGGTGAGCGGCCTGCCGGCCCGCTACCTCGATCTCGAGATCACCGAGAGCGTGATCATCACCCATCCGGAAAAGGCGGTCGACACGCTGATCAAGCTGAAACAGATGGGCGTGTCGATCACCATCGACGATTTCGGCACCGGCTATTCGAGCCTTTCGTACCTGGCGCGGCTGCCGATCCAGGCGGTGAAGATCGACCAGCGCTTCGTCCACGGCATCGACAAGAACCCCAGCGACGAGGCGATTTCGCAGGCGATCATCGCGCTGTCGCACAGCCTGGGGCTGCGCTGCATCGCCGAGGGGGTCGAGACGGCGCCGCAGTTCGAGTTCCTGAAGCGGCACGGTTGCGAGGAAGCCCAGGGATATCTGATCTCGCACCCGCTGGGCGAAGGCGAGCTTCGCGCCTGGTGGCAGATGCAGGACGAGGAGAACCGCATCGTCGGCCGGCAGGTCGACATGTGGCGGAAGTGACGGTCGCGCCGGGTCGAAGGCTCCCGGCGCGGTCAACGGCGCAACCGGCGCTCAGTCGGCGAGGTCGGCCGGCGTATCGACGTCGCGCAGCACGCCCGGATCGTCGACCGCGATCAGCTCGATCTCGGCGGCGTGCGCCGCGAGGACGTTTTTCGCTCCTTCGTCGCCCGACAGCGCTTGAAGCTCGGCGAAGAATCGCGCCGCGATCGCCACCGGATGGCCGCGCCTGCCGTCGTGCGACGGCGCCGCAAGCGCTGCGCCGCGGTAGAGCGCAGCGGCGATCTCGCGCATCGTCGCCGGCGCGATCCAGGGCATATCGGCGAGCGCGATGACCGCCCCTGTCGCGTCGGGGTGGTCGCGCGCGATCGCGCGCACGCCACAGGCGAGGCTCGCGCCCATGCCGGCATCTGCATCGGTGCACACCACCACCGTTGCGCCCGATCGCTCGAGCAGCGACTGGAGCGCCGGTGCGCCGGGACGCACGATGGCGACGACGACGTCGACCGCCGCCGCCAGCGCCGCCAATGCCGCGGCCGCGATCGGCCTGCCGTCGGGCAGCGTGGCCTGCAGCTTGTCGCCGCCGAAGCGCGACGCGCTACCGGCCGCGAGCAGCAGGCCGACGACGGGGCGCGCTGCCGCCACGGCCGGCCTGTCCGTCACTCCGAGAGCAGCCGGAACCTGCCGTCCCTGACGACGACCAGCACGCGCGCGCGCTCGTCCATTCCGTTGTGGTTGGTCGGGCTCATGTTGAACACGCCCTGGCAGCCGACGACTCCTTGCTCGCCTTCGAGCGCGTCGCGCAGCGCGACGCGGAACGCCTCGGTGCCCGGCTTGGCCGCAGCGAGCGCCGCCGGCAGTGCGCGCTGCAACAGGAGCCCGGCATCGAAGGTGTTGGCGCCGAAAGTCGCCGGCCGCGCGCCGAAGCGTTTTTGGTAGGCGTCGATGTAACCGCTCGCCACCCGCTTGATCGGATCGGCGTCGGGAATGTCGCCGATCACCAGCATCGAGCCGGCGGCCAGCACCGTGCCCTCGACCTTGTCCTTGCCAAGGCGGATGAAATCGTCGGTCGCCACGGCGTGGGTCTGGTAGATCCGGCCCTTGTAGCCGAGATCGTGCAGCGTCGCCTGCGGCAGCACGGCAGGGCCGCCGACCGCGGCGATCAGCACCGCGTCGGGTTTGGCGGCGAATAGCTTGACCGCCTGCCCGGTCACGCTCGAATCGTTGCGCGCGTAACGCTCGTTGGCGACGATCGAAATGCCGGACTTGGCGGCGAGGCCGCCGAACACCTTGTACCAATTCTCGCCGTAGGCGTCGTTGAAGCCAATGAAGCCGATCGTCCGCACGCCGTGCCGGCGCATGTGCTCGAGCAGCGCCGAGGCGATCAGGTCGTCGTTCTGCGTCGTCTTGAACACCCAGCGGCGCTTGGCGTCGAGCGGCTCGACCACCGACGAGGTGCCGACGGTGGCCAGCAGCGGTACCTTGTTCTCGGCGATCAGGTCGAGGATCGCCAGCGCGTTCGGCGTCGTCGACGGGCCGATCAGCGCATCGATGTGATCCTCGGTGATCAGTTTTTTCGCGTTCTGCACCGCGCGCGTCGTGTCGCCGCCGTCCTCGAGCTGGATGTACTCGATCGTCGCATCGCCGACCCGCGTCGGCAGCAGCGCCGCGGTGTTCTTTTGCGGAATGCCGATGGCGGCGGTAGGACCGGTCGCCGACACCATCAGTCCGATCCTGACCTGGCCGGACGCAGCCGTCGGAGCGAGCGCGAACAGAGCGAGAACGAGCAGGCGGCGAAGCGGCATGGCGAAACTCCGACTCGAGGCGAAGAAGTGAATCGTATGTCGGCGCGCGGCCGGTGCGCAAATCGGTGCCGGCCACCCAAACTCGTCGTCATTCCCGCGAAGGCGGGAATCCAGTGGCTTATTCAGGGGCCGAAGAACTCGCGGACGCGATCGAACCAGTTCTTGGCGCGCGGATTGTGGGCGGCGGGATCCTCGGCGTTGATCGCCTCGAACTCGCGCAGCAATTCCTTCTGCCGTGCGGTCAGGTTGACCGGTGTCTCGATCTGCACGTGGCAGAAGAGGTCGCCGTGGACATGGCTGCGCACGCCCTTGATGCCCTTGCCGCGCAGTCGGAACACCTGGCCGCTTTGCGTCTCGGCCGGGATCCTGATCTTGGCGTGACCGTCGAGCGTCGGGATCTCGATCTCGCCGCCGAGCGCCGACGCGGCGAAGCTGATCGGCATTTCGCAGTGCAGGTCGTTGCTCTCGCGCTGGAACACCGGGTGCGCCTTGAGCGATACGACTACGTAGAGATCGCCCGGCGGGCCGCCGTTCCGGCCGGCCTCGCCTTCGCCGCCGAGCCGGATGCGGTCTTCCTGGTCGACTCCGGCGGGAATCTTCACCGACAGCGTCTTCTGCCTTTTCACGCGACCGACGCCGGAGCAGCTCGGGCAGGGATCGGGAATGAACTTGCCGGTGCCGTGGCATTGCGGGCAGGTCTGCTGCAGCGAAAAGAATCCCTGCGACACGCGGACCTGGCCGGCGCCGTTGCACCCCGGGCAGGTGCGCGCCTGCGTGCCAGGCTTGGCGCCCGAGCCGTGGCAGGTCTCGCAGCTCTCCAGCGCCGGAATGCGTATCTTGGCCTCGGTGCCGCGCGCCGCCTCCTCCAGCGACAGCTCGAGGTTGTAGCGCAGGTCGGCGCCGCGGAATACGCCGTTGGCGCGTCCGCGCCCGGCGTTGCCGAAGATTTCGCCGAAGATGTCGCCGAATGCGTCGGCGAAGCCGCCGAAGCCTTCGGGCCCCATGCCGCGAGCGCCGGCGGCGCCGAAGCCGGCGGAAGGGTCGACCCCGGCGTGACCGTACTGATCGTAGGCGGCGCGCTTGCGCGCGTCGGACAGGATCTCGTACGCCTCCTTGGCCTCCTTGAACTTGTCCTCGGAGCTTCGATCCGGATTGCGGTCCGGATGATGCTTCATCGCGAGGCGCCGATAGGCCTTCTTGATGTCCTCGTCGGTCGCGTCGCGATTGACGCCTAGCGTCGTGTAGTAGTCCCGCTTAGCCATGCGTTTTCAGTGCCCCATCCCAGGCGGATCGATGCTTGGTCGATCCGCGCCCCCTGCAAAACCTACGGCCACGAGATCGCAAACGACAAGCAGCGGGATTGAGCGTCGCCGCAAGGTGACGCTCGAGTCCCGCCCCAGGATTGAGCGTCGCCTTCAGGTGACGCTCGAATCCGGCCAGATATTACGTTACGCCAGCGCCGCGATTCGCATTCGCTCCAGCGGTCGAAGGCGTGACGCAATATCAAGTAATATCACTTCTTTTCTTTTACCTCCGTAAACTCCGCGTCGACGACCTTCTCGTCCTGCTCCTTGCCGGCGCCCGAATCCCC
>DATEFZ010000045.1:0-2038 GCA_035280325.1 Casimicrobiaceae bacterium
CAGGACGGCGGTGCTATGATTTCCCGGCTTGCCCAGGGACGCCATTGACACGGAAGGTTGGCAGAGCGGTTGAATGCACCGGACTTGAAATCCGGCGTGTCGGCAACGGCACCGTGAGTTCGAATCTCACACCTTCCGCCACTTCCGGCGCCGGCCGCACGAGGCGGGGAGGGGTCACGCCGCTGCGGTCGCGGCGATGAGATAGGCCCGATGCGATGAGCGAAGCCTGCCGGCGCGAGCTCGACATCGCCGTTCTCGTCCCGTGCTTCAACGAGGCGCAGACGGTCGGCAAGGTGATCGCCGATTTCCTGCAGGCGCTCCCCGCAGCCCGCGTCTACGTCTACGACAACCTTTCGACCGACGACACCGCCGCCCGGGCCAGGGCCGCCGGCGCGATCGTGCGCAGCGAGCGCTCGCCGGGCAAGGGCAACGTCATCCGGCGCATGTTCGCCGACATCGAAGCCGACATCTACCTGATCGTCGACGGCGACGATACCTACGACGCTTCGGCGGCGCCGCGCCTGGTCGAGCGCCTGCTCGCCGACAACCTCGACATGGTCAACGGCAGGCGCGTTCAGGAAGGCTCGCATGCATTTCCGTTCGGCCATCGGTTCGGCAACCGCGCCCTGACCGGACTGGTGCGCGAACTCTTCCACTGCGAGTTCCGCGACGTCCTGTCCGGCTGCAAGGTCTTTTCGCGCCGCTTCGTCAAGTCGTTTCCCGCGCTGGCGCGAGGCTTCGACATCGAAATCGAGCTGACCGTGCATGCGCTCGAAATGCGGGTCCCGACCGCCGAATTGCCGGTCGGCTACCAGGCGCGCCCGGATGGCTCCGAGAGCAAGCTGCACACCTACCGCGATGGCTTGCGGATCCTGCGCACGATGGTCCGCTTCCTGAAGGAAGAGCGCCCGCTGCAGGTGTTCGGCCTGATCGGCGCGATCCTCGCGCTGGTCGCCGTCGTGCTATCGATCCCGCTGTTCATCACCTACTTCGAGACCGGGCTGGTGCCGCGGTTCCCGACGGCGATACTGGTCATCGGACTGATGATGACCGCGGCGCTTTCGATCACCGCCGGCCTGATTCTCGATACGGTGACCCGCGGCCGCCAGGAGATGAAGCGGCTGTTCTACCTGTCGATCCCGGCGCTCGAAAGCGACGCGGCGGCCCGGCTGCGCGATGCCGACCTGCTGGCGCGGCGCTGATGCGACGCTTTGCGTGGTGATCGGTCGCGTCGGCAGGCCGGAGACCAGCCCGGCGCGCAGGCCTGCGCCGCTGCCGTCATGACCGGATACTCCGGCGCCGACAACCTCGAGGTGATGCGCGAGGCGAAGAACTACAACCGTTTTCTCGTCGACCTCGTGCTGGCGCAGGCGCGCGCCGGCGATCGCATCGTCGACTTCGGCGCGGGCGCGGGCACGTTCGCGCTGCCGGTCAGCGCGGCCGGGTACCGCGTCCTGTGCATCGAGCCCGATCGCGAGCTGGCGGCCGGGTTGGCGCGCCGTGGCCTGACGGTGCAGGACGATCTTGCGGCGGTCGCCGACGCCAGCATCGATTACCTGTACAGCCTGAACGTGCTCGAGCACATCGCCGACGACGCCGCGGTCGTCGCGCTGTGGCATTGCAAGCTCGCTGCCGGCGGCCGGCTGCTGGTCTACGTGCCTGCGTTCGAGCTGCTGTTCTCCAGCATGGATCGCAAGGTCGGCCACCACCGGCGCTATCGGCTGGGCGCGTTGCGCAAGCTGCTGCGCGCCGCAGGATTCGACATCGGCGCCGGCCGTTACGTCGACAGCCTGGGCGCGGTCGCGGCGCTGGTCTACAAGCTGGTCGACAACGGTTCGGGCGAGATCGACGTCGGCATGCTCAAGGCGTTCGATCGGATCGTGTTCCCCGCCAGTCGCGCGCTCGATCGCGTCGTCGGCGGCGTCGCGGGCAAGAATCTGTACCTGGTCTGCACCAAGCCGGCCTGAGGACAGCGCTCGATGCCGGTAAACCAGCTCGCCGCCAGGATCCGCCCCGCGCTCTCGCGCGCCGCGAGCGG
>DATEFZ010000046.1:0-14400 GCA_035280325.1 Casimicrobiaceae bacterium
GAACGCGGCGTCGGCCTCGAGCGCACCCAACCCGAGCAGGCGATCGATGCCTACGGCCGCGCCGTGGCCGCAGACGCCGCCGACCGTGGCGCGTACGTCAACCTGGGACGCTTGCTGCACGAGCGGGGCCGGGCGCGCGAAGCCGAAGCGGTCTATCGCCGCGGGCTTTCGGCCTGCGGCGCCGACGCGACCTTGCTGTTCAACCTGGCGGTGCTGCTGGAGGATCTGAAGCGGCCCGACGAAGCGGCGGCCGCGTATCGCGCCGCGCTTGTGGCGGCGCCCGAGCTGGCCGATGCACACTTCAACCTGGCGCGATTGTGCGAGGCGCGCGGCCGCAAGCAGGATGCGCTGCGCCATTTCAGCGCGTATCGCAAGCTGACCGGCAAGCGCTGAGCCCGGTCGGCAACGGCGAGCGAATGCAGGCCGCACCGGACCGATCCCGCATCCTGTTCATTGGCAACAGCTACACCTCGCGCAACCAGTTGCCGCGGCTGATCGCCGAGCTCGCCGCCTCTGGCCAACTTCCGAGGCGAGTCGAGGTCGCCGCGATCGTCGCCGGCGGCGCGAGCCTGCGCCGCCACTGGAACGCGGGGCTCGCGCAAAAGGCGCTCGCTGGTACGCCGTGGACCCACGTCGTGCTCCAGGAGCAGTCGACGCTGCCGATCAAGAACGCGGCCCGCTACCACGACAACGTTCGGCAGTTCATCCCCGAGATCGCGGCTCACCGGGCCAGGACGGTGCTCTATCAGACGTGGGCGCGGCAGCAGGCGCCGCAAATGCAGGACGACATTAACCGTGCCGTAGAAGAGATCGCCGTCGAAGTCGGCGGGCTGGTCGTGCCGGTCGGCCGGGCGTGGCAGGTGGCGATCGACCGCGGCTTCGCTGCTGATCTTTACGAACGCGACGGCAGCCATCCGACGCCCGCCGGCTCGTACCTCGCGGCCTGCGTGTTCGTGGTGTCGCTGTTCGGTGTCACGCCGGTCGGCTTCACGGTGGCCGATTCGCTGGGGATCGAGCGCACGTTCGCGAGCACGCTGCAGGAGATCGCGTGGAACTGCCGCCCGCAGCCGCCTGAGCGATAGGCGCCGGGCGTTCAGGCTCTGCTACAGTCCAGCGCCATAACCTCGACCATGAGCGAACGAGCGACCCGGCGCCGGCATTCGGCGCGCGACCTGGAGACCATCCTCGGCGTCACCAGCGCGCTCGCTGCGCCGTTCGACCTGATGACCATGCTGGCCGCCGTCGTCGACGCCGCCAAGCAGGTACTGCGCGCCGACCGCGGCTCGGTCTGGCTCTACGATGCCGCGGCCGATGAGCTGGTGCTCGAGGTCGCGACCGGCATCCGCCCGATCCGCGTGCCGGCGGGCGCCGGCCTGGTCGGCAGCTGCGCGCGCAATCGCCAGATCATCAACGTCCCCGATTGCTACGCCGATCCGCGCTTCGATCCAGGGGTCGACCGGCGATCGGGCTATCGCACGCGCTGCATGCTGACGCTCCCGCTGGTCGACCACAAGGACGTGCTGGTCGGCGTGATGCAGGTGCTGAACAAGGCCGGCGGCGTCCCGTTCGACGCGCACGACGAAGAGCTGGCGATCGCGCTGGCCGCGCAATGCGCCGTCGCGCTGCAACGGGTGCGCATGACCGAAGCGCTGATCGAAGGCGAGAAAATGCGCCAGGAGCTGGAGACCGCGCGCATCGTCCAGATGAGCACGCTGCCGGCGACGATGCCGCAGGTGGCGGGCTACGACGTCCACGGCACGTTCCGCCCGGCCGCGCTGACCGGAGGCGATACCTTCGACCTGGCGATGCTGGACCAGGGCTTGCTGGCGGTTCTCGGCGACGCGACCGGGCATGGCATTGCGCCGGCGTTGTCGGTCACCCAGATGCATGCCATGCTGCGCATGGCCTTCCGGCTCGGCGCCGATCTCGACACCGCGTTCGTCGAGGTCAACAACCGGCTGGCCGACACGCTGGCGAGCGACCGTTTCGTCACCGCGTTCATCGGGCTGCTCGACCCTGCCACGCATCGGCTGCGCTTTCACAGCGGCGGGCAGGGGCCGATCCTTCATTACCGGGTGCAGTCGGGTGCGTTCGAACGCTCGAAGCCGACCAGCTTTCCGCTGGGGGCGATGCCGCTGACCGGGCTCAGGCCGGCGCTGACGCTGGAGCTCGGCCCGGGCGACGTCCTGATCCTCGCTTCCGACGGCGTGTACGAGCATCGCAACGCGGCCGGCGAAGAGTTCGGCGAAGCACGGGTCGAGGACCTGGTCCGCGTCCATCACGCCAAGTCGACCGCCGAGATGTGCGAGCTGCTGCTGGCCGCGGTGCAGGATTTTGCCGGCGGCGCGCCGCAGGATGACGACATCACGGTGGTGTTGCTGAAGCGGCTGACTGCAGGGAGCGCGGGCAAACGCTTTGCGCGGAGCTTCGATTCGCTCCCTGCCATCTTCGAGTTCACGGCGGAAGTCTTTGCTCGCGAAGGTTTCGATCCGGAAATCCTCCCGGTCATCGATCTGGCGGTCGAGGAACTGTTTACGAACATGGTCAAATACAGCACCATGAGCGTTGCCGAGGTCAGGATCGACCTGGTGCGGGTGGAAGGCGGCGTCCAGGTGACGCTGACCGACTACGATGTCGAACCGTTCGACGTCACCCTGGCGCCCGAGGTCGACGTGACGCTGCCGATCGAGCAGCGCAGGCCCGGCGGGCTGGGCTTGCACCTGATCCGCAAGCTGGTGGACGCCATCGAGTACGGTTATTCGCCGGAACGGCGGGAGAGCCGGATTCGATTCCGCAAGACTCGCGCCGGGGGGCCGGCCGCGGTCGATGAGGGGAGATAGCATGCTCGAGATCGATTTCGGGCCCGGCGGCAGCGTCGTCGTGGCCGGGCGGCTGGACGCGGCGCAGTCGGCGGCGGCACAGTCCTTCCTGGACCGCGTCGAGGGGACCGTAACCCTGGATTTGAGCCGCCTCGAGTACATCTCCAGCGCCGGGCTGGGCGTGCTGCTCAAGACGCAGAAGCGCCTGATGGCATCCGCCGGCAAGCTGCGGCTGTCGGGGGTCAATCGGCACCTGCGCGACATCTTCGAGTACTCGGGCTTCGACCAGATCTTCGAGATCGATCCCGCCCGCTAGGCAACCTCGAGCCAACTTTTGCCGTCGTCGCGTGTAATTGTGGACAACGAGACCGATCTGGCGCTGGTCGAGCGGTGTCGGAACGGCGACTGGTCGGCTTTCACCGAGTTGGTGATCCGCTACCAGCGCCCGATCTACAACGCGGCGTTCTGGATGTTGCACAAAGCCGAAGATGCGAGCGACGTCACGCAGACGGTCTTTCTCAGGGTTGCGGAGCGGTTGGACGACTACGATGCGCACTACAAGTTCTTCAGCTGGATCTACCGCATCGCGGTCAACGAGTCGCTCAACCTCCTTCGCCGCAACGGGCACGAGGAAGCGCTCGACGAGGAAGTCGAGCTCCCGGGTCCGCCGGGCGCGAACCCGGAGCAGAGCGTCGGCGATGCCGAGCTCGCGCGGCGGATCCAGGGCGCGCTGTCGCGCATGAATGCCGCCGACCGGATGATACTGAGCTTGCGTCATTTTTCAGAATGCAGCTACCAGGAGATCGGTGAGATCCTCGATCTCGACGAGAAGACCGTGAAGTCACGCCTGTTCGAAGCCAGGCATCGCCTGCGCCAAATGCTCAAGGACCTGCGGACGCCGCTATGAACCACGCCGAGCGCATTCGATTGATGCATGCCGTCCTCGACGGCGAAGCCACGCCCGACGAGGCGCGAGACCTCGATCGCGAGATCGCCGCCGACCCGTCGGCCGGACGCGAGTTTTCCGAGCTCGAACGGTTGTTCGCCGGCCTGCGCCGGATGCCGAGGCCGTTTCCGCCGGAAGGCCTGGTGGCGGCGGTGCTGGCGGCGGTGCCGCAGCGCCCGGACGCGGCGGACTCGCCGGGCAGCCAACTTTTGGCGCGGCGCGGTGTACTTAGGCAAATTTGGAGCCGCCCTCGGGGCACGATCCCGGGGCAGACGGGCGGAGTTCACAAGGTGTCCCAACCGGGGCCTCAACCAAGGGGTGAGACGATGAACCAGCAGCAAAGCGGTTTTCGCAAGCGAGCGTTCTGGGTCGGCGGCGGCATCGCCGCGGTAGCGGCTATTCTCGCGGTGTCCTACGGGCTCGACTTCCCGCCCCGCAACGATGACACGGTCGGCACGATCGTCCCGGCGCAGCGGTATCGCGCGCCGCAGATGAGCGGCGATGACATCAAGCTGGGAAGCCCTTCGGGTGGCCAGGCCGGCGCGAGCGCGTCGGGTCAGGTCGGCGGACAATCGCTCGACGGGCGTTCGGCGGATGGGCGTTCGGTCGACGGTCACGCAGTCGATGGTCGCTCGGTCGACGGTCGCTCGGTGGACGGCCGGTCGGTCGACGGTCGTTCCGTGGACGGTCGCTCGGTCGATGGTCGCTCGGTCGACGGTCGATCCGTGGACGGACGCTCGGTCGACGGTCGCTCGGTCGACGGTCGCTCGGTCGATGGTCGTTCCGTGGATGGTCGCTCGGTCGACGGTCGCTCGGTCGATGGACGCTCGGTCGATGGTCGCTCGGTGGATGGTCGCTCGGTCGATGGTCGTTCCGTGGACGGTCGTTCCGTGGATGGTCGTTCCGTGGACGGACGCTCGGTCGACGGTCGCTCCGTGGATGGTCGCTCGGTCGACGGTCGCAGCACCAACTAGAAGCGAGCAACATCGCAAGCAAACCGCCGGCCCTGCGCCGGCGGTTTTACAGAAGCCCGCCGGCCTTGCGCCGGCGGTTTTGTTTTTGCCGGCCGACCCGTTATCCTTCGACCCGCGCCAGCCAACGCCGGGGAGGGGATATGCGTGGCCGCATCGGGGTGCTGCTCCTAGCCATGCTTTCGGCGGCCGCGGTCGCCGAGGAGAGTCCGGTCGGGCTTTCCGAGGTCGATGCTCCCGGCCTGCAGCTCTACTACCACGACTATCTGAGCTACCTGGTCCCGCACGCGGTACGCACGTTCACCAATTCGCTGGCCTGGCAGAAGCGGATGCTCGGCTGGACGCCGTCCGAGCCGGTCACCGTCCTTCTGCAGGACTTCTCCGACTACGGCAATGCCAGCACCTATGCTGCGCCGCGCGGCATGATGGTGTTCGACGTCGCTCCGCTGTCGCTCGCCTTCGAGACCTATCCCGCCAGCGAGCGCATGTACAGCCTGATGAACCACGAGCTGGTCCACGTCGTGCAGGGCGACGACGCTTCCGACGAGGACCGGCGCTGGCGCCGATTCTTCCTCGGCAAGGTCGTGCCGCGGGCGCAGCACCCTGAAACGCTGCTCTACAGCTATCTGACCGTGCCCCGTTTCGACGCGCCGCGCTGGTGGCTCGAAGGCGGCGCGGTGTTCCTCGAGACCTGGATGGGCGGCGGCCTCGGCCGTGCGCAGGGCGGTTACGACGAGATGGTGTTTCGCGCGATGGTGCGCGACGACGTCGCCTTCTACGATCCGCTGGGACTCGTATCCCGCGGCACCCGGGTCGACTTCCAGGTCAGCGCGCTCAACTATCTCTACGGCACGCGTTTCATGACCTGGCTGGCGTACGCCTATTCGCCGGAAAAAGTCCTGGCCTGGATCCGGCGCGACGAGGGCAGCGCCCGGTATTACGCCGACCAGTTCCAGCAGGTGTTCGGCCTGCCGCTAGCGCGCGCCTGGCAGGACTGGATCGCGTTCGAAAAGACGTTTCAGCGCAGGAACCTGGCCGAGGTCCGCAAGTTTCCGATCACACCGCGTCGAAAGCTGGCCGGAAGTCCGGTCGGCTCGGTATCGCGCACTTACTACGACGAGAAGACCGGCGTGCTCTACGCCGGCTTTCGCTATCCCGGCACCGTCGACTACATCGGCGCGCTCAACACGCGCGACGGCAGCGTCCGTCCGATCGCGGAGATCAAGCGGGCGATGCTCTACCGTGTCACGTCGCTTGCCTACGATCCGTCGAGCGAGACCGCTTTTTTCACCAACGACAACCGCGGCTATCTGTCCTTGCGCGATCTGATGGCGGTGAACGTGCGCACCGGGGAAGAGCGCACGCTGATCAAGAACGGCCGCATCGGCGAGATCGTCGTCGACCCGATCGACAAGGCCCTGTTCGGCGTGCGCCACGAAAACGGCTTTGCCACGCTGGTGCGAATCCCGAAGCCTTACGACACCTGGCACGCGGTGTACGACTTTCCGTACGGCGTCGTGCCTTCCGACCTCGATGTCTCGCCCGACGGGCATCTGTTGTCGGCGTCGGTAGCAGAGGTGGGCGGCGATCAGTTCGTTCGGGTCTGGGACCTGGAGCGACTGCTCAAAGGCGACGCCAGGCCGCTGTCGCAATTCGGCTTCGGCCAGTCGGTGCCAGAAAGCTTCGTCTTCTCGCCCGACGGCCGCTACCTCTACGGCAGCAGCTACTACACCGGCGTCTCCAATATTTTTCGCTACGAGGTCGCGACCGGCGCGGTCGAGGCGGTGTCGAACGCCGAAACCGGATTTTTCAGGCCGGTGCCGCTCGCCGACGGGCGGCTGGTGGTGCTCGATTACACCGGCGACGGATTCGTTCCGGCGATCATCGACCCGAAGCCGCTGAAGGACGTGAGCGCGATCACCTTCCTCGGCGCCGAAGTGGCGGCCAAGTATCCGGTGGTCAAGACCTGGCAGGTGCCACCGCCGAGCACCGTCGACGAGACCGGACTGGTGACGCCGAAGGGACCCTACCAGCCGCTGCGGCGGCTCGGGCTGGACGGCGCGTACCCGGTCTTGCAGGGCTACAAGAGCACGGTCGCGGTCGGCTACCACGCCGAGTTCGCCGATCCGTTGCAGTTCGCCAGCATCGGCGTGACGACCGCGTACACGCCCGGACGCAGGCTGCCCGGCGACGAGCGCGGCCACCTCGATATCACCGGCCGTTACCAGTTTCTGCACGGCGAGCTGTCGTGGAATCGGCCCGACTTCTACGATCTGTTCGGTCCGACCAAGCGCAGCCGCAGGGGCTACGCGGCCAAGGTCGGCTACGACTGGCAGCTCGTCTACGACGATCCGCGTTTCCTGGTGCTGAGCGCAAACGTCGAGTACTACGACCGGCTGGACACGCTGCCCGAAGCGCAGAACGTGCAGACGCCGTTCACCCAACTGACCGTCGGCAAGCTCGCGCTGCACTACAAGGACCTGCGCCGCTCGCTCGGCGCCGTCGACGACGAGAAGGGCATTTCAGGCAATCTCCATCTCGACGAGAATCGCGCCGGCGGCGACAGCATCCCGCTCTTGTACGGCAACCTGGACTTCGGCCTGCCGTTGCCGATCGGGCACTCGTCGGTCTGGCTGCGCAGCGCCGCCGGCGTCGCCAGCGGCAATCGCAACAATCCGGTCGCCAGCTTCTATTTCGGCGCTTTCGGCAACAACTACGTCGACGACGGCGAGATCAAGCGCTATCGCGACTACACCTCGCTGCCGGGATTCGACATCAACGAGATCAGTGCCCGCAGTTTCGTGCGCGAGATGGCGGAGTGGAACCTGCCGCCGATCATCTTCGAGTCGGTCGGCACTCCCGGCTTCTATCTGACTTGGATCCGTCCTGCGGTGTTCGCCGCCGGCCTCTGGACCGACCCGGGACACGCCGCGCTGCGCAAGAACTACACGAGCCTCGGCGCCCAGGCCGATCTGCGCTTCACCGTCCTCAACTGGGCCGACATGACATTGTCGGTCGGTTACGGGCATGGCCTCCAGGGCGGCCGACAGCGCAGCGACGAATGGATGGTGTCGCTCAAGATCATGTGACCGGCATCGGCGCGCACCGTGTCGGCTGAGCTCATCGTTCCGGCGCTGGTCGCGCTCGCGCCGGTGTTGGCGTTCCTCGCGGCGCTCTTGTATCTCGACAGCTACAAGCTGGTCAAGCTGCGCATGGTGGTGGCGCTGGTCGTCTGCGGCGCGGCGGCGGCGGGGATCGGCTACCTGCTCAACGGCAAGCTGTTCGCCGTGCTCGCGATCGACCGCGAGACCTTTGCCCGCTACGTCGGACCGGCGACCGAGGAGCTGCTCAAGGGGCTCGTCATCGTCGCACTGATCCGCCTCAACCGCGTCGGGTTCCTGGTCGACGCGGCGATCATGGGCTTCGCCGTCGGGAGCGGATTCGCCGTGGTCGAGAACCTGTATTACCTGCGCCTGGTGCCCGACGCCGGTCTGGGAACCTGGATCGTGCGCGGCTTCGGTACCGCGATCATGCACGGCGGGGCGACGGCGCTGTTCGCGGTGATGAGTTCCGCCGCGATCGAGCGCATACAGCGCGCCACTATCCTGGCCTTCGTTCCCGGCTTCGTGCTCGCGCTGGTCCTGCACGCCGGATACAACAACCTGTTCCTGTCGCCGAAGATGTCGACGCTGGCCGTGCTGGTCGTCCTGCCGCCGCTGTTCATGCTCGTCTTCCAGCGCAGCGAACGGGCCGTCGGCGACTGGCTGGGCCGCGGATTCGATGCCGACACCGAGATGCTCGACCTAATCAACTCGGGACGACTGTCACAGTCGCCGGTCGGGCAGTACCTGCGCACGCTGAAGGACCGGTTCAAGGGGCCGGTCGTGGCCGACATCCTCTGCTACCTCAGGCTCTACACCGAGCTTGCGCTGCGCGCCAAGGGCATCCTGATGATGCGCGAAAGCGGATTCGACGCCGACATCGACGACGAGACCCGCGCCAAGTTCGACGAGATGCGCTATCTCGAGGACAGCATCGGCAAGACCGGCCTGCTCGCGTTGAAACCGGTCCTGCACATGAGCCACCACGACCTCTGGCAGCTTTACATGCTGGGCAAGTGATCGGCGCGCTGTTCGTTCGCGCGGTGCGATCAACCGGCGTGCCGCCGCAGCGCGATCCGCCAGATGCCGGTCATGATCAGCGTGAACCCGGTGAGAAGGCCGATGAACGCCAGCGAGCTCTGCGGCCATCCGACCCAGATCAGGATGGCGATGGCGATCGACAGCAGGCCGTCGAACAAAACCCAGCCCCAGCCGCGCTGCGGCCTCATCCGGAACGCCAGCATGCAGCGGGTGACGCCGCCGACGAACAAAAAACCACCGACTAGCAGCGCCAGCGACGCGACCCCCGCCAGCGGCATCACCAGGATCGCGATGCCGAGGACCAGGGTGAGGATGCCGGACGCGAGCTTCCAGCCGAACCCGGGTCGCGCCCGGGTCTGGATCGCATAGGCGATCTCGCAAACGCCGCCGATGATCAGGAGCCACGCGAACACGATGGCCGTGGCGAGCGCCGCGACTCCCGGCATCGCCACCGCGAGAACGCCGGCGATGATCAGCAACACACCCCAGGCGATTTGCCAGCCCGAGCCGGCCGATCCGGCCGCAGTCGCCGTGACTTGTTTCGCGTCTGCCATTGATTTTTCCTCCTCGCTGGATCGAGCGCTCTGATCGAACTTATCGTCGGATGCGATCGACGTTTTCATGCGGCGGGTTGCGATCGGCAACCGCGAGCTGACCGGATGCTAACAAGCGGACACGATCGAGCGGACACAATCACGACCGCAAGCCGCCGCAAGTGCGGTATCTTACGACTTCTGGAACGTTCGACGACCCCGGGAGGGCCGAAGTGGCGGCGCGGGTCGCATCATGGATTTCGTCTACGGCTTACCGCTGATCGCTGTGCTGGTGCTGGCGTGGTTCGCCGCACGCCAGGTCGCCAACCGGGCTCGCCGGCAGCGTGAGCTGCTGCGCCGCCAGAAGCGGCGCTCGCAACGCAGCCTGACCGACGCGCCGGAGACGGTCACGTCCCGCTCGGACATGCGCTCGACCGACTCGCCGGTCACAGTCATCGAGAAGATCCGGCAGCGGGCGCGCGCCCCCGAAGAGAGCGCCACTTCGAAGCAGGCTCAGCGCGAGAAGTAGACCTCCGAGCCGCGACGGCACAACGGCTGGTGCCGCCCAATACCGGCGCAGTCTGACCTTTACCGTCACGTCCCGCATCTCTGGCTCCGATCGGCGAGCGCGCCTGGCTTGACTCGGGCGCCCCGCGGCACGCGCAAACGAATGCACCCCGGCGGGCTGAATGCCCGACGTGGAGCGCGCAGTGGGGAGATGACTTCGAAAGGTGCCAGAACGAGACGGCGCCGGCGAGGAGAGGTATTCACGGAGAACGCCGCCCCGTCTGGGTAATCGCTACAAAGCAAAGGGCGTGCCGGAGCGCCTCGCGCATTGCGCCTTGCAGGGAACTAATAAGCCCTGACCAGGCCTTGACAAGCGCTGGACGCAGCAACCATAATGCGAATCATTCTCATTAAGTTTCTATGGTGCCGAGTCGATGCTGGCTACCGCAGTCATCGTTTTCCGCGAGACGCTCGAAGCGGCGTTGATCGTTTCGATCGTGCTGGCCGCCACCCGCGGCATCGCTCGCCGCGGCGCGTGGATCGGCAGCGGGATCGCAACGGGCGTCGGCGGCGCGCTGGCGATCGCCGGGCTTGCCGGCGCCATCGCGGGCGCATTCCACGGCATCGGCCAGGAGTTGTTCAATGCCTGCGTGCTGATCGCCGCCGTCGCGATGCTCGGCTGGCACCATCTCTGGATGGCCGCGCACGGACGAGCGCTGGCGGGCCGGCTGCGCACGCTGTCCGACTCGGTCCGCCAGGGCAGCGCGACGCTCGCGGCGCTGTCGCTCGCCGTCGGACTCGCGGTGCTGCGCGAGGGCGCCGAAACGGTGCTCTTCCTGCAGGGCGTGGCGATCACCGAGCCGCTGCATGACGTCTTGGCCGGACTCGCGCTCGGCGCCGGCGGCGGTGCCGCGCTCGGTGGCTTGCTCTATCTCGGTCTGGTGCGCGTTCCGGTCCGTCACTTCTTTCGCGTCACCGGGTGGATGATCGTCGTGCTGGCTGCCGGCCTCGCCGCGCAGGCAGCGCGCTTCCTCGAACAGGCCAACCTGCTGCCGCCGCTGGTGCCCGAGTTGTGGGACACCTCGTCGCTGCTCTCGGCGACGAGCCTGCCCGGCCAGCTCCTGCACATCCTCGTCGGCTACACGCCGACGCCCTCGGCAACGCAGCTCGCGTTCTATCTTGCCACGCTAACCGGATTGATCCTGGCTTCGCGCTGGCGCATCGCCACTGCGCGGCGCGCGCCTTTGCTGCCGTCGGCCTGACTCACGCAAGCCGCACTCAACCCCTCGACTGGAGACCCATCGAATGCCCACCCTGATCGCGATTTTCTGGCTGGTCGGCGCCGGCGTCGCCTGCGCCGCCGAGCCGACGTTCACCCTGACGTTGCGCGATCACCGCTTCGTGCCCAATGAAATTACGGTTCCAGCGGGGCAGAAGGTAAAGCTGCTGGTCAAGAACGAGGATGCGACTCCGGAAGAATTCGAAAGCACCAAGCTCAACCGGGAAAAGGTGATCCCGGGGCGGAGCGAGGCGACCATTTTCATCGGTCCGCTCAACCCGGGCGAGTATCCGTTCTTCGGCGAATTCAACCCGAAGACCGCGACCGGTAGGGTCGTCGTCAAGTAAGTCAATCCGGGCGCGACTCGCGCCCGATTCCCGCGATCGCCATCGACGCGCCGGGCAGCCGCCCGGTGCAAGGCGCGACGCGTCCACGCTTCATCAGGGAGTCGACGTGCGCAAGCTCGACGCGATGGCATTCGCGATGCTCGCTGCCTGCTTGATTCCGGTCCGGCATGCCGATGCCGGCGGACCGGACACCATCTACTCGCCGCACGTCGAGCAGGGCGAATGGGAGCTCGAGTACAAGGGGCGATACCTGTACGGCCCCGACCGCGACGGCGAATCGCCGCGCGAGACGCAGAACAAAGTTGCGCTTGGGTATGGACCGACATCGTACTGGTGGACTGAAATCTATGCCGAGCGCGAGGCGACGCCGGAGCGCGGCGACCACTGGTCGGCGTTCGAATGGGAAAACCGGTTCCAGTTGACCGAGCCGGGCCGATACTGGCTGGATCTGGGCGCAATCGCCGAGCTGGAGCGAACGCGCCCCGGCAACGGCAAGGAGGCGAGGGTCGGGCTGCTGCTGGAAAAGGATATCGACCAGACGACGCTGACCGTCAACTGGCTGGTCGGCCGCACCTTCGGCGACGGGGCGTCGTCGCACTGGGAGCAGGACTATCGCGCGCAGTGGGCGTGGCGCTGGCGTCTTGAGGCGCGGCCTCTGCTGCAACTGCAGAGCGACCACGACAGCGCCTATGCCGGTCCGGGCATGGCCGGGAAGCTCAGGATCGGGGCGCAGCGTGTCGGCTATCATCTGGCCTGGCTGCGCCGGCTCGGCGGCGACGTTCCGCGCCATGCCCTGCGCCTGCAGGTGGAGCTCGAGTTCTGATCCGCTGGTCGACGGGAACGATGCAGGCTCGCTGTCGTTCGTGGAATCGCCCGCGCCGGTAATCGATCTGGCGTGCCCGGTGCGTCGGCTCGCCTTCGGACTCGCCGCGGCGTGCGCCCTAGGCTGGAGCCCGGCAGCCTTCGCCGCTCTGTGGGGATACGTCGACGGCGCGGGCGTCGCGCATTTCGCCGCCGAGCAGCGCGATCCGCGCTATCGGCTTTTCTTCAAAGGCGGCAGCACGCTCGACCCTCCGGATGCGGCGGAGCGCGCCGAAGCGGCAAGCGACGATCAGTTCCGGCACAGCGCCATCTACCAGCGGGTCGTCGATCATTCGAACCGGAAGCGATTCCGGCCGCTGATCGAACGCAGCGCCCGTTCGCAGTCGCTCGATCCGGCTCTAGTCGAGGCCGTCGTCGCCGTCGAATCCGGGTTCGATCCTGCGGCGGTGTCGGCGAAAGGAGCCTACGGTCTGATGCAAATCCTGCCGGAGACGGCGGCGCGCTACGGCGTCGCCAGCGATGCCCGGCGCGGCGCCGGGCAAAAGCTCCTCGATCCCGCTCTCAACCTCAGGATCGGCACGCGCTATCTGCGCGACCTGGTCGTCCTGTTCGACCACGATGTCGGGCTGGCGCTGGCGGCGTACAACGCAGGCGAGCAGGCGGTGCTGCAATACGGCAATCGGGTGCCGCCGTTTGCCGAGACGCAGGAATTCGTCCGTCTGGTCGAGCAGTTTCGCCGCGCGTTCAGCCCGCCGCCGGCGCCAGCGTCGACGCGCATCCGGCTCCGCCTGCCGGCCAAGAGTGTGGCGGCGGACTCGAACCGTTGAGTGGGGTCGCCGACGTAAGGATTTGCCGGCACAATACGACCGAAGGGAAGCCTTCCCGCAGTCCGGAACGAGAGCCATGTCGACGGTATACACCCGTGCCGCGCCCGCGTCGTATCTGTACTACCGGCACACCGCGGCGGTGCGCGTCATGCACTGGATCAACGTCATTGCGCTGACCGTGCTGCTGATGAGCGGGCTCAACATCTTCAGCGCCCATCCGGCGCTGTACTGGGGACAGTCGTCGTACGCCGGCAAGCCGCCGATATTCGAGATCGGCGCGATGGAGGACGCCGACAACGTGACCGGGGTCACGACCATCTTCGGGCACGACTTCGACACTACCGGCCTGCTCGGCGCGACGCGCGACGCGAACGGCGACGTCGTGGCCTCGACCTTCCCGTCGTGGCTCACCCTTCCAGGCAATCGCTGGCTGGCGCTGGCGCGGCAATGGCATTTCCTGTTCGCCTGGATCTTCGTCGTCAACGGCCTCTGCTACCTCGCTTACACGATCTGGAGCCGGCACTTCGCGCGCGACCTGGCGCCGACGCGCGCCGACTTGCGCTCGATCGGCCGCTCGATCGTCGACCACCTGCGCTTCCACCATCCGACCGGCGAGGCCTCGAAGCGCTACAACGTGCTGCAGAAGCTCACCTACCTGACGGTGATCTTCGTTCTGCTGCCGCTGGCGATCCTGATGGGCTTCGCCATGTCGCCGGGCCTCGACACGGTGATTCCCGGATGGGTCGGCGTGGTCGGCGGCCGGCAATCGGCGCGAACGATTCACTTCATCGTCGCCTGGCTCCTGGTCCTGTTCGTCCTGGTCCATGTGTTCGAGGTCGTGATCACCGGGCTGTGGAACAACCTGCGCTCGATGATCACCGGACGTTATCGCGTCGAAGGAGAGGGCGGCGATGCACCGCGCTAAGGAATCTCTGCAAAAGTCCCACATGAGCCGCGTTTCTGCCGCAATGGCTTCAGATGCGAGGCGTCGCGGCGCAGCGAATAGCTCGGCCTATTCGCAAGCCGCGCAACGACGCAGATGAGGCCATTGCGGCGAAACCCGGATGGGACGGGGCCTCAGTTGGCAAATGAGGGGCAATCTGCTTTGTCGCGCCGCTCGCCAAGGGGATCTACCATTGGCTTCGCGCCGCTTCGCGCAGCTCATCCCGGCAAGCCTCCGTCGCGGCCACGCGGGACTTATGCAGAG
>DATEFZ010000047.1:0-34002 GCA_035280325.1 Casimicrobiaceae bacterium
CGCTCGGGTCCGTTGCTCCGAAGGTCAAGCCCCCCGCGGCGCCGCGCCTCCCGCGCCAGGCGCCGACGCCGCAGTCCTGTTTGAATCTGGCAGCCCGATGCAAAACCCTTCACGAGCCGCGTTTCTGCCGCGATGGCCCCGGATGCTGTGCGTCGCGGCGCAGCCGACGCGTCGCGACGTCGTGCACGCGATCGCCATCGCAGTCGCGTTCGCGGCGGCGGCGTGCTGGGCCCGCATCGCGATCGCGGCCGACGCCGCGGCGCAGGCCTATCGAGTCGAGATCGTCGCCCCCGAGCCGGTGAAAAGCGCGGTCGAGCGCAGCCTCGACCTGGTGCGCTGGCAGTCGTACGCCGAGATTCCGCGCGATTTCTTCGACCTGCTGGTCGCCGACGCGCGATCGCAGGCGAGCGATGCCGCCGCGGCGCAAGGCTACTTCTCGGCGCGGGTGGCGAGCGACATCGATCGCTCGACCTCGCCGCCGACGGTCCGCATCACCATCGAACCCGGCGAGCCGACGACGGTCGCCGCGGTCGGCTTGAGCGTCGTCGGCGAGGCCGCATCCGACTCTCCGCAAGGCGCCGCCCTGATCGACCGCGTCAAGGCCGCATGGCTGCTGCCCAGGGGCGCAGTGTTCCGCCAGGCCGACTGGACCGCGGCCAAGGCGCGCGCGGTGCAGATGATCGCCGCCGAGCGCTACGCGGCGGCGAAGCTCACCGATAGCAAGGCCGATGTCGATCCCGACGCGCACAGTGCGATGCTGACCTTGACGATCGACAGCGGCCCGCCGTTTCGCTTCGGCGCGCTCGACATCGCGGGCCTGCGCAAATACGACTCGTCGCTGGCGCGGAATCTGGTCACCTTTGCTCCCGGCGACCCGTACACGGCCGAGGCGCTGGAGACGTATCTGAGACGGCTCAACGGCTCGGGCTACTTCGCGAGCTCGCAGGCGACGATCGATGCCGACCCCGCGCAAGCCGGCGCGGCGACGGTGCATCTGAGGGTGATCGAGGCGCCGGAGAAGAGGCTGAGCGCCGGTATCGGCTTTTCGACCGACCGGCTCTACCGCGTGCAGGGCATCTACGACGATTTCGACATCGACCACCACGGTCTGCGACTGCACACCGATCTCGACGTCGAGGCCAAGGTGCAGAGCGCAACCCTGCGCTTCACGCTGCCGCCGCGCGTTCCTCGCTACATCGACAGCTACTCGACCATCGCCGCGCACACCGATATTTCGGGCCTGCGAACGAACGAATTCAGCACCGGCTGGACGCGCAAGACCTCCTCGGAGCGCGACCAACTGACCTACAGCTCCACGTTCTACGCGTCGCAGCAACTGCCGGACAACGCCGAATCGGCCACCGCGCATGCGCTGGTATTCGCCGTCGGTCGCACCTGGCGCAAGGTCGACGACCTCTTGTCGCCGACCCGCGGCTTCGCCGTCAACGCCGAGCTCGGAGCCGCGCCACCGGGCGTGTCGACCACCGCGCTCGGACGCGCCATCCTGCAGTTCGCCGCGTGGCTGCCGCTCGGCGCCAGAACGCAATTGCTGTTCAAGGCCGAGGGCGGCGCGGTGGCGGCCGACAGCGAGCGCGAGGTGCCGGTCCAGCTCCTGTTCCGCACCGGCGGCGACACGACAGTCCGCGGCTACGCGTTTCAGAGCCTGGGCCCGCGCATCGGCGATGCCACCGTGGGCGGCCGCTATTACGCGATCGGCAGCGTCGAGGTCGTGCGCTGGATCACCGATCTCTGGGGCATCGCCGCGTTTGTCGACGCCGGCAATGCCGCCGACCGGGTCGCCGATCTCGATCCGGTTTATGGCTACGGGGTCGGCGCCCGGCTGCGCACGCCGATCGGCCCGTTCCGGCTCGACGTCGCCTACGGCGAGGCGGCACGCTCGATACGCCTTCACCTGTCGGTAGGCTTGGCTTTCTGATGGCGACCGCGCGCGTTTCCCGGATCGGCGCTGCGGCGGCTGCCATCGTTGCGCTGGCGGCGATCGCGCTGGTCGCGACGGGACTATGGCTGGCTCACACCGATGCAGGGCTGCGCTGGGTGAGCGGGCAGGCGATGGCGCGCACCGGCGGCAGGCTTTCGATCGAGGGTGCGACCGGATCGCTCGGCGGCAGGGTTCGCATCGCCCGGCTCACCTACGACGACGATGACCTGAAGCTGGTCGCCGACGACGTCGCGTTCACCTGGTCGCCGCGTGCGCTGTTCACCCGCAGCATCGTGGTCGACGACTTGTCGGCCGCCGCGGTCGGCCTGCAGCTCAAGCCGAGCGCAGGTCCCAGCCAGCCGCCGGCCTCGCTCGCGCTGCCGTGGCCGATCGACGTGCGGCGCGCCGACATCGCACTGCTGACGGTCGAGAGCGGCCCGAATCGCTGGCAGGTACGGCGCCTCGGCTTCCACTACATCGGCGCGGCGGATCGGCACGCGCTCGATGCGCTGGCGCTGGACAGCGAGTGGGGGTCGCTGCACGGCAATATCGCCGTCGCCGCGGAGAAGCCGTTCGCGGCCGTCGGCAGCATCGACTTCGCGGGCAGCGAGGCCGCGCGGCGCGCGACCGGAACGGTGGTCATCGGCGGCGACCTCGCCACCCTTTCGCTCTCGGGCGAGGGCATCGTCGACGCGGCGCACCTGACCGGCACCGCGCGCGTTGCGCCGTTCGAGCCGCGCCGGCTGCGCGACTTCGATCTGAAGGTCGACGGCGCCGATCTGGCGCGCTTCGACGCGCGGCTTCCGCAGACCGGCTTTTCGGCGACACTGACCGGGACCGGCACCGACGACGGCGGCGCGCGCGGGACGCTGGTCGCGCACAACGCGCTTGCCGGCGCCTGGTCCGCCCGGCGACTGCCGCTGGCCAGCATCGCGTCCGGGTTCGCGGTCGGCGACTACGGCGTTCGTCTCGACGGCCTCGATGCGAGCCTCGGCGACGCCGGCCGCATCCGCGGCGACGCCGCGTTCGAGCGCGACATCGCGAGCTGGAAGCTCGACGTGCGCGACCTGGACCTGCACGGCATTGCCGACGATCTCAAGCCGACTCGGCTGGCCGGCGCATTGTCCGGGCGCATGCATCTCGACGCCAGCGAGCCCGACGGCGAAGTGAGCGGCGATCTGAGACAATCCGACGTCGCGCTCGCTTTCCGCGCTACCGCTGCGCATGGCACCGTCGACGTCAGCACGTTTCGTGCGCGGGCGCGCGGCGGCAGCGTGCAAGGCAGCGGCCGCTTGGCGCTCGGCGGCGCACAGGCGTTCAGCGCAGACTTGAGAGCATCGGCGCTCGATCCCGCCGCGTTCGGCGATTACCCGCCGGCGCGGCTGTCGGGGAACGCGACGCTGCGCGGCACGCTCAAGCCGTCGTGGACGGCGGTGGTCGCGTTCCAGCTCGGCAAAGGCAGCAGTCTTCGCGGCCATGCGCTTACCGGCACCGGCAAGCTCGCCGTCTCGCCCGGCGTCGTGCGCGACGCGAGGGTCGATCTCGCCATCGGCGCCAACCGCCTGCAGGCCGGCGGCGATTTCGGCCATGCCGGCGACACGCTGCGCTTCGTCGTCGCCGCGCACGGCCTTTCGCAGCTCGACGCGAGCCTCGGTGGGCGCGTCGATGCCAGCGGCAGCGTCGGCGGGTCGTGGCAGCGTCCGACGCTCGCGCTCAACGCGACCGGCGATCACCTGCATTTCGGCACCGAGCTGTCGGCGACGACGTTGACTGCCGACGTCGCGATCGACGCCGGCACGGGCAGGGACCCCGATCGCCCGTTGCGGATCGGGCTCGTCGCCGGCGGGGTGCGAGCAGGAACGCTCGATGCGAAAAGCATGCGCGCCGGCCTCGACGGTACGCTGGCGCAGCACCACGCGACGATCGCCGTCATCGGCGTGGCTTCCGACGTCGACATCGATCTCGACGCGCGCCTGAAGGGCGGATGGTCGGGCGACGCGCGGAGCGGTACTTGGGTCGGGCGCATCGTCGCGCTCGAGAATCGCGGCAAGTATCCGCTCGCGTTGACGCAGGCCGCCGACGTCGAAGCCGCAGCACACAAGGTCGAAGTCGCCAACCTGCGTGGCACGATCGCCGGCGGCCGCTTCGACGTCGAACAGTTGCGCTGGCAGCAGGGGCGGCTGTCCAGCCGCGGCGACTTCACCGCGCTGCCCGCGGCACCGCTGTTCGCGCTGACCGGCGCCGCGCCGCGGGTTTCGTCGACACTGACCCTCGGCGGGCGCTGGTCGTTCGCTGCCACGCCGCGGATCACCGGCAACCTGTCGTTCCGGCGAGAGAACGGCGACTTGGCACCGATCGATGCGCCCGACCTCGCGCTGGGACTCTCCAGCGCCGATCTCGAAGCCGAATTCGTCGACGACCGCATGCATGCGACGCTCACCGCGCGCTCGCGACTGGTCAACGCCGACGTCGTGGCCGAGCTCGGCGCTTCGCCGGAACCCGGCGGCCGCTTCGGCGCCGGCGCACCGCTCGACCTGACTGCCCGTCTCGACGCGTCCTCGTTGCGCGCGCTGCAAGGCCTGGTCGGCACCAACGCGATCGTCGACGGCCGACTCAAGCTCGACCTGAGCGGTCGCGGCACGCTGTCGAAGGTACGCTTGTCCGGCAGCATCGAAGGCGACGCGCTCAAGATCGAGGCGCCGCAGTACGGCGTCGCACTGAAGGACGGCCGCCTGCGCGCAAGGCTTACCGACGAGGCGGCGATCATCAGCGAGCTTTCGTTTGCCGCCGGCGACGGCCGCTTCACGGCGAACGGGACCCTACCCGCATCGGGCGGCGCCGAAGGCGGAAATCTTTCGTGGAAAGCCGACCGGCTGGCGCTGTTCGAGCGGCCCGACATGCGACTCGTGCTCTCCGGGGCCGGCACGCTGTCGATGAGCAACAGCACCGTCAGGCTGGCCGGCGCGCTGAAGGCCGACGAAGGCTACTTCGAGTTTCGTCCGCCGACCGCCGATGCGCCTGGTCCCGACGTGGTGGTGCGCGGCAGGGAACGCGAGCCGCAGCGAAGCGGCTTGCAGCGCGTTCCGTTCGCGGTCGATCTCGATCTCGATTTCGGCGACAAGCTCACCTTCGTCGGCGAGGGATTCGACACCGTGCTCGGCGGCAGGATGCACGTGCAGACGACGGCCGCCCGCGACCTCGAAGCGCGCGGCACGGTCCGCGTCGTCCGCGGAACCTACACGACGTTCGGGCAGCGGTTGACGATCCAGCGCGGCCGCCTCAGCTTCGACGGCCCGCTCGACAACCCCGGGCTCGACGTGGTCGCGTTGCGCAAGAACCTGCCGGTCGAGGCCGGCGTCGAAGTGACCGGAACGGTGCGCGTGCCGCGCGTCACGCTGACGTCGAATCCGCCGCTTCCCGACAACGAAAAGCTCGCCTGGCTCGTTCTGGGCCATGGTCTCGAAAACGCCAGCAGCGCCGACGCGGCGCTCTTGCAGGCGGCGCTGGCCGCGCTCGCCGGGCCCAACGCTTCACCGTTCGGTCAGCGCTTTGCGCGAACGCTGGGCGTCGACGAGATCAGCGTGCACGCCGCGTCCGATCCCTCCCGCACCGGAACCGCGGGTCAGGTCGTCGCCTTCAGCAAGCGGCTGTCCGACAAGCTGACGCTCGTCTACGAGCAGGGACTGTCGGTGGCGAACAACGCGTTGAAGCTCGAGTATTCGCTTTCGCGCACGGTAACGTTGCGCGCCGAAGCGGGCGTGGTCAGCGGGATCGGGGTCTATTACAGCCGGGCGTACGATTGAAGCGCGGCGAGATGTGCAAGCGAAGGTCGTGGCGCGCCCGACAGGAGTCGAACCTGTGACCTTTGGCTTCGGAAACCAACACTCTATCCAACTGAGCTACGGGCGCACGCGAGGCGGATTCTACCCGCAGGGCAAGGCAGCGTCCAACCGCGCTATAATGCGCGCCTCGCGTCAAGCGGCGTGCAGCGAACACGCCGTGGTCGATGCGAGCGACGCAACCGGAGTCTCCTTCGCACTGCAGGGATCGAGCGATGCACGACGAGCACGTTTCACCGATAAAAACACCAAAGCAGCTGGCGGTCGTTCTGGTGCTGGCCTTCGTCGTTCCGATCGCGCTGTTCCTGCTCTTGTCGCAACTGGTCACCGGCTTCCGGCGCGACAGCTCCAGCGACACCGAAGCGCGCGTGCTCGCCCGCATCAAACCGGTCGGCGAGCTGACGATGGCTGGCGCCACCGGCGAAAGGGCGAGCATGAGCGGCGAGCAGGTATTCCAGGCGGTATGCAAGACCTGCCACGAGGCCGGCATCGCAGGCGCGCCGAAGGCGGGCGACAAGGCGGCGTGGGCGGAATCGATCAAGGAGGGTTATGCAACGCTGGTGCAGCATGCGCTGAACGGCGTTCACGATGAACCCGGCAAGGTGATGCCGCCGCGTGGCGGCAATCCCGATCTGTCGGACATCGAGGTCGAGCGCGCCGTCGTGTACATGGCCAATCGTTCCGGCGCAAGCTTCAAGGAGCCGGCGGCGCCGGCACCCTCGGCGCCGAGCGCAGCCACCGCGGCTGCGCCGCCCGCAACACCGGCGCCGATCGCTGCTGCAACCGCAGCACCGGCAGCGGCGAAACCCGGCGCGCCGCTCGATCTCGCGTCCGGCGAGGCGATGATGAAAAAGGACGGCTGCTCGGCCTGCCACGCCGTCGACAAGAAGATCGTCGGACCAGCGTACCAGGACGTGGCGGCGAAATATCGCGGCGACAAGAGCGCGCAGGCGAAGCTCGAGCACAAGGTCAAGACCGGCGGTTCGGGCGTATGGGGCCCGGTGCCGATGCCGCCGAACAGCGCGGTGCCCGACGCCGACATCCACGCGCTGGTGAGCTGGATCCTGACGCTCAAGAAGTAGCTGCGGCGCGACCGGGCGTCGCGGCGGCTTTCGATGCCCACGCTGCGATGAGCACCTACGCGGTCGGCGACATCCAGGGCTGCTACGACGAGTTCCGGCAACTCCTCGATCTGATCGCCTTCGATCCGGCGCGCGACAAGCTGTGGCTGGTCGGCGATCTGGTCAACCGCGGCCCCGGGTCGCTCGAGGTCCTGCGCACCGTGCGCGGGCTCGGAGCCGCCGCGATCACCGTGCTGGGCAATCACGATTTTCATCTGCTCACCGTCGCCGCCGGCCATCGCCGCGCGCATCGCGAGGACACGCTGGCGACCGTACTCGACGCGCCCGATCGCGACGAGCTGCTCGACTGGCTGCGAAGGCGTCCGCTGGTCGTGCTCGAGGACGAGCGGCTGCTGGTGCACGCCGGCCTTCTGCCGTCGTGGACGCCGGCCACGGCGCTGATGCTTTCGCGCGAAGTCGAGGCGATGCTCGCGTCCGATCAATGCGACGATTTCCTGCGTCACCTGTACGGCGACCAGCCGGCACGCTGGCGCGACGACCTCGCCGGCTACGATCGGTTGCGCGTGATCGTCAATGCCTGCACGCGCCTTCGCTTCTGCGCCGCCGACGACACGATGGCGCTGGCCGAGAAGCGCGGACCGGCGCACGGCCCGCCGGGATTCGTGCCGTGGTTTCTGCATCCGGAACGTCGGTCGTCGACCGTCACCGTGCTGTGCGGTCACTGGTCGACGCTCGACCTCCTGCTCGCGCCCAACGTGCTGATGCTCGATTCGGGTTGCCTGTGGGGCGGCAGCCTGACGGCGATCCGGCTAGACGATCGGCGCGTTTTCCAGGTCCCGAGTCGCTCGCCGCTCAACCCGACGCCCGACTCGTAGCGACCGAGCCCCGTCGCGGCCGGTCCAGCGCTGCCGCCGGGGCTACCACAGCGAGCCGCCGAAATTCGCGGCGTAGAGCGCGGCCAGCCGCTGCCGGTCGAGCGCATGGTTCTGGCCGCCGCGCGAGGCGATCTTGGCCGAGCCCAGCAGTGCGGCGAGCCGACCGGTGCGAAGCCACTCCCAGCCGTGCGCGATGCCGTACAGCAGCCCGGCGCGATACGCGTCGCCGCACCCGGTCGGATCGACCAGCGCCGAAGGCCGGACGGCAGGCACCGGAATCATCTCGCCGCCGGCGTAAATGCGCGAGCCCTCGGCGCCGAGCGTGACCACCAGCGCCTCGACCCGCGACGCGATGTCGGTCAGCGCGAGCCCGGTGCGTTCGGACAAGAGCTTCGCTTCGTAGTCGTTGACCGCCAGATAGTCGGCGGCGTCGATCATCGCCACCAATTCGTCGCCGCTGAACAGTGGCAGGCCCTGGCCGGGATCGAACACGAACGGAATCCCGGCGGCGGCGAAGCCTGTCACGTGCGACTGCATGCCCGCCTTGCCGTCGGGAGCCACGATGCCGAGCGCGATATCGCCGACGTCGTCGACCCGGTTCAGCTCGGAACGATTCATCGCCCCGGGGTGAAAGGCGGTGATCTGGTTATCGTCGAGATCGGTGATGATGAAGGCCTGCGCGGTGTAGGTGTCCGGCACCGCGCGCAATCCGTCGGAGGCGATGCCGAGCGAAGCGAGCCTTCGCGCATACGCGCCGTCGTCGTCGTCGCCGACGGTGGCCATCACCACCGGTTCGCCGCCGATCGCCTTCAGGTTGTAGGCGATGTTGCCCGCGCAGCCGCCCCATTCCTGGCGCATCTCGCCCACCTGGAACGACACCGACAGCACCCGCGTCTGGTCGGGCAGGATGTGCCGCGAGAAGCGGTCGGAGAACACCATGATCGTGTCGCGGGCGAGCGACCCGCAGATCAGCGTGCGCAGCGCCATCTCGGACGGATCCGGTGATGCGTCGCGGGCCTCAGGCCGACGACTCGCGACCGATTTCGCGCACGATGAACTGCTGGCGGCGCGACACCGGCAGCGCTTCCGACACGCCGCGCAGCAGCACCTCCCAGTGCGCGTCGCCGTCGGCGCTGACCCGGCGCTCGAAGCCGCGGATGGCTTCGCGCGCGACCAGGCAGTTGCGGTGCACGCGGACGAAGCGCGGACCGAACTCCTCTTCCAGCCGGGTCAGCGATTCCTCGAGCAGGAACTCGCGGTCGGCGGTGCGGATGGTGATGTACTTGAGCTCGGCCTTCAGATAGATCACTTCCTCGATCGCCACCAGGACCACGCGCGAGCGCTCGGTCACCGACAGGAAGCGGCGCGCCGCCGCGGGCAGCCGGTCGAGCTTGCCTTCGGACAACGGCCGCAGCCGCGGCACCTGCTGCAACGCGGCGAGCAGGCGCTGCACGCGCACCGGCTTGACCAGGTAGTCGACGGCGTGCACCTCGAATGCGGCGATCGCGTGCTCGTGATACGCGGTGGTGAAGATCAGGATCGGCGGCTGCGGCAGCTTCAGCAGATGCCGCGCCAGCTCGATGCCGTCCATGTCGGGCATGTGAATGTCGGACAGGACCAGGTCGGCCGGCGTCGTGCCGAGCAGCAGCAGCGCCTCGCGCCCGCTGGCGGCTTCACCGACGATGACCAGCGGCAGCGCCGCGGTGCAATCGTCGAGCAGCTCGCGCAGACGGCGCCGCGCCGGCGATTCGTCGTCGACGATCAGCACCTTCAGCGGAGCGTCAGCCACGCGGTCGTTCCGTCTGCTGCGTGCGGTACGGCATGCGTATGTGCACCTCGTAACTGTCCCTGGTCAGCCGGTTTTCCAGCGTCGCCTCGGCGTCGAAATGCAACGCCAGCCGCTCGCGGATGTTGGCCAGGGCCATCTTGTTGCCTCCGCCGCGGCCCGGTTTGGGCTGGTAAGGATTGCGCAGGATGGCGTGCACCTCGCCGCGGCTCAAGAAGATATTAATCGCGATCACCCCCGGGACGCTAGACGGCTCGATGCCGTGGTAGACCGCGTTCTCGAGCAGCGGCTGCAACACCAGCGGCGGCACCAGCGCATCCTTCGGCATGTTGTCGATGTGCCAGTCGACGCTCAGGCGCTCGCCCAGGCGCAGCTTTTCCAGGTCGAGGTAGTGCCGGCACAGCTCGACCTCGTTGGCCAGCGGCGCGAGCTGGCGATTGTCGCGCATCAGTACGCGAAACAGGTCGGCCAGGTCTTCGAGCGCGGTCTCGGCCCGGCGCGGATCGGTCCGCATCTGCGACAGCACGGCGTTGATGCTGTTGAACAGGAAATGCGGACGGATGCGCGCCTGCAGCGCCTGTAGCCGCGCCTCGGTGATCGCCGGCGACAGCGCCTTGGTGCGAAGCTGGAAATAGAACAGCAGTGACGCCGTCATCAGCAGCGAGAACAGGGCGCCGCGCAGCATCGACGCTACGGTGAAATCCTCGACCAGCGCCGCGACCGTGGTGCTGAACGCGAGCGAGACCGCCATCGACAGCAGCAGCACGGTCAGCGCACCGGCGCCGTAGCGCATGCGTTCGAGCCACGGGGCGAGCGCGTAAAGCACCAGGAGCTGCAGCAGCAGTTGCGGCTCGACGATCGACAACATCTCGAGCCATGCGGCGGTGATCGCCCGCAGCCGGGTTTCGCTCACCAGCGCGGCCAGCAGTACCGCCGCGTTGACGGCGAGCAGGATGCGCAGGATGGTGCCCAGATTGCGCAACTGCGGCAGCGCAAGAGGCACCGTTTTTTGATTTATACTAGGTCGCATCGTTCGTC
Source organism: Casimicrobiaceae bacterium (assembly GCA_035280325.1). Classification (GTDB taxonomy): domain Bacteria; phylum Pseudomonadota; class Gammaproteobacteria; order Burkholderiales; family Casimicrobiaceae; genus PALSA-1003. Next base: position 10,560 of record DATEFZ010000047.1, read on the forward strand.
GCTTCCGGCCCGACGCCCATCCACGAACCTCTGAACAAGCCCCGCGACCGATCGGCCGGCGCGTGCGGGATCGTGCTGCTGCCTTCCGGCGCGGAGGCTATTGTGCGGAAGACGTCCGGGTGAGGCAAGCCATGTCCACGCTCAAATCCGATTCGGACAACAAGGCAACCGCCTGGTCCGGCCGCTTCAGCGAGCCGATCGACGCGCTGACCAGGCGATACACCGCATCGGTCGACGTCGACCGGCGACTCGCCGACGTCGACATCGCCGCCTCGCTCGCGCACGCGAGAATGCTCGCCGCCGTGGGCGTCCTGTCGACGACCGACCTGGCGGCGATCGAGCGCGGCTTGGCGGCGGTCGGCGACGAGATCCGTCGCGGCGACTTCGCCTGGTCGGCCGACCTCGAGGACGTGCATCTCAACATCGAGCAGCGGCTGACCGCGCTGATCGGTGACGCCGGCAAGCGGCTGCATACCGGACGCTCGCGCAACGATCAGGTCGCGACCGACCTGCGTCTCTACCTGCGCGGCGTGATCGACGATGCGACCGCGGCGATCGCGAAACTGCGCGGCGCGCTGCTCGATCTCGCCGAACGGCACGCCGATACGATCATGCCGGGATTCACCCATCTGCAGGTCGCGCAGCCGGTGACCTTCGGCCACCATCTGCTCGCCTACGACGCGATGCTCGCGCGCGATGCCGAACGCCTGGTCGATTGCCGCCGCCGCGTCAACCTGCTTCCGCTCGGCAGCGCGGCGCTGGCCGGCACCGGCTTCCCCATCGACCGCGCGCGGGTCGCGCGCGAGCTCGGATTCGCCGGGCTCTGCGACAACTCGATCGACGCCGTGTCGGATCGCGATTTCGCGATCGAATTCGGGGCCGCCGCGGCGCTGCTGTTTGCGCATCTGTCGCGCTTCGCCGAGGAGCTGGTGCTGTGGTCGACGCCGCGCTTCGGATTCGTGAGGCTGGCCGACCGTTTCTGCACCGGCAGCTCGATCATGCCGCAGAAGAGGAATCCCGACGTGCCCGAGCTGGTACGCGGCAAGACCGGCCGCGTCTACGGCGACCTGGTGGCGCTGCTGACGCTGATGAAGGCGCAGCCGCTCGCGTACAACAAGGACAACCAGGAGGACAAGGCGCCGCTGTTCGACATCGCCGATACGCTCCTGCCAACGCTGGCGATCCTGGCCGATATGGTCGCCGGCGGCATCGAGGTCGACGCCGAGCGCATGCGCGCCGCCGCCGCCGAAGGATTCGCTACCGCGACCGATCTCGCCGACTACCTGGTCGGCAAGGGTGTTCCCTTTCGTGACGCGCACGAAGCGGTGGCGCAGGCGGTGCGTCACGCCGAATCGACGCATGGGGATCTGGCCGACCTTCCGCTGGCAACGCTGAAGCGCTATTCGGCGGCGATCGCGGACGACGTCTACGCCGTGCTCACGCTCGAAGGCTCGGTGGCGCGTCGCGACCATCCGGGCGGTACGTCGCCGGCACGGGTGCGCGCGGCGATTCGGGCCGCGCGCGACTCGCTCGCTGCCGCCGGCAAGGCTCGCAAGGAGTGACGATGGACAACGGCAAGATGGCATTCCTGGGCCTCGGGGTGATGGGGTTTCCGATGGCGGGACACCTGGCACGTGCCGGGCATCCGGTCGTGGTCTATAACCGCACGCCGGCGAAGGCAACGCAGTGGGTCGAGAAACACGGCGGCAGCGCGGCGGCGAGCCCGGCGGCAGCCGTTGCCGGCGCCGACCTAGTGGCGATGTGCGTCGGCAACGACGACGACGTGCGCGCGGTCGCGCTCGGCACGAACGGCGCCGTCGCGGCGATGCGACCAGGCAGCGTCCTGGTCGATCACACCACCGCGTCGGCCAACGTCGCGCGCGAGGTCTACGCCGCGGCCAAGGCACGCGGCATCGGATTCCTCGACGCGCCGGTCTCGGGCGGACAGGCCGGCGCCGAGAACGGCAAGCTGACGATCATGGTCGGCGGCGACGCCGACGTATTCGAGCGCGCCCGGCCGGCGCTGTCGCACTACGGACGTGCGGTGACGCTGCTGGGCGGCCCGGGCTCGGGTCAGCTCACCAAGATGGTCAACCAGATCTGCATCGCCGGACTGGTGCAGGCGCTGGCCGAAGGCATCGATTTCGCCGCCAGGGCGGGCCTCGACGTCGAGCAGGTGCTCGAGGTGATCGGCAAGGGCGCGGCGCAGTCGTGGCAGATGGACAATCGCGGCAAGACGATGGCCGCCGACAAGTTCGATTTCGGGTTCGCCGTCGACTGGATGCGCAAGGATCTGGCGATCTGCGCCGCCGAGGCCCGGGCCAACGGCGCGGCGCTGCCGGTCACCGCGCTGGTCGATCAGTTCTACGCCCGCATCCAGGCGCGCGGCGGCAACCGCTGGGACACCTCGAGCCTGATCCGCCTGCTGCGCGACCCGACCTGAAGCGCCCGCGTCAGCTCGCCTCGTCCGGCAGCGTCCGGCCGTTGACCACGATCGCGTAGCTGATGGTTGCGGTCTTGGCCAACATCAGCGTCGCCGAGCAGTATTTTTCCTTCGACAGCTCGACCGCGCGCCGGACCTGCGCCGCATCCAGTTCCTCGCCGCGCAAGCGGTAGACGAAGTGCATGTGGGTGAAGACCTTCGGGTAGTCGGGCGCGCGCTCGGCCTCGACATCGACCGTGCAGCCGCCGATCGGCTGGCGGGCCTTCTTCAGTATCCAGACGACGTCGAAAGCGGTGCAGGCCGCGGTCCCGGCCAGGACCAGCTCCATCGGCCGCGCGCCCAGGTTGCGGCCGCCGGCGTCGGGCGCACCGTCCACGACGACGGCGTGGCCGCTGCCGGTTTCGACGACGAAGCTCACGTCGTCGATCCACTTGACCGTCGCTTTCATCGAATGCCTTCGGCCCGTTCGATCGCCGGGGCTGCCTGAATACTATGACACCGCCAAGTACGGCTGCTCCAGGCGCCGCCTCTTCATGGACAATTGGGCGACCGCTGAAACATTATGCCACTTGCATTGTGCGCTGCAATATGCCATACTTTGCACGTCCGCGGTCGGGGAATCTCTTCCTCCTCCCCGCCACGGACAAGTTCCTCCATTCTCCTCCTATGGTGGAATACTTGCGCGGCCTCAAACCGGCCGCGCTTTTTTTGTTTGTCAGCGCCGTCCGGCACGACATAGCGCGGCTTGCGGTTTGACACGCGGTCAAGCTGCGTATTATCATTCAAAGCTTTGTAAATCCTGGTCATTCGCCGACTTTCGCCATGAAGACCTATTCCGCCAAAGCGCACGACATCCAGCGGGATTGGTACGTCGTCGACGCCAGCGACAAGGTGCTGGGCAGGCTCGCCAGCGCGATCGCGCACCGTCTGCGCGGCAAGCACAAGCCGATCTACACCCCGCACGTCGACACCGGCGACTTCATCGTCGTCACCCATGTCGACAAGATCAGGGTCACCGGCAACAAGGCGGAAGGCAAGCTCTACCACAGGCACAGCGGCTACCCGGGGAGCATCCGCACGACGTCGTTCGCCAGGATGCAGCAGCGTTTCCCCGGCCGTGCGCTGGAAAAGGCGGTCAAAGGCATGCTGCCCAAGGGCCCGCTGGGCTACGCGATGCTGAAGAAGCTCAAGTGCTACGCCGGCGGCGCGCATCCGCATGCCGCCCAGCAACCCAAGTCGCTCGACCTCTGAGATAGATTCGTTCACATAGATTCGTTCACATGATCGGCAGCTACTATTACGGCACCGGCCGGCGCAAGAGCGCCGTGGCCCGGGTGTTCATCAAGCAGGGTTCGGGCAAGTTCACCGTCAACGACAAGCCTGTCGACGAGTTCTTCACCCGCGAGACCGGGCGCATGGTGGTCCGCCAGCCGCTGAAGCTGGTCAACCACGAGTCGACCTTCGACATTTCGGTCAACGTCATCGGCGGCGGCGAATCCGGCCAGGCGGGCGCAGTCCGGCACGGCATCACCCGGGCGCTGATCGACTACGACGGCCAGCTCAAGCCGGCGCTGTCGAAGGCGGGCCTGGTGACGCGCGACGCCCGGGAAGTCGAGCGCAAGAAGGTCGGCCTGCACAAGGCGCGACGTCGCAAGCAATTCTCCAAGCGCTAGCGGGAGCGCCCGAGCAACGTCCAAGGCCGCCGCGGGCGGCCTTTGTCTTTTGGGCCGGTCGCAGCCATTATTCCAACGTCATAGGACCGGATGATAGAATCGGCGACGGCGGGATGAGGCGGGCATGATCAAGGTAGGCATCGTCGGCGGCACCGGCTACACCGGCGTCGAATTGCTGCGGCTGCTGGCCACCCATCCGGAGGCCCGGGTCGAAGCGATCACCTCGCGCTCGGAGTCCGGGGTGGCGATCGAAGCGATGTACCCGAGCCTGCGCGGCCAGGCGAAGCTCGCACATCTCAAGTTCACCGACCCCGCGAGCGCCGGGCTCGAGCGCTGCGACGCAGTCTTTTTCGCGACCCCGCACGGCGTCGCGATGGGTCAGGCGCGCGAGTTGACCCGGGCCGGCGTCAGGATCATCGATCTCGCTTCCGATTTCCGGCTGAAGGATCCGGCCGAGTTCGAGCGCTGGTACAAGATGCCGCACGCCTGCCCGGAGCTGCTGGCCGAGTCGGTGTACGGACTGCCGGAACTGCATCGCGACCCGATCCGCAAGGCGCGCGTCGTCGGCAATCCCGGATGCTATCCGACCGCGATAACGCTCGGCTTCCTGCCGCTGATCGAGGCCGGCGTCGTCGACGTCGGGCACCTGATCGCCGACGCCAAGTCAGGCGTTTCGGGCGCCGGCCGCAAGCCCGAAGCCGGGCTGATGTACAGCGACGCCGCCGACAACTTCAGGGCCTACAACGTGGGCGGCCATCGACATCATCCGGAGATCGTCGAGCAGCTGAACGCCCGCAGCGCTTCGCCGGTGACGCTGCAGTTCACGCCGCACCTGGTGCCGATGATCCGCGGCATCCACGCCACCCTGTACGCCCGGCTGCTGGATCCGGACGTCGACTTGCAGGCACTGTTCGAGAAACGTTACGCCGGCGAGCCGTTCGTCGATGTGATGCCGGCCGGCAGCCATCCGGAGACGCGGTCGGTGCGCGCGTCCAACGTCTGCCGCATCGCCGTGCACCGCCCGCGCGGCGGCGACATCGCCGTCGTGCTGGCGGTCGAGGACAACCTGGTCAAGGGCGCCTCCGGGCAAGCGGTCCAGAACATGAATCTGATGTTCGGTCTGCCCGAGACCACCGGGCTGATGGCGCCGCCGGTTTCGCCGTGAAGCGATGGTGACGATCCGCGCCGTCGGCCGAAGGCTGCGCAAGACGTTCGGCGTCAGCGCATCGAGGATGGCAGTGCGGATCGAGCATTCCTGGCGGCTGAAGGTTCCGCTCACGCTGCTGGTGATCGCGCTGGTCGCCGGGATGTGGTGGTGGGGATTCGACTTCGGACGCCTGCTCGACCGGCCGAGCCGGGCCGAAGTCGAGGCGGCGCAGACCAGGCTCGCGGCCGAGGTGCTGCAGCTCAAGGAAGACAATTCGAGCCTGCGGGCGCGGGCGACCGCCCTCGAGAGCGATCTGGCCATCGCGCGCGGAGCGCAGGGCACGCTCTCGAAGCAGACGCTCGATCTGCAGAGCGAGAACACGCAGATGAAGGAGGAGCTCGCCTTCCTGCAGCAGCTTTTCAGCGACAGCGGCAAGCCGGGCACGATCTCGATCCAGCGCCTTTCCGCCGAGCGGGCGAGCGATGATGCGTATCGATACAGCCTGCTGATCGTGCGCGGAGGCAAGCCGTCGGACGAGTTCTCGGGGCAGCTCACCGTCGAGGCGAACCTGGTCGACAAGAACGGTCCGATGACCATCGAGCTGCCCGGGGACCAGCCCGAGCACGCCTCGGAGCTGCAGTTGAAATTCAAGTATTATCAGCGGGTTGAGGGGACGATCAGCGTGCCGCCGGGAAGCGAGCTCAAGAGCCTGCAGGCGAAGGTGATCGAGCAGGGCCAGGCGAGTCCCAAGGCGACGCGCAGCTTGAATATTTCCTAGGGAGGTCCCATGTTCCAGCAGAGGAAAGCGCGCACCACGCAGAAGCGGCTGGACAGCCTGATCGGCGCCGGCACCACGGTCGACGGCGATGTCGCGTTCACCGGGGGTTTGCGCATCGACGGCACGGTTCACGGTAAGGTGTCGACCCTCGACAACCAGCCGGGGACGCTGGTGTTGAGCGAACGGGCGCGGATCGAAGGCGAAGTCCGCGTCTCGCACGTGGTCATCAACGGCACCGTCGCCGGGCCCGTCACCGCTTCCGATCACCTGGAACTGCAGGCCAAGGCGCAGGTCCATGGCGATGTGGTGTACCGCACGCTCGAAATGCACGTCGGCGCCGTCGTCGAGGGCAAGCTCTCGCATTCGAGCCAGGAGACGGCGGAAGTCGTCGCGCTGAAGCGCGCCACCGCCGAATGACGAGGCCGGACGCCCGCGATTGACCGCCTTTCCGGCGCGGTCGATAATTGTTGTTAGCGAGGAAGTGACCAGGAGCAGAAGATGAACGCAATGACCGAAATGCCGGCCCCGTTCGTGTTCACCGATGCGGCGGCGACCAAGGTCAAGTCGCTGATCGACGAGGAAGGCAATCCCGACCTCAAGCTGCGGGTGTTCGTCACCGGCGGCGGGTGCTCCGGCTTCCAGTACGGCTTCACGTTCGACGAAACCGTCAACGAGGACGACACGTCGATGGAAAAGAACGGCGTGACGCTGCTGATCGACCCGATGAGCTACCAGTACCTGGTCGGCGCCGAGATCGACTACCAGGAGGGTCTCGAGGGCGCGCAGTTCGTCATCAAGAACCCGAACGCGACGACGACCTGCGGCTGCGGCTCGTCGTTCTCGACCAGCTGACCGGCCGATCGGCTGTCGTTTGGCGGGAACGGGCGCCTTGCGGCGCCCGTTTTGCATCCGCGGCCTGGTGTCGTGTCGGGAAGCCGTTACGCCGGATAGACCGCTCCCAGCACGCGCGGACCGCGCGCTCCGGTCACCGCCGGGAGGTTGCCCGGTCGTCCGGCCAGTGTTTCCCGGGCAAGCCAGGCGAAGGCCAGCGCCTCGACGTCGTTGACCGCGACGCCGCGCGCCGCGGTCGTCGCAAGCGAGCGTTCGCCGAGCCGGGCTTCGACCTCGTGCAGCAGCGCCGCGTTGTGCGCTCCACCGCCGCAGGCCAGCACCTCGCTGGCGCCGCCGCAATAGCGCGCGATCGCATCGGCGATCGTGGTCGCGGTCAGCGCCAGCAGCGTGCGCTGTACATCCTGCGGGACGTACGACGATTCGACCTGTGCCTCGAGCCAGGCCAGGTTGAAGCGATCGCGTCCGGTGCTCTTCGGCGGCGGCAGGGCGAAATAAGCCTCGGATCGAAGCCTCGCCAGCAGTGCATCGATCGGCCGCCCGGACGCCGCCCACGCACCGCCGCGATCGAAGGCCTCGCCGCGATGGCGAAGGCACCACGCGTCGAGCAGCGTGTTGCCAGGCCCGGTATCGAAACCACGCACCGCGCCGGTCGGCGGCAGATCGGTGATATTGGCGATGCCGCCGATATTGACCACCACCCGATGCACCGCGCGGTCGCGGAACAGCGCCGCGTGGAGCCCCGGCGCCAGCGGCGCGCCCTGGCCGCCGGCGGCGACGTCGCGGCTCCTGAAGTCGGCGACGACCGCGATGCGGCAGGCTTCGGCGAGCCGCGCCGGATTGGCGAGCTGGATCGTGAACTCGAGCTCGGGCCGGTGGCGAACCGTCTGGCCGTGCAGGCCGACCGCCGCGATATCGGCCGCGCGCAGGTCCGCGTCGGCGATCAGGGCCGTGACCGCCAGCGCACAGCAGTCCATCAACGCGTTCGCGGCCAGTGCCGCGCGATGCAACTCGTCGGTGCCGCTTTGCTGCAGGTCGTTCAGCTCGGCGCGAAGCGCGCCGGCGAAGGCGATATGGCTGCGTCCGAGGATGCGGCAGGGCGTCGCGCCGAAGTCGGCCAGAACCGCATCGACGCCGTCGACGCTGGTGCCGGACATGAGCCCGATGTAGAGCTCGCTCGGCACGCGGGGGTTGTTCAGAGGTTTCTAATCCCCGGCGGCGATGGTCATCAGGCGCCCGAGCGCGAGCTGGTCCACCAGCGGCGCGATGGCGGCGAGATACGCCGGCCGATCGGCCGCTGCGAGCGGCGGCGCATCGGGCAGTGCGATGGTCATCGGATTGCGCTGCACGTTGTCGACGCGGAACTCGTAATGCAAATGCGGGCCGGTCGCCCAGCCGGTCTGCCCGACGTAGCCGATCACCTCGCCCTGCGACACGTGGGCGCCGGGTCTCATGCCGGCGGCGAAGCGCGACAGGTGCGCGTACACCGTCGAATTGGCGCCGGCGTGGTGCAGCATGACGACGTTGCCATAGCCGTTCTGGCGGCCGGCGAACGAGACCCGGCCGTCGGCGGTGGCGTGGACCGGCGTTCCCATCGGCGCGGCGAAATCGACCCCTTTGTGTGCGCGCCAGGTGTGCAGAAACGGATGAAAGCGCGCCATCGTGAAACCCGACGTGATGCGGGTGAACTCGACCGGCGAGCGCAGGAACGCTTTGCGCAGGTTCCTGCCGTCGTCGGTGTAGTACGCTTCGCTGCCGTCGGGCGCGCGGCGCAAAAACGCCCGGTAGCTCGTTCCCTTATTGACGAATTCGGCGGCGACCAGCTTGCCGGCGGCGGCGGGAACGCCGTCGATGTCGCGCATCTCATAGACAACGGCGAAGCGATCGCCGCGGCGCAGGTCGTGGTAGAAATCGATGTCGCCGGAAAAGACCTGGGCGAGCTGCATCGTCACGGCGTCGGGAAGGCCGACCTCGTCGGCGGCGCCGAACAGCGATGAGCTGATCTGGCCGGCGCGCAGCTCGGTGTGAACGGCGTAAGCGGGCGGGGCGCCGGCGGCGACAAAGCCATCGCCGTTGCGCTCGACCGCCAGCATCGCGCCGCCCTGGGCCAGGTAGCGCAGCGACATCAGGCGCCCGTCGTCGCTGGTCTCGACTCGGACCGACTTGCCGGGCGTGAGCTGGTACAGCGGGCGGGCGCCCGCAGCGCTGCGCAGGAACTGCTGGGCGGCAGGGTCGTTGACCGCCAGCCGTGCCAGCACGCTGCCGAGCGTGTCGCCGCGCTCGATCCGCGCTTCGCGCCAATATCCGTCGCCGGACGCCGCCGGCGCCAGCGCGGGCAGCGCGAGATCGCGCACGACGAAATGCGTCGCCACTTCGGGCGCCAGCGTGCCGGGCGCGAATCCGAACGCGGCGACGACGCCGATCGCCATCAGCGCGAGCACCGCCGCGGCTCGGCCCGCGCCGATGCGCCGCGGCAGCGATGTCGCCCTTTGCGCTAGAATGCCCAGCCTGCTCACCCGCGTTCGCCCTCGAGCGCTGCTGCGAAGCGGCCGATTGTAGCAGACACCGCTTTCATGCCGATCGACATCCCCGAACAGGTCGCAATCTTCAAGCGCGGCGCCGACGAACTGCTGGTCGAGTCCGAGCTGGCGGCGAAGCTCGCGCGCGGCAAGCCGCTGCGCATCAAGGAAGGCTTCGATCCGACGCGGCCCGATCTGCATCTCGGCCATACGGTCCAGTTCAACAAGCTCAGGCAACTGCAGGACCTCGGCCATCACGTCATCTTCCTGATCGGCGACTTCACCGGGATGATCGGCGACCCGACCGGGCGCAACGTGACGCGGCCGCCGCTGTCTCGCGACGAGCTCGAGGCCAACGCCAGGACCTACACCGACCAGGTGTTCCTGATCCTCGATCGCGACAAGACCGAAGTGGCGTTCAACTCCAAGTGGCTGTCCGCCCTCGGCGCCGACGGCATGATCCGGCTCGCGGCCAGATACACGGTGGCCCGCATGCTCGAGCGCGAGGACTTCGCCACCCGCTATCGCGAGGGCCAGCCGATCGCGGTGCACGAATTTCTCTACCCGCTGGCGCAGGGCTACGATTCGGTCGCGCTGCGAGCCGACGTCGAGCTGGGCGGGACCGACCAGAAGTTCAACCTGCTGGTCGGCCGCGAGCTGCAACGCCACTACGGCCAGGAGCCGCAGTGCATCCTGACCCTGCCGCTGCTCGAAGGCCTCGACGGGGTCAACAAGATGTCGAAGTCGCTGGACAACTACGTCGGCATCACCGAGCCGGCGGCGGAGATGTTCGGCAAGCTGATGTCGATCTCCGACGATCTGATGTGGCGCTACTACGAGCTGTTGTCGTTTCGTTCGATGGCGGAGATCGCGCGGCTCAAGCGCGAATGCGCCGACGGCCGCAATCCGCGCGAGGCCAAAGTGATGCTGGCGCAGGAGATCGTCGCCCGCTTCCACTCGCGTGCCGCCGCCGATGCGGCGCTGGCAGCGTTCGACGCGCGCTTTCGCGACCACGCGCTGCCCGAGAGCATGCCCGAGCTCAGCATCGACACCGGCGGCAAGGGCATCGCGCTGCCGCAGCTCTGCAAGCAGGCGGGGCTCGTCGCCAGCACCTCGGAAGCGATGCGGCTGATCGAGCAGCGCGGGCTGAAGCTCGACGGCGAAGTCGTGTCCGACCGGTCGCTGCTGGTGCCGGCCGGCCGGGCGGTCGTCGTCCAGGCAGGAAAGCGAAAATTCGCGCGGGTCAGCGTCAACTGACGCGGCCGGCGGGCGGCGGCACCCTGCTGTGGCGGCGCGCCAGCGTCTCGGCGAATCGCATCAGCAACGGCAGAACGCCCGTCGCCGGCGGCGGCGGATAGCGCGACCCACCCTCGAGCGCCACCGGGTCGTCGATCAGCTCGACCTGGTCGACCGGCTGCCAGAGACTCGGCTGCAGCCCGTAGTTGCAGGCGATCTCGCGCAGCCGCTCCGGCGTCAACCCGCCGCCGTCGCGCAACTCCTCGTAGAGGCGGCGCCAGTGAAACGCCAGGTCGCGCCGCACCGGCCCGGATGCGAGATGCGCGAGGTGGCCGATGATGATCTTCGACTCGAGCTGCCGCCGGCTGCGCACCGGGCAATGCGCGACCGCGACGACGTCGGGGCGCAGCCTGGCGTGCGGCGGCGGCTCGGCGCGCGCCGGATCGGATACCAGATGGTTGCCCATGGCGACGACGTCGGCAACCCGCTCGACGAAGCTGCGGCCGACGACGACCTTGTACAGCGTCCTGCGCTCGGCCCGCAAGCGCCTTCGCAGGTGGTCCCGGCCGAACGGCAAAGCGTCATCGAACGTCACGGGCACATAGGTCTGCCAGTGCGCCACCGCGTGCGTTCCGGGCGGCACCTCGGCGAGCGCCCGGTCGAGCGTCGGCCGCGAGGCGCATTTCAGGAATTCGTCGGCGTCGAGGGCGAACACGAAATCGGCCCGCTCCCGCTCGAGCGTCTCGCGTGCCAGCCTCGTGGTCCGCTCCGACTGCAGATATTCCGGCCGTTCGTCGCGTTCGACGCGCAAGCGCAGGTTCTCCGCCTGCAGGCGGCCCAGAATGTCGCTAGTGCCGTCGAGCGAGTCGTGATCGATCAGCGCGAGGCCATCGAGCACGGTCAGGTTGTGACGCACGAACGCCTCGATCACGTCGGCTTCGTTGCGAACCATCGCGACGCCGAACAGGCGCATGGTGTTAGCGGCCCCGCTTCATGACGTCACGCCGGGATTTCCCGCGACGCCCTCGACTCTCGGCAGGTTGAGCCTCGGCGTCGCGATCGTCTTCCTGACTCGCAGGTAGCGCGCGACGACATCCCACACCGGCTCTCCGCCCGCGTCGCGCGCCTGCTCCGAGACGCCGGCCCAGCCAGCGACCTTGTAGCGGCGGCTCGCGTCGAGCGGCTTGCCATTGAGCTCCATCCGCGTGATCCGCCTGCCGATCGTCGCCGCCGGCTCGATGGCATAGCGCAGACCTCCGACGCGCACCATGTCGCCGCCCTGCTGGTAGTACGGATCGGGGTTGAACAGATTGTCGGCGACGTCCTCCAGGATGGTCTTGATCGTCTCGCCGGACATCTCGGTGACCGTCACCTGCGGGTAGGTGATCGCCGTCTGGTCGAGCAGTTGCTCGTAGCGGATCGTGTCGCCCGGCAGCAGCGTGGTGCCAAAGCGGAACCCGGGCGAGAACGCGATCTCGGTATCCTTCTCGGCCATCAGCGCGTCGAGCAGGAGCTGGTCGTAACTGCCGTTGAAGTTGCCGCGCCGGTACAGGAGCGCGTGGTTGACCGCGAGCGCTTCGTCGAGTCGGGCGGCGAATGGAGCGCGGAGGCCGGCGATCAGCGTCGCCATCGCGGCGTCGGCCGGCAGCAGGTCGGCGAACACCGGGACCAGGCGGTAGCGGAAGTCGGCGACCCTGCCCGACTTCACGTCGAGATCGAGCACCCCGAGGAACTTGCCGTTGCTGCCGGCGTTGGTCACCAGCGTGCGGCCGCCGCGGTTGGCGACGATGGTCGGTTGCGGCACGGCGTCGTGGGTGTGACCGCCGAGGATCGCGTCGACGCCGGCGATGCGCGAGGCAAGCTTCAGATCGACGTCCATGCCGTTGTGCGACAACAGCACGACCGCCTGCGCGCCCTTGCCGCGCGCGGCGTCGACCGCCTGCTGCATCGATTGCTCCTGGATGCCGAAGGTCCATGCCGGGACGAAGTAGCGCGGATTGGCGATCGGCGTATATGGAAACGCCTGTCCGACGACGGCGACCGGAACGCCGTTGACCGTCTTGATCACGTACGGCTCTAACACCGGATCGCCGAAATCCGCCGTGCGCACGTTCTGGGCGACGAAGTCGATCCGTCCTTTCAGATCGCGCTCGACCAGCTCGCGCACGCGCTCGGCGCCGTAGGTGAACTCCCAGTGGCCAGTCATCGCGTCGACCCCGAGGAGCTTGGCCGCGTCGACCATGTCCTGGCCACGCGTCCACAGCGAGGTGGCCGAGCCCTGCCAGGTGTCGCCGCCGTCGAGCAACAGCGCGCCGGGCCGGTCGGCGCGCAGGCGTTTGACCAGCGTCGCGATGTGCGCGAAACCTCCCATCGCGCCATAGACCCGCGCCGCGTGCTCGAAATCGAGGCATGTGAAGGCGTGCGCCTCGCGCGTTCCCGGCGCGATGCCGAAGTGCCCGAGCAGCGCCTCGCCGACCAGGTGCGGCGGGTGCCCTCGCGCCGCGCCGACGCCGATGTTGACGCTCGGCTCGCGGAAGCGGATCGGGTTGAGCTGTGCGTGGCAGTCGGTCAAGTGCAGCAGGCCGACGTTGCCGAACGGCCGCAGCGCCCCGTACAGGCGCTCGCCGTCCTGCGCGTCGGCAGTGCGCGCGGCGGCGACCGGCATGCCGGCGACCGCGGCGGCGGCCAGCGCCTGCAGGAATTCCCGACGTCTCATGGCGCGGCGGGCCACCGCGTCGGCACTCGCGCGCCGCGGCGGGTCACTGGTTGACCGGCGAGGCGGGATCCGTCAGCAGCGCGGTGACGTCCTTGATCTGCTGCTCGGACAGGATGCCGTGGTAGCCGAAGCGCGGCATCGTCGAGCAGGCGGCAAAGGCCTCGGAATTGTAGATCTTGCCGTAGGCGTAGCGCTGCGTCTCGAGCCCGAAGCCGCGCAGCTTGCCGAAACGGTACAGGCTGGGGCCGATCGTGCCGTACGCGACTTCGTGCGGCGAGAGCCGGTGGCAGGCATAGCAGTTGCCGCCGACCGGCCCCGACGGGTTGTCCGAGTACTGCTTGCCGCGACCCTCCTGCGCGATCTTTTCGCCGTTCTTCCAGTCGCCGAGGAGCTTGCCGTCGGCGGGATACCGGATCGTCGCCAGATTCTCCTTTTCGATCCGCTCGGCGATCTCCTTCGACGGCGCCCTGCCCTGCAATTCGCTGCAAGCTTTTTGCGTGTAGTCCTGGTCGAGCCGATCGAGGCCGGCCTGACCCTTCGCCTTGAACGAGCTCTTCAGCATCGCGTCTGCCTCGGACGCGATTCGATCGTCCGACGGCGCGCTGACGCAACCGAAGAGGATCGCGGCAACGAGCGCCGCCGGCAGGACAGGTCCGGCCTTCACCGGCGATCCTTTAGCGCTTGATCGCCGGAGCATCGAACAAGGCACCGTTGGCATTGTGGGCGAGATACATGGTCAGCGCGATCGATGCGTCGGAGCCGAATTCGAGCTCGGGAAAGCGCTGCTGCCGGAAGCAATCGTTGAGCCGCCACTGGAAGGTGCGAAGCTCGCCCTGCGAAACGCGGTACGCGGGCCAGGTGGTGTATGCCTTTTGCGCGCCCTCGACCCGTATCAGATTCGGCAGGTCCTGCAGGCGGATGCGCTTGTCGTCGGTGCCGTGACAGGTGACGCAGCCGAAATCGTGCGGGCCGCCGCGAAAGTAGAAGATCTTCTCGCCGACGCGGTACATCTCGATTTCCTTCGGGTTCTTAAGCGCGACGTTCATCGTCACGCCGCGCGACTCGCTGGTGATGTACGCGACCAGAGCCTCAAGGTCGGACTTCTTCTCGTGGCCGCTGCCGAAATGGTTCCTGAGCGCGTCGACCCGGCTCATTCCCTGCAGCGTGACCATGCACCAGACCAGGCGCGTCTCGAGATCCATCACCCGGTCGGCGTCGGCGAAATATCTGGGCAACTGCGCGTACGCGCCCTTGACGACGCCGGCGCCGAGTCCCAGGTCGCAGCGCTCGAGCGGCACTTTGTTCTGACCGCGCGCGGTCTTCCACAACTCGGCGCCGCGGAGCTCCCACAGCTCGGCCGGATTGCCGTCCTGCAGCGCCTCGCGGTACTTGGCGATGCCTTCGGCGGTCGAACCCTGCGCCGCCGCAGCGGATGCCGTGCCGAGCAGCACGCCGGCCGCGAGCGCCGCCATCCAGTGTCCGGTCTGCATCACGCTATCGACGCCTCGTCGGTGCGCCGGTCGCCGCGATTGTCGACCCAGGAGACGGTGACCTTGTCGCCCTTGCTGCCGCCTTTGAACTTGAACGACAGGAACGGATTCTTCGCCACCGCCGGTCCCCATTGCGCGGCGAGCACCGTCTTGCCGGCGTGCACCACGCTGACGCTCTGGATGAACCAGGCGGGGATGATCGCGCCCTGCGCGTCCTTGCGCTGGCCGGTCTCCATTTCGTGGCTCATCAGGACCTTGACCTCGGTCGCGTCGCCGATCAGGTTGGCGCGGATTTTCATCGGATCCGCCATGTCAGCCTCCGCACCCGCCGATGGTGACCTTGATTTCCTTGGCGGCGAAATAGTACTTGCCGTCGGCCTTGACCAGCCCGTAGATATTCGAGGTCTGCGCCATCTTCACCCGCGTCGTGATCGCAGGCTCGGTGCCCGGCGGCAGATCGAACACCGCGGCCAGCATGTTGGGATTGTGCTCGATCAGGATGGCGATCGACTCGGTGTTCGCAATGTTGCTGGTGATTCCCACCGGCACCACCGCGCCGTTCTCGGCGATCTCCGGCGTCTGGAAGAAGACGATGTCGGCGCTGCGCGAAGGCTCGCTGCCGCCCAGCGCCTTCATCGTATCGGCCAGGTTCCTGGTGGCGAACGCCGCGCTGTTCCACGGCTCCGCTCGCGCGTCGCCGGGCTCGAGCCAGCCGGCAGCCGCCAGCAGCGCGAGCAGCGTTGCCCCGCCGCCGGACGTCAGGACTTCTCTGCGATTCATGCCTTGCCTCCGGCCGACGATTTCGATGCTGCGGTCATTCTAGCAGCCTGATGCGGCGAGACTCGATCGACAAAGTCGCGTACGCGTCCGCCCGGCGGGTCAGGCGCGGACCAGCTCGCGGACGAAGTTCGGCAGCGCCATCGCGCCGCGGTGAACGTCGCCGTTGTAGTACTGCAGGTCGCGGATGCCGCGCTGCGCGATGCGGCGATCGACCTCGAGCGAGGTCAGCTGCGACGGATTGAGCGTCGGCGAGGCAAGGGCCATCATCCACAGGCCGCCGTAGAGCGGGATCGGGACCAGATACGGGACCACGATCGGGAAGGCGGCGCGGAGCTGCGCCAGTCCGGTGCGAATGCGGTCCGGGTGTGCGACTGGCGAGGCGATGTGCAGGGTCATCGCGCCCGACGGATTGAGCCGCGCCGCGCAGGCGCGATAGAACTCGACATCGTACAGCGGCTGCGAGGGGCCGCCCGGATCGGTCAGGTCGAGCACGATTAGGTCGAAGGTCTCGGTCGAGGCGCGAACATACGCGAGCCCGTCCTCGACGTTGAGCCTGAGCCGCGCATCGGCCAGCGCGCCGCGGTGGACGCGTGCCAGATACTTGCGAGCGATGTCGACGACGGCGAGATCGATCTCGACCAGCGTCACCGACTTCATCGTCGGGTACTTGAGCAGCTCCTCGGCGGATCCGCCGTCGCCGCCGCCGACGATCAGCGCCGTCGCCGGCGCCGGATGCGCGATCGCCGCGACGTGCACCAGATTCTCGTGGTAGTAGAACTCGTCCTTCTCCGACGTCATGAAGTGGCCGTCGAGGCGGAACAGCGTGCCGAACGCGGCCGTGTCGTGAACCTCGACCGCCTGGAACGGCGATTGGAAGCGTTCGAACTCGCGGGTCGAGCGGACGAAAAAACCCGTATCGTCGGTCAGATACTCGGTGAGCACTCCGGGCTGCAGGTCGGCGTGCCTGTCCTCATTCTCCCGAGGCATCGCTCCCGCCGCGGTGGATGGCCTGGAACCGGGTCCGCTGCGGCTTGAGCGCGTCCTGCACCGCGCGGAACAGCTTCTCGGCCTTTGCCGTGTTGTCGGTCGTGTAGTTGCAGACGTACACGTCGATGGTGACGAAGCCGTGCTCGGGCCAGGTGTGGATCGCCAGATGCGACTCGGCCAGAAGCACGGTTCCGGTGACGCCCTGCGGCTCGAACTGGTGGAAGCTGTCGCCAACCACCGTCATCCCGCATTTGCCGGCCAGGCGCACGCACAGCTCGCGCAATGGATCGGAGCGCGTCATCACCGGCGTCTCGCCCGCGCAGCCGTACCATTCTCCCAGGAGGTGGATCCCTTCCATCGCATTCTCCCGTCGCCGTTTTGGTTGCACAGGACCCGTGACCGCTAAACCCTCTATTATTGCCCAAAATGGGCGCTTAGGCGATAATTTTAGCGCCTTGCCGCAGCGTTCCAAGCGCCGGCTTCGCTGCCGGTCCTCTCGCGACTTGTATTCGTTCCCAAAGCAATGACCGCATCGCTCTCCATGCCGCTTCCGGCGTCCGCGTCGGGCAGGACGCCGGCGGACCAACGCCTGCTCGTCGACGCGATCCGCGCGCTGGCGATGGACGCCGTGCAGGCGGCCGACTCCGGACATCCGGGCATGCCGATGGGGATGGCGGAGATCGCGTTGGCGCTGTGGCACCGGCACCTGCGGCACAACCCGGCCAATCCGCGCTGGCCCGACCGCGATCGCTTCATGCTGTCGAACGGCCACGGCTCGATGCTGCAATACGCGCTGCTCCACCTGACCGGCTACGCGCTGCCGCTCGACGAGATCAAGCATTTCCGGCAGCTTGGCTCGGCCACGCCCGGCCATCCGGAGCTCGGGGTGACTCCCGGCGTCGAGACCACCACCGGACCGCTGGGCCAGGGGCTTGCCAACGCGGTCGGCTTCGCCCTCGCCGAGCGGCTGCTCGCCGCCGAGTTCAATCGCCCCGGGCACGCGATCGTCGACCATAGGACCTACGTGTTCGCCGGCGACGGCTGTCTGATGGAAGGCATTTCGCACGAAGCCTGCTCGCTCGCCGGCACGCTCGCCTTAAGCAAGCTGACCTGCTTCTACGACGACAACGGCATCTCGATCGACGGCCGCGTCGCCGGCTGGTTTACCGACGACACCCCGCGGCGCTTTGCCGCATACGGCTGGAACGTCGTCGCCGACGTCGACGGCCACGACGTCGAGGCGGTCGATGCCGCGATCCGCGTCGCGCACGCCACCACCGACCGCCCGACGCTGATCTGCTGCAAGACGATCATCGGCCGCGGCTCGCCGAACCGCGCCGGCACCCGCAAGGCGCACGGCGAGGCGCTGGGCGAGAAGGAGGTCGAGCTGACACGCGAGGCGCTGGGCTGGCCGTACCCGGCGTTCGAGATCCCGCAAGCGGCGTACGACGGCTGGAACGCGCGAGCGCGCGGCGAGCGGCTGGAAGCCGACTGGAATGCCCGGTTCGCCGCGTACGAAGCCGCGCATCCGGGGCTCGCCGCCGAATTCGAGCGCCGGATGGCCGGCCGGCTGCCGGCGGATTTTCGCTCGCTGGCCGAGGCGCTGACCGCACGGCAGAACGACAAGGCCGAGGCGATCGCTACCCGTAAGGCATCGCAGCAGGCGATCGAGGCCCTCGCCTCCAGGCTCCCGGAGATGATCGGCGGCGCCGCCGACCTGACCGCCTCGGTGTTCACCAACTGGTCGGGCAGCAAGCCTGTTCGCGCCGATGGTGCGGGCAACTGCGCCGGCAACTACGTCGAGTACGGCGTGCGCGAGTTCGCGATGAGCGCGATTGCCAACGGCCTGGCGCTGCACGGCGGCTTCATCCCGTACGTGGGCACCTTCCTCACCTTCTCCGACTACGCGCGGAACGCCGTGCGGCTGGCCGCGCTGATGAAGATCCGCTCGATCTTCGTCTATTCGCACGATTCGATCGGCCTGGGCGAAGACGGCCCGACGCACCAGCCGATCGAGCACGCCGCGGCCCTGCGGCTGATTCCGCAGCTCGACGTGTGGCGGCCGTGCGACACGGTGGAGACCGCGGTGGCCTGGACGGCGGCGCTCGAGCGCCAGGACGGCGCGACCTGCTTGCTGCTGACGCGGCAGAGCGTGCCGTTCAACGCCCGCACTCCCGACCAGATCGCGGCGATCCGGCGCGGCGCCTACGTGCTGGCCGACGCGCCCGCGGCGCGGGCGACGATCATCGCCACCGGCTCCGAGGTCGCGCTCGCCACCGGAGCGCAGCAGACGCTGGCTGCGGCCGGCATCGCGGTCCGCGTCGTGTCGATGCCCTGCTGCAGCGTGTTCGACCGCCAGGACGCGGCATACCGCGAGCAGGTCCTGCCGCGCGGCATGCCGCGGGTAGCGGTCGAAGCCGGCCGGACCGACTACTGGCGCAAGTACGTCGGCGCCGTCGACGATCCCGCCGCCGCTGTCGTCGGCATCGACACCTACGGCGAGTCGGCGCCGGCGGCCGCGCTGTTCAAGCATTTCGGTTTCACCGTCGACCGTGTCGTCGCCGCTGTCCGTGGCGTCCTTGACGGCTGACGCTCGGGCGCCGCACGACAGGAGAGCAGCATGACCATCAAGGTTGCCATCAACGGTTACGGCCGCATCGGCCGCAACATCCTTCGGGCACACTACGAGACGGGGCGCAAGCATCCGCTCGCCATCGTCGCGATCAACGACCTCGGCAGCCCGGAAACCAACGCCCACCTGACGCGCTACGACACCGCGCACGGCAAGTTTCCCGGCAAGGTCGAGGTCGACGGCGACGCGATGGTGGTCAACGGCGACCGTATCAAGGTGCTGGCGCAGCGCAACCCGGCCGACCTGCCGTGGGGCGCGATGGGCATCGACGTCGTGCTCGAATGCACCGGCCTGTTCACGACCAAGGAGAAGGCGTCGGCGCACCACAAGGGCGGCGCGAAGAAGGTGATCATCTCGGCGCCGGGCGGCAAGGACGTCGATGCCACAGTCGTCTACGGCGTCAACCATGCGAGCCTCAAGGCCGCCGACACGGTGATCTCCAACGCCTCGTGCACGACCAACTGCCTGGCGCCGCTGGCCAAGGTGCTGAACGACAAGATCGGTATCGTCAACGGCCTGATGACCACCGTCCACGCCTACACCAACGACCAGGTGCTCACCGACGTCTACCACGAGGACCTGCGCCGGGCGCGCTCGGCCACGATGAACATGATCCCGACCAAGACCGGCGCCGCGTCCGCCCTGGGCCTGGTGCTGCCCGAGCTCAACGGCAAGCTCGACGGCTACTCGATACGGGTGCCGACGATCAACGTGTCGATCGTCGACCTGTCGTTCATCGCCGCGCGCGATACCACGGTCGACGAGGTCAACGCGATCATGAAATCGGCGTCGACGTCGGGCCCGCTGGCCAGCATCGTCGGCTACAACACCGCGCCTCTGGTGTCGGTCGACTTCAACCACGACCCTCGCTCATCGATCTTCGATGCGACGCTGACCAAGGTGTCGGGGCGCCTGGTCAAGGCGTCCGCGTGGTACGACAACGAATGGGGATTCAGCAACCGCATGCTCGACGTCGCCATCGCGTTGATGGCGGCCCGCTAGTTATCGTTGTGGCGGAGGCTAACATGAGCGCAGCGAATGTTAAGCGGAGCGGCCAGAGCCACAACGGATCCGGCATAGCAACCGCATGCTCGACGTCGCCGTCGCGTTGATGGCGGCGCGCTAGTGCCGTTGTGGCGAGAGTCGGGATGAGCGACGGTTTTCTGCGCATGGCCGATGTCGACGTTGCCGGCAAGCGCGTCTTCATCCGCTCGGATCTCAACGTTCCGCTGGACGAGCGAGGCGGGATCAGCGACGACACCCGCATCCGGGCGTCGGTCCCGGCCATCCGCGATGCGCTTTCGCGCCGAGGCGCCGCGATGGTCACTTCGCACCTCGGCCGCCCCGTCGAAGGGCGATTCTCGGCCGCGGATTCGCTGGCGCCGGTGGCGAGCCGGCTGTCCGAGCTCCTGGCGCGGCCGGTGCCGCTCGTCGCCGACTGGGTCGACGGCGGCGCCTGGCACGACTCGCTGCGGCCGGGCGAGCTGGTGCTGCTGGAAAACTGCCGCTTCAACGCCGGCGAAAAGAAGGACGACGAAGCGCTCTCGCGTCGGATGGCGAAGCTGTGCGACGTCTACGTCAACGATGCCTTCGGCACCGCGCATCGCGCCGAGGCGACGACGCACGGCATCGCCCGGTTCGCGCCGGTCGCCTGCGCCGGGCCGCTGCTCGCGGCCGAGATCGACGCGCTCGGACGAGCGCTTGCGCACCCGCGCCGCCCGCTGGTGGCGATCGTCGCCGGCTCGAAGGTGTCGACCAAGCTCACGATCCTGGAGACGCTGGCGGCCCGCGTCGACCGGCTGATCGTCGGCGGCGGCATCGCCAACACCTTCATCCTCGCCGCCGGCGGCAAGGTCGGAGCGTCGCTCGCCGAGCCCGACCTGGTCGGCGCCGCGAAAGCGATACTCGAGCGCTTCCCGGGGAAGGTGCCGATTCCGGTCGATGCGGTCGTCGCCCGCGAAGTCTCGGCGACCGCGATGTCGACGGTGAAGGCGATCGCCGATATCGCCGCCGATGACCTGATTCTCGACCTCGGGCCGCGGACGATAGGCGAGCTGAAATCGATCATCGCCGGCGCCGGGACGATCGTCTGGAACGGCCCTGTGGGGGTGTTCGAGATCGACGCTTTCGGCAACGGGACGCGCGAGCTGGCGCACGCGATCGCCGACTCCGACGCCTTCTCGATCGCCGGCGGCGGCGACACGCTGGCAGCGATCGCCAAGTACGGCGTCGCCGATCGGATCGGCTATATCTCGACCGGCGGCGGCGCCTTCCTCGAATTCCTCGAAGGCAAGACGCTGCCCGCGGTCGCGATCCTCGAGGAGCGCGCGGCGCGAGCCACCGGACGAGGGACCCGCGAAGCGGGATCGGCCGGGAATTGCGAGTCGCCGCGAGCGGCCGACGACTCGGACCGCAATCAATCGCCGACGGCAGATGAGGCCGCGGCCCGCAAGACCGCCGGCTGAAACTCGCGCTCGCCGATGCAACGCGCCACCAAGATCGTCGCCACTCTGGGCCCCGCCAGCAGCTCGGCCGACGTGCTGACGCGGATGCTCGCCGCCGGGGTCGACGTCGTGAGGCTCAATTTCTCGCACGGCAGCGCGGCCGATCACCAGGCGCGGGCCGGCATGGTTCGCGATTGCGCCCGCTCGCTCGGCCGCGAAGTGGCGATCATGGCCGACCTGCAGGGGCCGAAGATCCGCATCGGCAAGTTCGCCGGCGGCCAGGTCTCGCTCAAGACCGGCGCCCAGTTCGTGCTCGATGCGGCGCGCGAGCTCGGCGACGAGGAAGGCGTCGGCCTCGACTACAAGGAGCTGACGCACGACGTCGCCCCCGGCGTCATCCTGCTGCTCAACGACGGGCTGATCCGGCTTCGTGTCGAATCGGTGCGAGGCACCGCAATCACGACCCGCGTCGAGCTCGGCGGGACGCTGTCGAACAACAAGGGCATCAACCGCCAGGGCGGCGGCCTTACCGCGCCGGCGCTGACCGCGAAAGACATGGAGGACATGAAGACCGCGGTCGCGATCGACGCCGAATACCTGGCAGTATCGTTTCCGAAGAACAAGGAAGACATGTACATGGCGCGGCAACTGCTGCGCGCCGCCGGCGGACGCGCGTTCCTGATCGCCAAGATCGAGCGCGCCGAAGCGGTCACCGCGCTGGAGGAGATCATCGACGCCTCCGACGGCATCATGGTCGCCCGCGGCGATCTCGCCGTCGAAGTCGGCAACGCGACGGTGCCCGGACTGCAGAAACGCATGATCCGCCTCGCCCGCGAATGCAACAAGCTGACGATCACGGCGACGCAGATGATGGAGTCGATGATCGAGAACCCGGTCCCGACCCGCGCCGAAGTCTCCGACGTCGCCAACGCGGTGCTCGACGGCACCGATGCGGTCATGCTTTCGGCGGAGACGGCGGCGGGCAAGTTTCCGGTCGAGACCATCGAGTCGATGAGCCAGATCTGCGCCGAGGCCGAGAAGACCGAGTCGAGCGAGCTCGATCGCGATTTCCTGAATCGCACGTTCACCCGCATCGACCAGTCGATCGCGATGGCGGCGCTGTTCACCGCGTACCACCTCAAGGTCAAGGCGATCGCCGCGCTGACGCAATCCGGCTCGACCGCGCTGTGGATGTCGCGGCACAACTGCGGCTGCCCGATCTTCGCGTTGACGCCGGAGGTCTCGTCGCAGCGGCGGATGGCGCTCTATCGCAACGTGCAGCCGCTCTACCTCGAGCAGGGAGACGATCGCGAAGCGGTGCTGCGCGCCGCCGAGGACCTGCTGCTCGCCCGCGGGCAGGTGCAGCGCGGCGACCTGATCCTGCTGACCATCGGCGAGCCGATGGGGAAATCAGGCGGCACCAACGCGCTCAAGATCGTCCGGGTCGGAGAGCACAGCTAGTGCCTTGTTCGCCAATTTCGCTCGATAGTTCGCGGCGGCGAAGGCCGATCGGATGAACGCTGGTCGCGGCCGTCGCTCTCGACCGGTGGCGCGGGCGATGGGGAATCCGCGCTAAAATACGCTGTCCAGTAGCTTCCAGGAGCCCGCCATGGCACTCGTCTCGATGCGCCAGCTGCTCGACCACGCCGCCGAGCACGACTACGGCCTGCCGGCGTTCAACGTCAACAATCTCGAGCAGGTGCAGGCGATCATGTCGGCTGCCGCCGAGACCGACAGCCCGGTGATCAT
>DATEFZ010000048.1:0-6835 GCA_035280325.1 Casimicrobiaceae bacterium
GGCGGCACGGCGCATCCTGCGAGCAGAGCGGCGAGCGCCGCGGCGCAGGCGTAACGGAATCGGGACGCGATGACTTGGCTGCTGCTCGAGGCGCTGTTCGCGCTGTTGCTGGCGGTGTTTATCGTCTGGTTTACCATGGGCGGCAGACGCAAGACTCCGCCGCCCGCGCCGCCGCAATCCACCGACGACACAAACCCAAGCAACGGCAACCGCTAATGCAGAACGCGCGGCACCGAAAGGGTGAACGACGGGATCGGCGCGTCGAAGTGCTGGCCGTCCTCGGCGACCATCTGGTAGCTGCCGTGCATCGTGCCCACCGCTGTTTCCAGGTGCGTGCCGCTGGTGTATTCGAAGCTTTCGCCGGGCTTCAATACCGGCTGCTGGCCGACCACGCCGAGCCCCTTGACCTCCATCACCTTGTTGTTGGCGTCGGTGATCACCCAGTGCCGGCTGATCAGCTGCGCCGGCACCGTGCCGGTGTTGGTCACCGATATCGTGTACGCGAAGACGTACTGGTTCTTCGACGGATCCGACTGATCCTCGACGTAGGTCGCGCGCGGCTCGACGGTGATCTCGTATCTGCTGCTTTCGCCCATCAAAGCGCCCCGGGTCTGCCGGTGATGAATCGATTATAGCGCCATGCCCGACATCGAGATCGCGCCGTCGATACTGTCCGCCGATTTCTCGCGCCTGGGCGACGAGGTGCGCGCGGTCGTCGCCGCCGGCGCCGACTTGATCCACTTCGACGTGATGGACAACCACTACGTCCCCAATCTGACCGTCGGGCCGCTGGTCTGCGCCGCGCTCAAGCCGCACGTCGGCGTCCCGATCGACGTGCATCTGATGGTGCGTCCGGTCGACGCGCTGGTGCCCGCGTTCGCCGACGCCGGCGCGGCGATCATCAGCTTCCACCCGGAGGCGGCCGACCACGTCGACCGGACGATCGGGCTGATCCACGACAACGGCTGCAAGGCGGGGCTCGCGCTCAACCCGGCGACCCCGCTCGACTGTCTCGACCACGTGCTCGACAAGCTCGACCTGGTATTGATCATGTCGGTCAATCCGGGGTTCGGCGGACAGGCGTTCATTCCCGAAGCGCTGCACAAGCTCGCGCTGGCGCGAGCGAGGATCGACGCGGTCCGCCAGCGCTCGAGGCGCGCCATCCGGCTCGAGGTCGACGGCGGCATCAAGATCGACAACATCGGCGCGGTCGTCGATGCCGGCGCCGACACCATCGTCGCCGGGTCGGCGATCTTCGGCAGCGGCGACTACGCCGGCACGATACGCGCGCTGCGCGCCGCGGCGAGCCAGGTTCCCTAGCAGGCAACGACGCGGCGATGGTATAGTCGGGCTGCGGGACGAACGCCCGCAGGCAAGGCATACGGTCCGAACAATGAGCTTCGACGCTTGCAACTGCAAAGGCGCCCGATGGCAATCGGTGCGCGGCGACGATTGGCGCTGGCGGCGCCCATCGTGATTCGCCGTGCCCTCGCGCGCGACGCGACGGCACACCTGGTAGCAGTTGCAGAAAAACCGTTGGAGCATCATGACCGAAGCCGAATTCCGCGCGCTGGCCGCGCAGGGCTATAACCGCATACCGCTGGTACTCGAGTCGTTCGCCGACCTCGACACGCCGCTTTCGCTCTACCTCAAGCTCGCCAACCAGCGCTACACCTATCTACTCGAGTCGGTCGTCGGCGGCGAGCGCTTCGGGCGCTATTCGTTCATCGGCCTGCCGGCGAAGGTGCGCATCAGATGCCGCGGCCGCGCGATCGAGGTCGAGGATCGCGGCGGCATCGTCGAGCGCCACGAAGGCGATCCGCTGGCCTTCGTCGGCGATTTCCTGCGCCGCTATCGCGCCGCTCCCCTCCCCGGCCTGCCGCGCTTCTGCGGCGGCGTCGCCGGATATTTCGGTTACGACACGGTGCGCCACATCGAGCCCCGGCTCGCGACCTCGGCGCCCGCGGCGTCGCCTTCGCTGGCCGACATTCCGGACATCCTGCTGCTGCTGACCGAGGAGCTCGCGGTCGTCGACAACCTGTCGGGCAAGATCTCGTTGCTCGTCTACGCCGATCCCGGCGCGCCGAATGCCTACTGGGAGGCGCAGGACCGGCTGCAGGCGCTGCGACGCAAGCTGCGCGACCCGGTGTCGATCCCGTTCCAGACCGCGAGCGGAGTGACCGTGGCGGAGAGCGAATTCGGGGCCGCCGCCTACCAGGCGGCCGTCGCCCGCTCGCGCGAGTACATCGCCGCCGGCGATGTCATGCAGGTCGTGATCTCGCAGCGCATGCGGCGGCCGTTCGCCGCGCCGCCGCTGTCGCTGTATCGGGCGCTGCGCTCGCTCAACCCGTCGCCGTACATGTTCTACTACGACTTCGGCGATTTCCACGTCGTCGGCGCGTCGCCCGAGATCCTGGTGCGCAAGGAAGGCAGGGCGGTGACGCTGCGCCCGATCGCCGGGACGCGGCCGCGCGGAGCGACCCGCGAGGCCGACGACGCGCTGGCCGCCGAGCTGTTGGCCGATCCGAAGGAAATCGCCGAGCACGTGATGCTGCTCGACCTCGGCCGCAACGACGTCGGCCGCGTGGTAGAGACCGGCAGCGTGCGGGTGACCGACCGCATGGTGATCGAGCGCTATTCGCACGTGATGCATATCGTGTCCAACGTAGAGGGGACGCTCAAGCCCGGACTGACCAGCATCGACGTCCTGCGCGCGACGTTCCCGGCCGGCACGGTCAGCGGCGCGCCGAAGGTGCGCGCGATGGAGATCATCGACCAGCTCGAGCCGACCCGGCGCGGCGTCTATTCCGGCGCGGTCGGCTACATCAGCTTCCAGGACGACATGGACACCGCGATCGCGTTGCGTACCGCGCTGATCAAGGACGGCGTGCTGTACGCGCAGGCGGGCGGCGGCATCGTCCACGATTCGTCGCCGGAAGGCGAGTGGCAGGAGACGCTCAACAAACTGCGCGCGCTGCACCGCGCCGCCGACATGGTGCAGCTTGGACTCGATGCCGAGCGCTAGCGTGCTCTGCGTAGCCGCCGCGATCGGGGCCGCGCGATACGCCGGCGCCGGAGGCGACCGGCGGTGCTTATGCCAGATATCGCGCCTTGAGCGATTCGAACGGCGAGCGCGCGCCGTAGCGGCCGTCCTTGTCGAGCCGGGCGCGGCGCCACATCTCGTTGAAGCAGTGCACGGCGAGCGTGCCTTCGGTCGCCGGCAAAGGTCCGTCGTCGATCATGCGGCGGAACTCCCACCAGCCCAGCGGCGAGTAGCGCCACGGCGGCGCCATGTGGCGTTGCAGGCCGTGCTTGACGACCATCGCGCTCACCATCAAAGGACCGATCTCTCCCCAGCCCACGCTTGCCGGATCTGCGTTCATGGTGATCGCGCCGCATTCGGCGACGAACGGCGATGCGGCGGGCGCCTTGAGCAGACAACCGTTGGCCAGCGCGACCTGGCGGGCGCTGTCGCGGAACTCGGTCGGAATCACGTAGTCGGAGGCGAATTCGGCGTCGAGCGGTTTCAGGCAGACCATGTCGCAGTCGCTCCACACTCCGCCGCAGCGCTGCAACACGGCGTAGCGAAACAGGTTCGAGAACAACGCGAGGCTCCCTGCCCCCGCGCCGGCCGCGGGACCGTAGCGGCAAATCCGCTCCGCCGGCAGGATCGAGCGACCGTCGAGAACCACGACACCGTCGGGAACGCCGCTGACTTCGCCGTAGACGTACAGGTGCACCGGATGGCCGCAACGGACGAAGCTTGCCATCGACAGCCGCTCGAGCGCGCTGAGCGGGCCCTCCACCCACAGCATCTGGATCGGCGTAGCCATACCGGCGCGCCATCGTACCGCGACGGGAGCAAACGTGGCAGCGCGCCCTCCCGGCGGCACGATGCGCGGCGAGGATGAAGCCATGCTGCTGATGATCGACAACTACGACAGCTTTACCTACAACCTGGTCCAGTACTTAAGCGAGCTCGGGGCCGACGTGCACGTCCATCGCAACGACGCGATCACGCTGGAGCAGATCGCGGCCTGGCAGCCCGAGCGGATCGTGATCTCGCCCGGACCGTGCACGCCGGACCAGGCGGGCATCTCGGTGCCGCTGATCGAGCGCTTCGCCGGGATCGTCCCGATCCTCGGCGTCTGCCTCGGTCACCAGGCGATCGGGCAGGCGTTCGGCGGGCGCATCGTTCGCGCCGGACGCGTGATGCACGGCAAGCTGTCGGCGATCACCCATCGCGGCGACGGCGTGTTCGCCGGACTCGCCAACCCGCTGACCGCGACCCGCTACCACTCGCTGGTCATCGAGCATGCCACGCTGCCCGATTGCCTGGAGGTCACGGCGACTAGCGAGGACGGCGAGATCATGGGCGTGCGCCACCGCGAGCATCCGGTCGAGGGCGTACAGTTCCATCCGGAAGCGATCCTGACCGAGCACGGCCACGCGCTGCTGGCGAATTTCCTTGCCGGCGACGCCCGACAATGACGGAGTGAACGATGTCCATCGACATGCAGGACGCGCTGCAGCGCACGATCGAGCACCGCGAGATCTTCCACGACGAGATGCTGGCGCTGATGCGCAAGATCATGAGCGGCGAAGTCACGCCGGTGATGATCGCGGCGCTGACCGTGGGACTGCGGGTGAAGAAGGAGACGATCGGCGAAATCGCGGCGGCGGCGCAGGTGATGCGCGAGTTCGCGACCCGGGTCGAGGTTCCCGACAGGGACCGGCTGGTCGACATCGTCGGCACCGGCGGCGACGCCTCGCACACGTTCAACATCTCCACGGCGGCGATGTTCGCGGCGGCCGCGGCCGGCGCGCGCATCGCCAAGCACGGCGGCCGCTCGGTGTCGTCGAAGTCGGGCAGCGCCGACGTGCTCGAGGCGCTCGGTGCCAACATCATGCTCAAGCCCGAGCAGGTCGCGGCCTGCATCTCCGAGACCGGCATCGGCTTCATGTACGCGCCGAACCACCACAGCGCGATGAAGCACGCGGCGCCGGTGCGCCGGGAGCTCGGCGTGCGCACGATCTTCAACATCCTCGGACCGCTGACCAATCCCGCAGGCGCGGCCAACCAGCTCCTCGGCGTCTTCCATCCCGACCTGGTCGGCATCCAGGTACGGGTTCTGCAGCGGCTGGGCAGCAGGCACGTGCTGGTCGTCTACGGCAAGGACGGCATGGACGAGGTCTCGCTCGGCGCGGCGACGATGGTCGGCGAGCTCAAGGACGGCGAAATTCGCGAGTACGAGATCCATCCCGAGGACTTCGGCTTGCGGATGGTGTCCAATCGCGGGCTCAAGGTCGCCGATGCGCTCGAATCGAAGGCGATGATCCGCGAAGCGCTGGACAACATCGACGGCACGCCGCGCGAGATCGTCGTGCTCAACGCCGGCGTCGCGCTCTATGCGGCCGACGTCGCCCCGACGATCCGTGAGGGCATCGAGCAGGCGCGCGCCTCGGTCGCTTCCGGCGCGGCGAAGCGAAAACTCGAAGCGTTCGTCGCCACCACCCAGAAGCTGGCGAAGAAGCCGTGACCATGCCCGACCGCGACATCCTCGCCCGGATCGTCACGACCAAAGCCGAGGAGGTCATCGCGCTGCAGCTGGCGCGGCCGTTCGCCGAGGTCGATGCCGCGGCAAGAGGCGTCCCGCCGCCGCGCGGCTTCGAGCGCGCGCTTCGGGCAACGCTGGCCGCCGGCCGGCCCGCGGTCATCGCCGAGCTCAAGCGCGCGAGTCCCAGCAAGGGCGTGCTGCGCGATCCGTTCGACGTGCCGGTGATCGCGATGTCGTACGAAGCGGCCGGCGCCGCGTGTCTGTCGGTGCTGACCGACCGGCCGTTTTTCCAGGGGGCGCCCGAATACCTGGTCGAAGCTCGTGCCGCCTGTGCGCTGCCGGCGCTTCGCAAGGAATTCATCATCGACGAGTATCAGGTCGCCGAGTCGCGCGCGCTCGGCGCCGATGCGATACTGCTGATCGTCGCCGCGCTCGACGATGCGAAGCTAGCCGCGCTGGAAGCGTGCGCGCTCGACTACGGCATGGACGTGCTGGTCGAGGTGCACGATCGTGCCGAGCTGGATCGCGCGCTGCTGTTGCGAACGCCGCTGATCGGCATCAACAACCGGAATCTGCGCACGTTCGCGGTGTCGTTGCACACGACGATCGACCTGTTGCCGCGCGTCGGCGCCGACCGGCTGGTCATCACCGAAAGCGGAGTGACCGCGCCCGGCGACGTGGCGAAGCTCCGCCGCCACGGCGTCTCGACCTTCCTGGTCGGCGAAGCGTTCATGCGGGCGAACGACCCCGGCGCCGCGCTGCGCGCGCTGTTCGGCTGATCCGGCGGCAAGCGCCGCCCGAGCTGCATCGATTCGATCCGGTTTGCTATGATCACAAGCCGGGTGCCGCAAGCAGCCGCTGAGCCCGCCCATGGGCGCGAGCGGACGTATCGCCGGCGCGGAAGGAGTCGAGTGTCGGCCATCGTTGTCGAAAATGTAAGCAAGCACTGGACGACCGCGACCGGCAAGGTCTGCGCCGTCCAGGGGCTTTCGTTCGCGCTCGACGCCGGCACGCTCAGCGTCCTCCTGGGGCCGTCCGGCTGCGGCAAGTCGACCACCTTGCGTCTGATCGCCGGACTCGACCAGGCCGATACCGGTCGCATACTGATCGACCATCGCGACGTCACCGCGCTGTCGCCGGCCAAGCGCGACATCTCGATGGTGTTCCAGAGCTACGCGCTCTTTCCGCACCTGACCGTCGCCGAGAACATCGTCTTCGGGTTGCGCGTGCGGCACGTCGCCGCTGCCGAGCGCGAGCGCCGCCTGCACCGCGTCGCC
>DATEFZ010000049.1:0-21918 GCA_035280325.1 Casimicrobiaceae bacterium
GACGGCTTCGTCGCGGCAGCCGCGCGGGCCGGCGCGAGCTCGCGGGTGCAGGTGATCGCGCACGGCGACAACGGTGTCCTGCCCGCTTTCGCCGCCGCAGCGCAACGCGGCGCCGCGCTGGCCGTTGGTCCGCTGACCCGCGACGACCTGAAGACGGTGCTGACGATGGCGCCGCGGCGCCCGCGTACGCTGGCGCTGAACCAGACCGACGATGGCGAGCCGCTGCCGGACGCCGTCTATGCGCTGACGCTGGCGGTCGAGCAGGACGCGGTGCTGCTGGTCCGGATCGCGCGCCGGCAGGGCGCGGCCTCGATCGTGGTCGTCGCCAGCGACGCGTCGTTCCAGCAGCGCTTCGCGCAGGCGTTCATCGGCGAGTGGCGGCGCGCCGGCGGCAGCGTGCCCCGCGTGTTCCATTTCGACGCGAGTCCCGAAAAGCTCGGCTCGCTGCGCCGCCAGCTCGACGACGATCGGATCGATGCGGTGCTGCTGGCCGTCGACGGCAACGACGCCGCGCTGGCCAAGTCGTTCCTGCCCCGGGTTCGCGTCTACGCCAGCAGCCAGGTCACCGACGGCCTTCCGGTGGAAATGCTCTACGATCTCGAGGGCGTGCAATTCGTCGAGATCCCCTGGCTCGCCGACCCGCAAGACCCGGCTTTCGCCGGCATCGAGCGCGGCGAATACGACAATCCGTTCCTGCAGCGGCTGTACGCGCTGGGCATCGACGGTTTCACGCTGGCGCGGGTGCTGGCCGAGCCGACGCCGCCCGATCAAGTCGAGCTCGACGGCGCGACCGGGCGGCTGTCGTTGTCGGCGTCGCATATCTTTGCGCGCGAAGGCCGATTGATGACGATTCACGACGGCCGCGTGCTGGCCGAGCCGACTGCGCAGTGAACCGGGCGCAGCGCGGCGCCGCGGCCGAAGCGCTGGCGGCGCAGTATCTGCAGGAGCGCGGCATGACGATCGTCGCGCGCAATTACCGCTGTCGGGGTGGCGAGATCGATCTGATCGGCCGCGACGGCGACACCCTGGTCTTCGTCGAGGTGAGGCTGCGCAGCAGCGCGGCGTTCGGCGGCGCGGCGGAGAGCATCGGCGCGCGCAAGCGCAAGCGGCTCGCGCTGGCGGCAGCGCACTATCTGGCTCGGATCGGCCGCGAGCCGCTCTGCCGCTTCGACGCGATCCTGCTGGCCAGCCTCGAGCCTCGCGACATCGAGTGGCTGGTCGACATCGATGCCCACCGCTAGGACCGAGAGAGTTGCTACAATTTCGCCTGCGCGCCCTGGCGCATCGATGGACACCACGCACCGAATCCGCACCCATTTCGCCGACAGCGCCGAGCTGAAGCTTGCCGCGGTCGACGCCCTGGCACCGCTGATCGCCCGCGCCGCCGGCCTGATGACCGACTGCCTGCTGGCCGACGGCAAGATCCTGGCCTGCGGCAACGGCGGCTCGGCGTCGGACGCCCAGCATTTCGCCGCCGAGATGGTCGGCCGCTTCGAGCGCGAGCGGCCCGAGTTGCCGGCGCTGTCGCTCGCCACCGATACCTCGATCCTGACCGCGGTCGCCAACGACTACGACTTCGCCCAGGTGTTTGCCCGGCAGGTGCGTGCCCTGGGCCGCAGCGGCGACGTGCTGCTCGCGATATCGACGTCGGGCAACTCGGCTAACGTCGCGCTGGCCGTCGAAGCAGCGCACGAGCGCGAAATGCGCGTCGTAGCCCTGACCGGCAAGGGCGGTGGTCGCATCGGTGAACTCCTGACCGGCGTCGATGTCCACGTCTGCGTGCCGCATTCGGCGACGGCGCGCATCCAGGAAGTGCATCTGCTGACGATCCACTGCCTGTGCGACGCGGTCGATGCCAACCTGCTCGGCGACGAAAGCTGATCCCATTGTCAACGCGAGGAACCATGAAGCCCGACGCCATCCTGCGCATCGCCGCCACCCTGTCGCTGGCCGCCGGCGCGACGCTGATCAACGGCTGCATTCCGCTGGTCATCACCGGCACCGTGGCGACCGCGCAGATCGCCACCGATCGCCGCTCGACCGGCACCCAGCTCGACGACGAGCTGATCGAGGACAAGGCGATCGCCCAGATCGCCGATCGCCTGAAAAGCGACATCCACGTCAACGTGACCAGCTACAACGCGATCGTGCTGGTAACCGGCGAGGTCGCTACCGAGAGCGAGAAGAACGACATCTTCCGGATGCTGCGCGCAATGCCCAAGGTGCGCGCCGTCCAGAACGAGCTGGTGGTCGGGCCGACCAGCACGCTTTCCTCTCGCACCAACGACACGCTGATCACGTCGAAGGTCAAGGCCAGGTTCGTCGAGGCCAACAAGTTCCAGATCAACCACGTCAAGGTCGTCACCGAGCGCGGCGTCGTCTACCTGATGGGCATCGTGCGCCACGACGAGGGCAACTCCGCCGCCGACATCGCCCGCACCACCAGCGGCGTGCAGCGCGTGGTCAAGGTGTTCGAATACATCAGTTGAGCGGCGCGCCGGATTTCGCGGCCAAGATCGTTACGCCGGCGGGGCTCGCCGCGCGGAT
The DNA here is from genome assembly GCA_035280325.1 of Casimicrobiaceae bacterium. Taxonomy (GTDB): domain Bacteria; phylum Pseudomonadota; class Gammaproteobacteria; order Burkholderiales; family Casimicrobiaceae; genus PALSA-1003. The sequence goes on from DATEFZ010000049.1 coordinate 2,548, forward strand.
CGCGGCGCTGCCGCGGCCGCTGGTATTCACCAACGGGGTATTCGACCTGCTGCATCGCGGCCACGTCACCTACCTCGATCGGGCGCGGCGCCTCGGCGCAGCGCTCGTCGTCGGCGTCAATAGCGATCGCTCGGCGCGTCGTTTGGGCAAGGGCGACGACCGGCCGATCAATCCTTTCGACGATCGCAGCGCCGTGCTGGCGGCGCTCGAGTCGGTGACGCTGGTCGTGCCGTTCGACGACGACACGCCGCTCGCGCTGGTGCTGGCGTGTCATCCCGACGTGATCGTCAAGGGCGGCGACTATGACGCGACCACCACCGTCGGCGCCGCCGAGGTCATCGCCTGGGGCGGACGCTTCGAGGCGATTCCGCTGCTGCAAGGACGCTCGACCAGCGCGCTCATCGAGCGGCTCAGGCGCTGAAGCGAGCCGATACTGCGCTGGTATACTTGACCAGCGATGGAGCTTGGCGGCATGTATCGCGCCTCGACCGAACGAGCAACCGGGACAGCGAATGGAACAGTCGGTGCAATGCGAACGCGAGGTCGACGCGCGCGGCTTGAACTGCCCGCTGCCGATCCTGCGCACCAAGAAGGCGCTGAACGGCATGGCCAGCGGGCAGGTGCTCCGCATCCTGGCGACCGACCCGGCGTCGGTCCGCGATTTCGAGGCCTTCGCCCGCCAGACCGGGCACCAGCTGCTGCAGCACGGTGAGCAGGGCGGCGAGTTCTTCTTCCTGCTGCGTCACAAATGACGCCGGACCCGATGGCCGCTGCCGCCGCATCCGGCATCGTCGAGCTCACCCGCGACAACTTCGCCGAGTCGATCGGCGATCACCCGTTCGTGGTGGTCGATTTCTGGGCGTCATGGTGCGGGCCTTGCCGCGCCTTCGCGCCGGTGTTCGCCGCCGCGGCGGAAAAATATCCGGACATCCGGTTCGCCAAGGTCGACACCGAGGCGCAGCAGGAGCTAGCCGCGCATTTCAACATCCGCTCGATTCCGACCCTGATGATCTTTCGCGACAACGTCATCGTGTTCGCCGAGGCCGGCGCGCTCTCGGCTGGCGCCCTCGACCGCGTGCTCGGCGCCGCCAAGGCGCTCGATATGGACGCGGTGCGGCGCGAGATCGACGCCCAGGCCAAGGCGGCGGCGCCCGACGCGGCCTGAGGGTCCGCCCCTCGCAGGCGCCCGACCGAAGCGCTATTTGCGGTATCGGTTGATGAAGTCGACGACGATGCCGCGCTCGCTCTTGTCGATCGCAGCGTCGAGCGTCCTGTCGAGCGGATCGTATTGCTCGGCCTTGCGGAAGGCGGTGATCGCCTCCTGGTGGAATCCCTGCGCCTGCAGGGCGTAGCCCAGGCAGCGCCACGGCTCGGGATTCCAGAACTCGAGATCGGACCACGCCCGGCATAGCTCGGTCGCGCGGCGCCAGTTGCCAGCGTGCAGCATGCGCGGGCCCTCGCCGCGCAGCAAGGCGAGCCGCGCCTGCCGATCGGCGAACAGCGCCGTCGTATCGGCGTCGTTGACGGCGGCATTCCCGGTTCCCGGCGCCGGGGGCGGCGCGCCGAACGCGCGATCGAGCGACACGATCCGGCCGATGTCGCCCTGAAAGCCGCGCGGCAACAGCGTCGGCGCGGTCGGCGCCCAGGCAGTGACCGCGCGCCTCACCGAGACGATCGACTCGGCCATCGGCTCGTGCCAGGCGACACCGTACAGCCACAGCATCGCCGCCAGGCCGACGACGCCGGTCGCGGCGGTCAGGATGCCGGGCGGGCTGTGCGTCACCAGGCAGTCCTCGGCGAAGTCCCACGAGGTTTCGCCCTGCTGCGCGACGCGCTCGTAGGCGACCGCGATCAGGATCGGCGCCAGCAGCGGAAAGCCGCAGGCGACCCCCGCCCACCAGACCTGGAACGAGCGCCGCAGCGCGCGCTGGAGTTGCGCCCGCACGTCGCGCCGCGCATAGGCGTTGCTGATCGAGAACTGCAGGTAGACGCCGAACAGCCACTTGCCCGGCGTCTGCTGCAGCGACGCGATCAAGAGCGCCTCGAGCGGCACCCACGACAGCGTGATCAGCACCGGCGCCAGCAGCGGGTGGCCGAGCCAGAATGCGGCTTCGTCGCCGACGACGCCGGCACCGTGCAGCTCGGAGAGCAGGAGCGCGAGCACCAGCCCCCAGATCGCGTAATCGAACAGCCGCGCCGCGAGACGATTCCACGGGCGCGGCTCACTGGTGCGTCCGGTCTTCGCCCGCTCGAGCTCGGCCATGCGCAACTGGAAGATCCAGCTCGCGTCCTCCTGCGGCGCATCGGTGCCGAGGAAGACGCTCTTTTCGCGCCGCCAGTTGAGGATCGCGAGGTCGGTCTGCGGGATCAGTGCCGGGGCCTGCACGGCGCGGCCGCGGCGCAGCCACGCCACGCCGTGCACGACGCCGTAGACCAGCGCCACCACCAGCAGCAGCACGGTCAACCACACCAGGACCTGCTTGCCGACCAGCACCGCGTCGGTCGGCGTGACGAACACGATCGCGCCGGCGATGAACGCGCCGAACACCAGGCACAGCGCCAGTTGCCCCAGCGACGAGCGGCCGAACGAGGCGACGCGCTCGGTCAGGCCGGGGTGGTGCAGCGTTTTTTCCGCGATCTCCGGCGCCGTCAGAAGCTTTTCGTCGGCTGCATCGATGATGTCCTCGCCCGGACCCGAGTCCTGCTCGGGAGCCGCTGCGACGTTGCTGACGAAGCGCGAGATGCGTTGCTCGGTGTTGGCCTCGGCCGTGACCGCGAGCTCTTGATCGTAGCGTTGCCTGTGGTCGGGATCGCTCAGTATGCGACTGGCATGATTGATGAAACGCAACGCCTCTTCGACATTGCCCTGACCGTCGCGCGTCTTCGCGTAATATTTGCGAATCAGCCGGCGCAGCGCGGCACGCACCTCCTCGTCCGATGCGGGCTGCGGTATGCCGAGTGCTTCGTAGAGCGTCGCCTTCATGGTCGCAAGCGCAGGAACCGGCCGGTTCCGACGTTGGAATATTCCGGTAAACGGTCAGGCAATGCAAGTTTTCGCGATTCAGGCGACAAAACCCGACTTTCCCACTGGCGCAGCGCGGCAGCGGGTGCCGTAGCGCGGCATCGCAGGCCGGCCCCGCCGCCGCTCTCGGCCAGGCCGGCGCCCGAAAAAAAAGCGGCCGTGGCGGCCGCTTTCCTGCTCCGGGCGAAGGACGCTATTCGCCGGTCTTGTCGTCGCGATGCGCCAATTTCTCGCGGATCCGCGCCGACTTGCCCGACCGGTCGCGCAGATAATAGAGCTTGGCGCGGCGGACGTCGCCCTTGCGCTTGACCTCGACGCTTGCGATCAGCGGCGAATAGGTCTGGAACGTCCGCTCGACGCCTTCGCCGCTCGATATCTTGCGCACCACAAACGAAGAATTGAGTCCGCGGTTGCGCTTGGCGATGACGATGCCTTCGTAGGCCTGCACGCGCTTGCGCTCGCCCTCGACCACGTTGACGTTGACGATCACCGTGTCCCCGGGTGCGAATTCCGGCACGGTCTTGCCCAGGCGGGCGATTTCTTCCTTTTCCAGCGTGTCGATAATGTTCATGCCTGACTCCTCGATCGATGCAGTGACCCTTTGACAGCAGCGGATCGCCATCCGATGCACACGGTTGGTCGATCTGTTGCCTTTCACCCGGCGCCCGCCGCCCGCTCCCGCTTGAACTCCTCGAGCAGCTTCGCATCATCCGCCGACAACGTCCGCCTGGCCAGGAGGTCGGGGCGCCGCTGCCAGGTGCGCCCCAGCGATTGCTTGCGTCGCCAGCGCGCGATCTCGGCGTGATTACCGGACAGGAGAACCGCCGGCACTGCGCTGCCTTCGAACTGCTCGGGCCGGGTGTAGTGCGGGCAATCGAGCAATCCGTCGACGAACGATTCTTCGACCTTCGACTGCGCGTCGTTCAGCGTGCCGGGGAGCTGGCGCACGATGGCGTCGATCACCAGCAACGCCGGCAGCTCGCCGCCCGAGACGACAAAATCACCGACCGAAACCTCGAGCTCGATCTCCCGCTCCAGAACGCGCTCGTCGATTCCCTCGTAGCGCGCCGCCACCAGCACCAGGCCCGGCAACGCCGCCAGCGCCGCTACCCGCGCGTGCCGCAACGGCTCGCCCTGCGGCGACAGGCATACCACGCGCGGCTCGATCCCTGCGGTCGAAAGCGCCTGCCTCGACGCGACGATGGCGTCGGTCAGCGGCCCGGCCAGCATCACCATGCCCGGACCGCCGCCGTACGGCCGGTCGTCGACCGTACGATAGCTATCGGTTGCGTAGTCGCGCGGGTTGCGGCAATCGAGCTTCCAGATGCCGCGCTCGAGCGCCCGTCCGATGACACCGTAGGTCGCCGCGTTCTGCACCATGTCCGGAAACAGCGTGACGACTTCGATGCGCATGGCCTTCGTTCGCGGCGCCACGCGTTGGCGGGCGCCGTCCGTTCAATAATCCTCCGGCCAGTCGACGACGATGCGGCCGGCCGCAGGCTCGATCGCATCGACGTACGCCGCGACCAGCGGAATCAGCCGTTCGCCGGCCTCGTCCGCCACCCGCAGCACCGGGTGCGCTCCGGTCTCGATCAGACCGCTGACGCGACCGAGCGCCGATCCGGCCCGATTGACCACGGCGAGCCCGACCAGGTCGGCCCAGTACCACTCGTCCTTCCCCGCCTCGGGCAGCGCGGTCCGAGGCACGCCGGCCAGCCAGCCGCGGAGCGCCCGCGCTTCCTCGCGCGTGCCAACGCCGTCCAGCGCAGCGACGATTCCGTCGCCGTGCAGGCGCGCATCGAGCACGCGGTACTCGCGCCAGGGACCCTCGGCGCCGGGCGCCAGCAACCAGTGCGGATAGTTCAGCATCGCGTCCGGCGCTGCGGTGTAGGGCCGCAAGCGGCACCGGCCCTCGACGCCGAACGGAGCGAGCAGCCGCCCCATCACCACGATGTCCTTCGCCGCGCGTTGCCGCGGGCGCGCGACGCGTTGTTCAGCCAGCGCTCGGTGCCGCGGCCGGGGCAGCCTTTGCCGCCGACGCCTGCTTGACCAGGCCGGCGACGGTATCCGAAAGCCTCGCGCCCTGGTGCGTCCAGTGATCGATCCGCTCGAGCGACAGCCGCAACTTTTCCTGACCCTCGGCGGCGATCGGATTGTAGAAACCGACGCGCTCGATGAACCGGCCGTCGCGGCGATGGCGCGAATCGGCGACGACGACGTTGAAAAACGGCCGCTTCTTGGCGCCGCCGCGGGCGAGTCTGATGACGACCATGGCAATCCCGGTGAGCCGAAAAAAGACGTTGATTATACGACGAATTTGACCGCTGGTGCAATGCCGAGAAGGCGGCGGCGTGCCGCCACCGTAGCAGCGCGATGCCGCGCGTTCTCGCCTCCGCACTGGCCGAGGCTTTGCATCGACCGGCGACTTTGGGGCCTAGGTCGGGCCGGCCCGGAAGTTTCTCAGTCCACGCAGCATTTTCTGCATGCCGCCGTGCGAAACCATCTTCATCATCTTCCGGGTCTGCTCGAACTGCGCCAGCAGCCGGTTCACCTCCTGCACCGAAGCTCCCGCGCCGGCGGCGATCCGCCGCTTGCGCGACGCTTTCAGTATCTCGGGCCTGGCGCGTTCGGACGGCGTCATCGAATCGATGATGCCTTCGAGACGACGGATCGCGCGCTCGTCGACCCGGCTTCCCTGCGCCGCGCGGGCGAGCTCGCCCGGCAGCTTGTCGAGCAGCTCGTCGATGCCGCCCATCTTGCGCATCTGGCGGATCTGCGCCTTGAAGTCGTCGAGATCGAAGCTCTTGCCGGTCTTGACCTTCTGCGCCAGCTTGTTCGCCTCGGCCAGGTCGACTTTCTTCTGCGCGCTCTCGATCAGCCCGAGCACGTCGCCCATGCCCAGGATGCGCGACGCCATGCGCTCGGGATGGAATGCCTCGAGGCCGTCGAGCTTTTCAGACACGCCGACGAACTTGATCGGAGCACCGGTCACCTGGCGCACCGACAGCGCCGCGCCGCCGCGCGCATCGCCATCGAGCTTGGTCAGCACGACGCCGGTCAGCGGCAGCACCGCGCCGAACACCTTCGCCGTGTTGACCGCGTCCTGGCCCTGCATCGCGTCGACGACGAACAGCGTCTCGACCGGATTCACCGCGGCGTGCAGCGCGGCGATCTCGCGCATCATCGCATCGTCGATCGTCAGCCGGCCGGCGGTGTCGATCACGACGACGTCATGGTAATGCCGCCGCCCCCAGTCGACCGCGGCGCCGGCGATGGCGACCGGCTGCTGTTCCGGCGTCGACGGAAAAAAGTCGACGCCGGCCTGTGCGGCCAGCGTCTCGAGCTGCGCGATGGCCGCCGGACGGTAGACGTCGCAGCTCGCCAGCAGGACCTTCTTTCGCATGTCGTGGCGCAATAGCTGCGCGAGCTTGCCGGCGCTGGTGGTCTTGCCCGAGCCCTGCAGCCCGGCGAGCAGGATGACCGCGGGCGGCACCGTCGCGAAATCGAGCGGCGCCGCGGGACCGCCCATCAGCCGCGTCAGCTCGCGGTGGACCGTTGCGACCAGCGCCTGGCCCGGCGTCAGCGACCCGGCCACTTCCTCGCCGATCGCCCGCTCGCGCACCACCGCCAGGAAATCGCGCACCACCGGCAGCGCGACGTCGGCTTCGAGCAGTGCGATCCGCACTTCGCGCAGCGCGTCCTGGATGTTGGCGTCGGTCAGCCGCGCTTCGCCGCGCAGCGTCTTGACGACCCGACCGAGTCGTTGCGTGAGATTGTCGAGCATCGCAATTCGAGGTGTACGGCGCGGACGCGGCGCCGGGCCCGAGGTGTAGACTTGAGAAAAACAGCATGATCTTACTCTACGTGGCGGTCGTCGCCGCCTATCTCGCCGCCGCGTCGCTCGAGTGGCGGCAACTCGCGCCGGCGACTGGCGGATCCGCGCCGGCAATCGCGATGCTCGCGCGCTGGCTGCCGCTGGGCGCGCTCGCCGGTCACGCGGTGCTGATCGCGCAGGCGGTGTTCACCGGCAGCGGCCTCGATCTGAGTCTCGCCAACGCGCTTTCGGCGGTCGCGGGCCTGACGGCGCTGTTCGCGTGGCTCGGCGCCTGGACCCGCGCGTTGCCCGGCCTCACGCTGGTCGCGCTGCCGGTCGCCGCGCTCGGCGCGCTGCTGCCGCTGCCGTTCGCCAATCCGCACCGGCTGTCGCTGACCGACGAACCCTGGGCGGCACTGCACATCGCGGTCGCGCTCGTCGCCTACGCGCTCTTGATCATCGCCGCGCTGCAGGCGCTGCTGCTGATGAGCATCGAGCGGAGGCTGCATCGAGGCGACGCGGTGCCGCGTTCCGATGCCGCACCGCCGCTTTTGACGCTCGAGGCGTTTCTGTTCCGGCTGGTGGGCGTCGGCTATGCGCTGCTGACGCTGACTCTGGTCAGCGGGGTCCTGTTTTCAGAGCGATTGTTCGGCACGCCGATCACGCTTTCGCAGAAGACGGTGTTCTCGGTGCTCGGCTGGCTGGTCTTCGGCGGCTTGCTGTTCGGCCGCCATCGCTACGGCTGGCGCGGCCGCGTCGCCCTGCGCTGGGTGCTCGCCGGCAGCGGGCTGCTGCTGCTCGCCTACATCGGCAGCAAGTTCATGCTCGAGGTCATCCTGCATCGCTGAGGGATCGCCGGACCGGTCCTCCGAGGTCGTCTTGACAGCGTCAGCGCCGCGCCAAATACTGGCCGCAACCCCTTCCACGGCGCCCGCTTGAACGACATCTCGCTGTCGACGCTGGTCATCGCGCTCATCGCGCTGCTGGCGGTGTCGGGTTTTTTCTCGATTGCCGAGACGGCGATGATGGCGGTCAACCGGCACCGGCTGCGCCTGCGCGCCCAGCGCGGCGAGCGCGGCGCCAAGGTCGTGCTCGGGCTGCTCGCCCGCACCGACAAGCTGCTCGGCGTCATCCTGCTCGGCAACACGCTGATCAACGCCATCGCGACGACGCTGACCGCCGTAATCACCACGCGCATCTTCGGACGAGGCGAAGTATCGCTGATGCTCGGTGGCGTCGCCGTCGCGCTCGCCATCCTGATCTTTTCCGAGATCACGCCGAAGGTCGTCGGCGCCGCCTACGCCGACAGGATCGCGCCTCCGGTCGGATTCCTGCTTGCGCCGATGCTCAAGCTTTCCTATCCGGTAGTCTGGTTCGTCAACCTGTTCGTGCAGGCTCTGCTGGAGCTGGTCGGCCTGCGCCCGGGCGGCGAGTCCGAAACGCGACTGTCCCAGGAGGAGGTACGCAGCCTGGTGCTCGAGGGGCACTTCTTCCGCGGCAAGCATCGCGCCATGCTCGCCAACCTGTTCGATCTGGCATCGGTCAGCGTCGACGACGTGATGACTCCGCGCAACCAGATCGAGGCGCTCGACCTGGCGGAAAAGCCTGCCCTGCTGGCGCAGCAGGTCGCCACCAGCTACCACACGCTGCTGCCGGTCTACGACGGCGAGCTCGACAACATCGTGGGACTGCTGCACCTCAAACAGGTGCTGCGGCTGCGCCAGGTCGACGAGATCGACGTCGAGGAACTGCGCGCGGTGCTGCGCGCACCCTACTTCGTCCCGGCCGGCACGCCGCTCTTGACCCAGCTGCACCAGTTCCAGGTCGACCGCCAGCGCCTCGGGCTGGTGGTCGACGAATATGGCGAGCTGCAGGGCCTGGTCTCGATCGAGGACATCCTCGAGGAGATCGTCGGCGAGTTCACCACCCAGGGTCCCGGCGCCCCCGACTCGTTCCAGCACGAAGCCGACGGCAGCGTCGTCGTCGACGGCATGGCTTCGCTGCGCATGCTCAACCGCAAGCTCGGCACCGCGTTCCCGCTCGACGGGCCGAAGACGCTGAATGGGCTGATCGTCGAATATCTGGCGGAAATCCCCGACTCCGGCTTGAGTTTCCGGCTTGCCGGCCAGGGGGTCGAAGTGCTCCAGGTCCAGGATCGCGCGGTCAAGGTGGTCAAGCTGCTGCCTCCCGTGGGGCGCGCCGCAGCGCCGCCTTTACAAACCAGCGGCGAGCAGGCATCATCGATAAGCTAAGTTATATGCCCTTGGAATAATTGTGCGCCACAGCTGCGTACGAAGTGGGCACTAACCCGATACGACCGATGGCGACGCAAGCGGCAACCCGCAACCTGAGTGGCCTGGCCCGGGCGATGGTCCAGCACGGCATGCTGTCGGAATACGACGCGGATGCCCTGCAAGGCCAGGCCCAGGCGGCTTCGCTCAGCTTCGTCGAGCAGATCCTGCTGAGCAAGCGCATGACCGCCGCCCAGGTCGCCGTCTTCGCCTCGCGCACCTTCGCCGCACCGTTGTTCGACCTCGCCGGCTTCGACCTCGACCTGATCAACAAGGACCTGGTCGACGCCAAGATAGCCGCGACGCGCCGCGTGCTGCCGCTGACCAAACGCGGCAACCGCCTGTTCGTCGCCGTTTCCGACCCGGCCAACCTGCAGGCGCTCGACGAGGTGCGGTTCAAGACCAACCTGGTCATCGATGCCGTCGTCGTCGAGGACGACAAGCTGGGCGTCATCATCGCCAAAGTGGTCGAGGCGTTGGGCAAGACGCTCAAGGACCTGGTCAGCACCGAGGACCTCGAGGTCGAGCTGAAGGAGGGGACGCCGCAATCCGACGAGGATGCCAATCCGGACGTCGAGGACGCCCCGGTCGTCAAGTACATCCAGAAGATCCTGCTCGACGCGATCAGCACCGGCGTCTCCGACATCCATTTCGAGCCGTACGAGAAGTTCTATCGGATCCGGTATCGGCTCGACGGCATCCTCAAAGAGGTCGCCCAGCCGCCGCTGGTGATCAAGGACAAGATGGCGTCGCGGATCAAGGTCATCTCGCGGCTCGATATCTCCGAGAAGCGGGTGCCGCAGGACGGCCGCATGAAGCTCACGCTGTCGAAGAACCGCTCGATCGACTTCCGGGTCAGCACGCTGCCGACGCTGTACGGCGAGAAGATCGTGCTGCGTATTCTCGACTCGGCCGGAGTCAAGCTCGGCATCGAGGCGCTCGGTTACGAGCCCGACCAGCAGCAGATCATGCTGAACGCGATCAAGCGGCCGTACGGGATGATCCTGGTCACCGGTCCGACCGGCAGCGGCAAGACGGTGTCGCTGTACACCTGCCTCAACATCCTGAACCAGCCCGGCATCAACATCGCGACCGCCGAGGACCCGGCCGAAATCCAGCTCGCCGGCGTCAATCAGGTCAACATCAACGAAAAGACCGGCCTCAATTTCGCCAACGCATTGCGCGCTTTCCTGCGCCAGGACCCGGACATCATCATGGTCGGCGAGGTTCGCGACCTGGAAACGGCGGACATCGCGATCAAGGCGGCGCAGACCGGTCACCTGGTGCTGTCGACGCTGCACACCAACGACGCTCCGGCAACCCTGATGCGGCTCGCCAACATGGGGGTGCCGGCGTTCAACATCGCCTCGAGCGTCATCCTGATCACCGCGCAGCGCCTGGCGCGCAAGCTTTGCCCGCAATGCCGCAGGACCGAGGAGATTCCGCCGGAAGCGCTGCTCGAGGCCGGCTTCACCGAGGAAGACATCGACGGCACCTGGCAGGCGTTCGGACCGACCGGCTGCGACAACTGCTTCGGCACAGGCTACAAGGGCCGCGTCGGCATCTACGAAGTCATGCCGATCAGCGACGAGATGCGGCAGGTCATCATGCGCAACGGCAACGCGCTCGACATCGCCGCTCAGGCGCAGCGAGAAGGCGTGCGCAACCTCCGCCAGTCGGGGTTGCTCAAGGTCAAGCAGGGCGTGACCTCGCTCGAGGAAGTCGAGGCCGTAACCAACGAATGAGCATCGGATAAACGGACACCATCATGGCCACAGCAACCACCGCGCAGCGCAGCCCGCGACGCAGCGAAGTCAAGGAATACACGTTCATCTGGGAGGGCACCGATCGCACCAACCGCCAGGTCCGCGGCGAGATGCGCGCGGCATCCGAGACGGTCGTCACCACGACCTTGCGGCGGCAGGGCATCCGCATCGCCAAGCTGCGCCGGCAGTCGTTCCGCGGCGGCCGCCGCGTCACCGAGAAGGACATTACGTTCTTCACCCGCCAGCTGGCGACGATGCTCAGGGCCGGCGTGCCGCTGCTGCAGGCGTTCGAGATCGTCGCCCGCGGCCACAGCAACGCCCGCTTCGCGCGGCTGATGATGGACATCAAGGGTCGCGTCGAGGCCGGTTCGAGTCTGTCGCAGGCGTTTCGGGAGCATCCCGGCCAGTTCGACGCGCTGTACTGCAACCTGGTGCACGCCGGCGAGACGGCAGGCATGCTGGACGGCATACTCGAGCGCCTGGCGACCTACAAGGAAAAGATCCTCGCCATCAAGAGCAAGATCAAGTCGGCGCTGTTCTACCCGGTATCGGTGGTCGTGGTCGCGGTCGTCGTCATCTGGGTCATCATGATCTGGGTGATTCCGGCGTTCAAGTCGGTGTTTTCGAGCTTCGGCGCCAACCTTCCGGCGCCGACCCTGATCGTCATCGGAGTCTCCGATTTCTTCGTCTCCTACTGGTGGGCGATGGCGGCGATCATCTTCGGCGTGATCTTCGGCTTCCTGTTCCTGCATCGCCGCTCGCCGCCGTTCCGCTTCGCGATCGACCGCCTGTCGCTCAGGCTGCCGGTGATCGGCGCGGTCCTGGAAAAGGCAACCATCGCGCGCTGGACGCGAACGCTGGCGACGATGTTCGCCGCCGGCGTACCGCTGGTCGAGTCGCTCGACGCGGTCGCCGGCGCGTCGGGCAACGCGGTCTACATCGCCGGCACGCGCAAGATCCAGACGCAGGTCAGCACCGGTACCAGTCTCACCAACGCGATGCACAACACCGGACTCTTCCCGACGATGGTGCTGCAGATGACCCAGATCGGCGAGGAATCGGGCTCGCTCGACGGCATGCTGTCGAAGGTCGCCGAATTCTTCGAGCGCGAAGTCGACGACGCGGTGGCGGCGCTGTCCAGCCTGCTGGAGCCAATCATCATCGTGTTCCTGGGCGTGGTCATCGGCGGCCTGGTCGTGGCGATGTATCTGCCGATATTCAAGCTTGGCGCCGTCATCTGACGGGCAGTACGGCGGGTGGGCGCGGCACCGCGGCCGCCCGTCGCTAACGATCGCCCGCGGCGTCGGGTAGTCGATGCCTCTCGCCGCCACGCTGGTCCTCGCTGCCGTCGTCGGACTTTGCGTCGGCAGCTTCGTGAACGTCGTCATCCACCGCCTGCCGAAGATGCTGGAGCGCGGCTGGCGCGAGCAATGCGCCGAGATCGCCGGCGAGGCGCCGGGCGATGCACCCGCGTACAACCTGATCGTGCCGCGCTCGCAGTGTCCGGCCTGCGGTCACCGCATCGGCGCGCTCGAGAACATTCCGCTCCTCAGCTACTTCCTGCTGCACGGCAAGTGCAGCGCCTGCCGGGCGCCGATCCCGGCGCGCTATCCGGTCGTCGAGGTCGCAGGCGGGATCCTTGCTGTCGCGGCGATTCTCCGCTTCGGCGCGACGCCTGCCGCGCTCGCCGCGTCGGTGTTCCTGTGGATGCTGCTTGCGCTGACGATGATCGACTTCGACACGCAGCTCCTGCCCGACAACCTGACCTTGCCGCTGCTGTGGGCGGGTCTGCTGGTCAACGTCCTCGGCGCGGCGCCGCTCGCCAACCTGCGCGACGCGGTGATCGGCGCCATCGCCGGGTACCTCGCGCTGTGGGTCGTCTACTGGCTGTTCAAGCTGATCCGCGGCAAGGAAGGCATCGGCTACGGCGACTTCAAGCTGCTGGCGGCGCTGGGCGCCTGGCTCGGCTGGCAGATGCTGCCGCTGGTCGTGCTGCTGTCGTCGATCGTCGGCGCCGCGATCGGCATCTGCCTGGTGGTATTCAGGGGACGCGATCGCCAGGTGCCGCTTGCCTTCGGGCCGTATCTCGCCATCGCCGGCGGCATCGCGCTGTTCTTCGGGCGCGCGCTGATCGCGATTTACCTGCCGGGCTGAGGATACTGGAGATGCCGCTCGTGGTCGGGCTGACCGGAGGCATCGGCAGCGGCAAGTCCGCCGTCGCCGACGCATTCGTCGCGCTCGGCGTCGAGGTGGCCGACGCCGACGTGCTCGCGCATCGGCTCTCTGCACGCGGCCAGCCGGGGTTCGACGCGATCCGCGCCCAATTGCCCGACGTCGCACTGTTGCCGAGCGGCGAGATCGACCGCGAACAGCTGCGCCGGCGCGTCTTCGCCGATCGCGAGGCGCGTGCCCGGCTCGAGTCGGCGTTGCACCCGCTGATCGGCGCGGCCGCCGGTCGCGAGATCGCGCTCTGGGGCGGCGCATATGGCATCGTCGTCGTGCCACTCCTGGTCGAGCGCAGCGGTCTTTCGAAGAGCGTCGATCGGATCCTCGTCGTCGATTGTAGCGAAGAGCAGCAGGTCGCCCGCGTGGCGGCGCGCAGCGGCATGACTCCGGCCGACGTCAGGGCGATCATGGCGACGCAGTCGAGTCGCCAGGCGCGGCTCTCGGCAGCCGACGACGTCATCGACAACAGCGGCGCACCCGAGGCGATCGCGCCGCAGGTCGCCCGGCTCGACCGGCGCTATCGCGCGCTCGCCAGCCCGCCCGCAGCGAGTGGCTCCGCCGACCAGCCGCCGGGCGTGCGCGCATCATGATCCGCTACGAGCACCCGCTGAACGAGCGGGTTCGCACGCTGATGCGGCTGGAGGGTCTGTACGCGCGGGCGCTCTTCTTCACCGGCGAGACGACGCCCGCCGCACATCATGCCGCCCTGCTCGCGCTGTTCGAGATCAGCGACGTCGCCGCGCGCGCCGATTTGAAGACCGACATCCTGCAGGAGCTCGAACGGCAGCGGCAGATCCTGGCCCCGCTGCGCGGCAATCCGGCGATCGATCGAGAGATGCTCGAGGCCCTGCTGGCCGAGATCGACGGCGTGAGCGCCCGATTGCTGGCACTGGCCGGCAAGGTCGGCGGGCATCTGCGCGAGAACGAATGGCTGATGGCGATCAAGCAGCGCACGGCCATTCCCGGCGGCGTCTGCGAGTTCGACCTGCCCGCGTATCACTACTGGTTGCACCTCTCGGCGGGGGAACGCGCGCACGACCTGCAGACCTGGATCGAGCCGTTGCTGCCCATCCACGGCGGCCTGACGATCATCCTGCGGCTGCTGCGCGAGAACGGCAAGACCGGAATGCACACTGCGCACCATGGCGTGTTCCAGCTGATGTTGACGACGGCGAAAGTTGCGCAGCTGCTTCGTCTGGCGCTGCCGGACCAGCTTCCCTGCGTGCCCGAGATCAGTGCCAACAAGTACGCGCTCAACATCCGCTTCCTCGGCATCGCCGGCATGGACCGCGGTTCGGTCTACGACGGCAACGTCGAATTCGAGCTGACGTTCTGCAACCTTTGACCCTCGAGTCCCTGCCTCCCCGCTTGCGCGGGGCCGGCAAGCAGGCTATCGTCTGCCGTGAACAGCCTGCCCGACCAAGAGGATGCGAAATCCCGGGCAATCCACGAGGAGGAATTTCGACATGAACAAGACCGACCATCGCCGCAGGGCGATCCTGTGCGCGCTCAGCCTAGCCGCGACCGTCGGCTGGATCGCCGGTGCCACCGCCCAGGTCCGCACCTTCAGCTTTGCCTACGATCAACCGACGACGACCGCCTACGGCATCGCCGCCAACATCTTCGACGCCAAGCTGCAGGAGCTGTCGCACGGCACGATGAAGATCAACCAGTTCCCCGGCGCCCAGCTCGGCCAGGAGCCGCAGATGCTGCAGAAGATGCGCGCCGGCGACATCGACTTCGTCATCACGTCGACCGCCAATGCGTCGAGCGTGGCGCCGCAGGCGGGGATATTCTCGGTCCATTTCATTTTCCGCGACCAGGCTCACCTGCAGCACGTCCTGGCCGACCCGGCGGTGTCGCAGGAGTTCCGCGCCATGATCAAGGATTCGGTTCAGGGTGCGCACGTGCTGGGCCTGCTGACGATGGGCATGCGCAACATGTACAGCAAGAAGGAAGTGCACAGCATCAACGACATCAAGGGCCAGAAGATCCGGGTTCAGGCGACCAAGACCGAGGACACGCTGTTCCCCGCGTACGGCGCGCAGACCGTGCACATGCCGTTCGGCGAGGTCTACACGTCGCTGCAGACCGGCGTGGTCAACATCGCCGAGAACGGCGTCAACGTGTACCTGGCGAACAAGCACTACGAGGTCGCGCCGATCCTGTCGATGACCGAGCACGAGGCGAACAACAACTGCATCTGGGTCAGCGACAAGACCTGGAACAGCCTGACGCCGCAGCAGCAGGGCTGGGTGCAGGCCGCCGCCGATGAGGTCTCGCGTCGCGAGCCGGCGATGGCGTTGCAGCTCGAGAAGGACTCGGCCGACAAGCTCAAGAAGATGGGCGTCGAGATCGTCGACAACGTCGACAAGTCGGGCTTCATCAAGGCCGCGGAACCGGTGCAGGACGAGATCGCCAAGGAGCTCGGCCCGCACGCCGTCAAGCTGCTGCAGCTCGTCCGCGACGTAAAGTAGCGCCCTGGCCCGCGGCCGGACCCGGCGGCGCCTCGGCCGCCGCTTCCGGCATGTTGCCCGCCGCGACAGGCCCGACCAGCGAAGGATCCGATGGCCGACTACCGGGCCATGATCATCCAGCGCCACCGCCGGCTCAAGTGGAAGGCGCTCGATCCGCTGGAGGCCGTGCTGATGGTCCTGTGCGGCGTCAGCATCGCCATGTTCACGCTGACGGTGTTGTGCGACGTGGTCACGCGCACGATCGGCGCGCCGTGGCTGTGGCTGCAGCAGGTGACGACGGCGTTCTTTGCCTGGGGCGTTTTCATCGGCCTGGCGGTCGCGACTCGGCGCAACGACCACTTCTACCTGACCGAGATCACCAAGCGGATGACCGGTGCGCCGCGGCAGGCGATCGAGATCGTCAATCGGTTGATCGTCCTGGTCGTCGCCGTCGTGATCGTGTGGTGCGGGACGCAGAACGCACTGCTCGACCTCGGCAGCTTCCGCATGCCGTCGCTGATCCCGCTGACCGTCTACACGGCGATCGTGCCGATGTCCGGCGCCCTGATCGCGCTGTTCTCGATCGAGCAGCTGATCAACGGCTGGAAGCACGGCTTCGCCGGCCCCGAGGACAAGGATGATACGCGCGAGGCGGTGGCATGAGCTCCTCGGGCGTCCTGCTGCTGATGACGATCCTGTTCCTGCTCTTCGGCTACATGGGCGTGCCGGTGGTGTTCGCGCTGATCGCCGGCGTGCTGGCGGCAACCGCCCTCACCCCGATCAGCATGCAGTCGATGATCGGCCAGCTCTTTCACGGCATCGACTCCGAGACGCTGCTGGCGGTGCCGTTCTTCCTGCTGGTCGGCGAGCTGATGGCCGCCTCCGACGTCGCCACCCGCATGATCAAGCTGTCGCAGGCGCTGGTGGGGCACCTCCGCGGCGGGCTGGCGCAGGTGGTGACGGTGTTCAGCATGTTCTTCGCCGGCATCTCGGGCTCGTCGGTGGCCGACGTCGCGGTGTTAAGCCGGACGATCGCGCACGACATGTCGCGCGAAGGCTACGACCGCGCGTTCACCGCGGCGCTGATCGCATCGGCGTCGACGATGGCCAACCTGATCCCGCCCAGCATCATGGCGGTGGTCTACGGCGCCACCGGCGACGTGTCGATCGGCGGGCTGTTCCTCGCCGGAGTCGTGCCCGGCGTGCTGGTCGGCATCGGGTTGATGATCTACAGCTATTTCTTCGGCCCGGTGGGCATCATGAAGAAGCGCGCCACGCTGACCGAGGTGGTGGTCGCGGCGCGCGGCTCGGCGCTGCCGCTGATCATTCCGGTGATCATCATGGGCGGCATCCTCACCGGTTGGTTCACGCCGACCGAGGCCGGGATGGTTGCCGCCGTCTACATCCTGGTCATTCTGATCCCGATGCTGAACCGAGCTCACGTTCGCGAGCTGCCGCGTGACTTCATGTACGCGGGGCTGCTCTATTCGCTGCCGCTCGGCGCGGTCGCCGGCGCCTCGGCGTTCGGCTGGATGGTCGCGTACCTGCGCGGGCCCGACGTCGTCGCCGGCTACATTACCGCCTTCGCCGGCACCGACGGCAGGTTGATCATGCTGCTGCTGGTGGCGGTGTTCGTCATCGTCGGCGACTTCATCGACGCCGTGCCGGCGATCATTATCTTCATGCCGATCATCCGAAAGCTGGCCGAGGTGGGCAACGTCCATCCGCTGCACATGGGCGTGGTCATCATCACGACGCTGGTGTTCGGGCTGATCACGCCGCCGTACGGGCTGTCGCTGCTGGTGGCGTCGAAGTACGTCGGCGTCGGCTTCGGCAGGTCGGTGATACGGTCGCTGCCGCTGTACATCGTCTTCTTCCTGACGATCGCGTTTACCGTGCTGTTCCCCAAGGTGGTATTGTGGCTGCCGAAGCAGCTCCTGCCGACGTCGGTCGGCTGCTTCAAGAGCCCGACGGGCACCGGCTACATCTGCCCGCCTTGATCCGGCGACCTGCAATACGGACGACATCATGAGTGAAACCGCTGACGCGACCGCGGCGCTGGCCGCCCGGCCGCTGACGCCGAAGCTCGGCGCCGAGCTGCCCGGCGTGGCGCTCGGCGACGACATGAGCGACGAGCTGTTTCGCGCGATCTACGAGGCGTTCCTCCGCTACCAGGTGCTGCTCTTTCCGCCGCAGGACGTCCCGCCGGAGCGACAGGTCGCTTTCGCCCGCCGCTTCGGCGAAGTGCAGATCCATGTGATGAACCAGTACCACGCCGACGGGTTTCCCGAGCTCTACCGGTTGTCCAACCTCGACGCGAACGGCCGGCCGAACGGCAAGCATCCCGACAAGGGGACGCTGGCCTGGCACACCGACGGCTCGTGGCAGCGCGTCACCGGGCAGGCGACGATCATCTACGGCGAAGTGATGCCCGATACCGGCGGCGAGACTCACTTCTGCAACATGTACGGCGCGTACGAACGCCTGAGCCCGGCGTGGAAGACGCGCATCGCCGGCATGCGCGCCGTGCACAACCTGGATTTTTCGCGCACGCGCCGCCACGGCGAAGACCTGATGACCGAAGCGCAGAAGCGCGAAAAACCGCCGGTCGATCATCCGATCGTGCGCACTCACCCGGAGACCGGCCGCAAGTGCATCTACCTTGGCGATCACGCCGAGTACATCGTCGGCATGCCGTACGACGAGGGGCGCGCGCTGATCGAGGAGCTGAACACGCTGGCGATCCATCCCGACCTCACCTACGAGCATCACTGGACGGCGCGCGAGCTGATGCTCTGGGACAACCGCTGCGTCATGCATCGCGCCACCGCCTACGATCCGGCGAAGCAGGGCCGGGTGATCCGAAGGTGCACGGTGCTGGGGGAGGAACCGAGGTAGCGCGCCCTCCGGCGCGGGCGAGAGACGGGCGCGTCGCTTGGCCTGGCTGATACTCCTCGCCGGGCTGGTCCTCGGCGTCCCGGCGTGGGCGTGGCTCACGCAGGAGAGACTGGTCTTCTTTCCGCAGCCGGTCGCCTCCGAGGCGCGTCTGCCGCCGCGCGCGTCACCGCTCACGATCGTCGCCGGCGACGGCACGCGGCTTTGCGGCTGGATCGTGCGGAGCGAGGCACTGTCGGCGGCTGCGCCTGGGGTGATCTATTTCGGCGGCAATGCGGAGGAAGTCTCCGGTACGCTGTCGGATCCGCGCTGGCCGCGCGACTGGGCGATCGTCGGCGTCAACTACCGGGGCTACGGCAACAGCGAGGGCAAGCCGGGCGAAGCCGCGATCATGGCCGATGCGCTCGCGATCTACGACGCGGTGGCCGGGCGCGACGACATCGATCCGCGGCGCATTGTCGTCTTCGGACGCAGCCTCGGCACCGCGGTCGCAACGCGCGTCGCGGCAGATCGACCGGTCACCGGAGCGATCCTGGTCTCGCCTTACGACAGCATGACGGCGATCGGAAAGCTGCACTACCCATGGCTGCCGGTGTCGCTGCTGCTGCGCCACCGCTTCGACGCGATTCCCGATGCCAGGCGGAGCGCGATGCCGCTGCTCGCGATCGTCGGCGGCTCGGACACGATCATTCCGGCCGAGCGCTCGCGCGCGCTGTTCGACGCCTGGGCGGGACCCAAGACCTGGCAGGTCGAGGCGCATGCCAGCCACAACGATATCACCGCAGAGGCGTCGTTCTGGAGCGGCGCGGCGGACTTTTTGGCGAAGCGATAGGCGTCCGCCGCCCTCGCCGGCTCGCCGCTCTGGCACCTTGCTTCCACGCGCGGAAGGCGCGTCAGCCGG
>DATEFZ010000050.1:0-6992 GCA_035280325.1 Casimicrobiaceae bacterium
TTCAGCCGCCGACGGCGGGTATCGCGCGCCGCGCTGGCTGATCGGCGCGCACGCGCAGACGATCTATCCGTCGTTGCGCAAGCCGCCGGCGGTCGAGCTCTCGCGCGAGCGCGTCGCTACGCCCGACGGCGACTTCGTCGATTTCGACTGGCTCGATGCGAACGCCGCGCCGGACACGCCGACGGTAGTGCTGTTCCACGGCCTCGAAGGGAGCTCGTCGTCGCACTACGCGCGGGCGCTGCTGCAACGGCTGCGCGTGATCGGCTGGCGCGGCGTGGTCCCGCATTTCCGCGGCTGCAGCGGCGAACCGAACCTCCTGCCGCGCGCCTACCATTCGGGCGACTACGCCGAGGTCGGCTGGATGCTTTCGACGCTGCGCTCGCGCCTGCCCGGCGCGCCGTTGTACGCGGCCGGCGTGTCGCTGGGTGGCAGCGCGCTCCTGAACTGGCTCGGCCGCGAGGAGGCGCGAGCGCGGACGACGCTCGCTGCCGCGGTGGCCGTGTCGGCGCCGCTCGATCTGACCGCGGCCGGCATCGCCATCGGCCAGGGCATGAACCGCATCTACGCCCGACACTTCTTGTCGACGCTGATACCGAAGGCGCTGGCGATGGCGCGGCGTTTTCCGGGCACGCTCGATGCAACGTCGATACGCCGCGCGAAATCGATGTACGCTTTCGACGAAGTCGTCACTGCGCCGCTGCACGGATTCGGCGGCGCCGAAGACTATTGGCGCCGCGCCAGCAGCAAGCCGTGGCTGCGCGGCATCGCCGTGCCGACGCTGGTGCTCAACGCCAGGAACGACCCGTTCATCCCGGCCTCCTCGCTGCCGGACGAACGGCAGGCGAGCCGCGCGGTGACGCTGGAGCAGCCGAGGCACGGCGGTCACGCCGGATTCGCGATAGGGCAGTTTCCGGGGCGCCTGGATTGGCTTCCGGAGCGCCTGCTACAATTCTTTGCTCGCGTGCGCTAGACCGTCGACTGCACGCATTGCATTTTCGCCTCGCGATCCCTTCTGCCGCCGATGAGCGTTCCCGCCGACATTTTCAAGGCCTACGACATCCGCGGCGTCGTCGGCAGTGCGCTGACCGCACCGGTGGTCGAAGCCATCGGCCACGCGCTGGGCACGTCGGCGCTGGAGCGCCGGCGCGACACCTTCGCGGTCGGCCGCGACGGGCGGCTGTCCGGCCCCGAGCTCGCGGCTGCGCTGGAGGCCGGCATTCTCGCGAGCGGCGCCAACGTGATCGACATCGGCATGGTCACGACCCCGATCAGCTACTTCGCCGCGCAGCACCTCGAGACCCGCTGCTGTGCGATGGTCACCGGCAGCCACAACCCGCCCGAATACAACGGCATCAAGATGGTCATCGACGGCGATGCGCTGGCCGGCGACGACATCCAGGCCTTGCGCGCGCGAATCGACGCCGGCCGCTTCGCCAACGGCAGCGGCCGACAGCGGAGCGCCGACGTCGCGGCGGCGTATTTCGATCGCATCGTTGGAGACGTTCGCCTGGCGCGGCCGATGAAGATCGCGATCGACTGCGGCAACGGCGTCGCCGGCGCCTACGCTCCGACGCTGTTCCGCCGCCTGGGCTGCCGGGTGACCGAGCTGTTTTGCGAGGTCGACGGTCGTTTCCCGAACCATCATCCCGATCCTTCGCAGCCGAAGAACCTGCGCGATCTGATCGCCTGCCTCGCCTCGACCGACAACGAGCTGGGACTCGCCTTCGACGGCGACGGTGACCGGCTCGGCGTCGTGACCAAGGACGGCAAGACGATCTACGCCGACCGGCAGCTGATGCTGTTCGCCGCCGACATGCTCGAGCGGCGGCCGGGTGCGACGGTCATCTACGACGTCAAGTCGACGCGCAAGCTCAAGTCGTGGATCGAGGATCACGGCGGCAAGCCGCTGCTGTGGAAGACCGGTCATTCGCTGATCAAGGCCAAGATGAAGGAGACCGGCGCCGAGCTGGCGGGCGAGATGAGCGGCCATACGTTTTTCAAGGAGCGCTGGTACGGCTTCGATGACGGACTCTACGCCGGCGCGCGCCTGCTCGAGATCGTCTCGCGCAGCGCCGACCCGTCGGCAGTGCTGAACGCGATTCCCGACAGCATCAGCACGCCCGAGCTGACCATCGACTGCGCCGACGCCTCTCCGCACGCGCTGATCGACAAGCTGGCGGCGACGGCGAGCTTCCCGGGCGCGACCGACGTGATCCGCATCGACGGCCTGCGCGTCGAATACCCGGACGGCTTCGGCCTCGCCCGCGCGTCGAACACCACGCCGGTGATCGTGCTGCGTTTCGAGGCCGACAACGCCGCCGCGCTGGCTCGTATCCAGGGCGAATTCCGCCGCGTGCTGGGCCAGGCGCTGCCGGGGCGCACGCTGCCATTCTGATGGCCATCGCCTATTCCACGTCGGTCGACAATGTCGACTGGGCGGCGCTGATCGCCACGCTCGCCGCCGATCGCTTCGACAACGGGCGCACGCCGCGCCAGATGGAGACGTCGTTTCGCAACAGCTTCCGTTCGATCATCGTGCGCGACGACGACCGCGTGATCGGCACCGGGCGCACGCTCTCCGACGGCGTCTGCAACGCCTACATCGTCGACGTCTGGACCCAGTCGGCGTACCGCCGCCGCGGCATCGGCCGCCGCGTCATCGAGCTGCTCTGCGAGTCTCTGCGGGG
Source organism: Casimicrobiaceae bacterium (assembly GCA_035280325.1). Lineage (GTDB taxonomy): Bacteria > Pseudomonadota > Gammaproteobacteria > Burkholderiales > Casimicrobiaceae > PALSA-1003. The sequence goes on from DATEFZ010000050.1 coordinate 2,688, forward strand.
GCAGCACGTCTACCTGTTCACCGATGATCGCCGCGACTTCTACGCCGCCTGCGGATTCGTCCCGCGCGCGGTGGGGATGCAGTGCGTCGTCGGCGAGTGGTTGAAGAACGACAGCCTTGGCTGACGCGGGGCGCGGCACCAGCATGCGGCCCGCCGGACGACGGGTGGCAGCGAAGCTCGCGCGACTCTTTGCACGCTGCGCTGTTCTCGCCGCAATGAGCGTGGGCAGCGCGCTGGCGGCAACCCAGTTCATCCAGGTGCTGGCCGGCGGCACCAGCAGCGTCTACTACCCGCTCGGCGTCTCGCTCGCCGCGGCCATCGACCGGGCGATGCCGCAGACCAAAACGACGGTGCAGGCGACCAAGGGCTCGATCGACAACCTGACTCTGCTTCAGGCCGGGCGCGGCGACGTCGCCTTCGCGCTCGGCGACACGCTGGCTGCGGCGTGGCGGGGCAACGCCGACGCCGGCTTCAAGGCTCCGCTGACCCGGCTGCGCGGCATCGCCGCGCTGTATCCCAATTACATCCAGATCGTCGCGCGCGCCGATTCGGGCATCAGGACGCTCTCTGACCTGAAGCACAAGACGCTCTCGGTCGGCGCTCGCGGATCGGCGACCGATCTCGCCGCGCGGACGATCCTCGCCGCAGCCGGGCTGTCGTATCGCGACCTGGCCAGGGTCGACTACCGGCCGTTCGGCGAAAGCATCGAGCTGATCAAGAACCGGCAAGTCGACGCGATCCTGGTCTCGGCCAGTCTCGCGGTCTCGGCGCTGCGCGATCTGGCGTCGGCCTACGACGTGGTCTGGTTGCCAATTCCGGCCGAGGTGATCAGGAAGACCGGCGACCCGGTCTATTTCCCGGCGCGGATTCCCGCCGGCACCTATCGCGGCCAGAGCGCCGACCTGCCGACCGCGGCGGTGCAGAACTACCTGGTCACCCACGAAAGCGTCGGCGACGACGTCGTTTACCAGATCACCAAGGCGCTGTGGTCATCGCTCGATCGGGTGGCCGCCGCGCACGCCGCCGGCAAGGCGATCGATCGATCGCATCCGCTCGACGGCATGCCGGTGCCGCTGCATCCGGGCGCGCAGCGCTACTACAGCGAGATCGGCGTGCTGCGATGACGCCCGGGTCGGCGCCGCGCTGTCAGGCCGCAGCCTGCAGCGCCGGGTCGCCCTGCGAGCGCCGGTTGAGCGCGCTGACATGGACCGGAAAGGCGCCGAGCTTGCGGTCCAGAAAATAGTTGCGCAGCGTGCGCGCGATCGTGCGGAACGCGATCTCCGGCCACGGAATGTCGTCCTCGGCGAACAGGCGAACGTCGAGACTCTCCGGCCCGGGGCCGAAGTCGAGATCGGCCAACCGCGCGCGGAACATCACGTAGATCTGGTTGATGTCGGGCAGGCTGATCACCGTGTAGAGCTCGCTCAAGAAGACCCGCGCCCGCGCTTCCTCTTCGGTCTCGCGACGCGCCCCGTCTTCGAGCGTCTCGCCGTTTTCGAGGAACCCCGCCGGCAGGGTCCACAGCGCTCGCCGCGGCTCGATCGCGCGCCGGCACAACAGAACGCGCCCGTCGTGCTCTGGCAGGCAGCCGACGACGACCTTCGGGTTCAGATAATGGATCGCACCACAGTGCCCGCAGACGTGGCGCGGCAGGGTGTCGCCTTCCGGCACTCGCCAGGCCAGAGCGGCCGACCCGCAGCGGCTGCAGAAATTCATCGCGCCGGCGAAGCGTCGGCCGACCATGCGCCGCCGCCGCGACCGATGAAATGCTCGCGGTAGTACGAGAGTTCGTCGATCGATTCGTAGATGTCGGCCAGCGCCTCGTGCCTGCCCTGCTTGACCCAGCCTTTGGCGACCTCGGGCCGCCAGCGCCGGCACAGCTCCTTGACCGTCGACACGTCGAGGTTCCGGTAGTGGAAATAGCCTTCGAGCGCCGGCATCCAGCGGGCGAGGAAGCGCCGATCCTGGCAGATCGAATTGCCGCACATCGGCGAGGTCCGCGGCGGAACGTGCTGGCGCAGAAACGCCAGCATGCGCTCTTCGACCGCCGGCTCGTCGAGCGCGGAAGCCCTGACCTTGTCGACCAGTCCCGACCGCGTGTGCGTCGACTGGTTCCACGAATCCATGCCGGCGAGCGTGGCGTCGTCCTGATGCACGACCAGCACCGGCGCTTCGGCGACCGTCGTCAGCGCGACGTCGGTCACCACCAGCGCGACTTCGATGATGCGATCGGTCTCGGGCTTGAGGCCGGTCATTTCCATGTCGATCCAGACCAGGAGGTCGGCGTCCTGCGCCATCGTTTCCGCTTGGCGTAAAATGGAAGCCTATTCTCGCATACGCCGTCGCATCAGGCGCCTCATGGCTTCGTCGGTTGGCATCTTCACCCTGCTGTTCCTGCTCGCGCTCGGCATTTCGCTCGCGATCCAGCTCTGGCTCGCCTGGCGGCAGATGCGGCACGTCGCCGCCAACCGTGGCGCGCCGCCGCCGCGCTTCGCGGCCAGGATTCCTCTCGCTTCGCATCAGAAAGCAGCCGACTACACGATCGCGCGCACCCGCCTCGGAGTGCTCGACACCATCGTCGACGCCGCGGTGCTGCTGGCGTTGACGCTGGGCGGCGGTCTCGCCGCGATCGCTGCGCTCGCCGCGGCGCTGCCGGCGGCAACGCTCTGGCAGGACGTGGCGATCGTCGTCGCCGTGACGGTGCTGGTCGCGCTGATCGGCCTGCCGATCTCGTGGTATCGGACGTTCGTCGTCGAGCAGCGCTTCGGGTTCAACCGCATGACGCTCGGGCTTTGGCTCGCCGACATCGCCCGCACCGCGCTGCTCGGCGCGCTGCTCGGCATCCCGCTGCTGACGCTGGTGCTTTGGCTGATGGCCCGCGCCGGATCGCTGTGGTGGCTCTACGCCTGGATCGCGTGGGTCGCCTTCCAGCTCCTGATGCTGATCCTCTACCCGACGCTGATCGCGCCGCTGTTCAACAAGTTCCGGCCGCTGGCAGACGAACCGTTGCGCGAGCGGGTCGAACGGCTGCTGGCGCGCTGCAGCTTCGCCGCCAAAGGGCTGTTCGTGATGGACGGCTCGCGGCGCTCGAGCCACGGCAACGCGTACTTCACCGGTTTCGGCCGCGCCCGGCGCATCGTCTTCTTCGACACGCTGTTGTCGCGGCTCGAGCCGGAGGAGGTCGAGGCGGTGCTGGCGCACGAGCTGGGTCATTTCCGGCTGCGCCACGTGATCAAGCGCACCGCCTGGTTCGCCCTAGCGAGCCTCGCCCTGCTGGCGCTGCTCGGCTGGCTGGTCGGCGAGCCGTGGTTCTATGCCGGGCTCGGCGTCGACGTCGCGCCGCCGCGCTACGGCGTCGCGCTGGTGCTGTTCATGCTGGCGCTGCCGGTCTTTACCTTCCTGGGCGCGCCCCTGGCCGCGCTGTACTCGCGGCGGCACGAATTCGAGGCCGACGCCTACGCGGCCGCGCATGCATCGGGCCGGGCGCTGGTCGCCGCGCTGGTCAAGCTCTACGAGGACAACGCCAACACGCTGACGCCGGACCCGCTGCATTCGGCGTTCTACGATTCGCATCCGCCGGCCGCAGCGCGCATCGCGCGGCTCGACGTCGCTGAGGTCTGAACGTGCGAGGATCCCGACTCCAATGAGCGCCCGGCGAACCCGATCCGCGGCGGCCGAGGGCTTGCGCGCGCTGGCTGCGCTCGATTGCCGGCCGGGCGCCCCGCTGCTGGCGCGCGCGGAGCTTTCGCGTGCCCTCGCCGTCCTGCCGGGCTGGAAGCACGCAAAGAAGTCGATCGCCAAGCGCTTCGGCTTCGCCGATTACTATCGGACGATGGCCTTCGTCAATGCAGTCGCGTACGTCGCGCACCGGCAGGACCACCATCCGGACATGTCGGTCGGCTACAACCGGGTCGACGTCGTGTTTTCGACGCACGACGCCGGCGGCGTGACGCGGAACGATTGCATCTGCGCGGCGAAGGTCGAGCTTCTCGCCCCCTGACCGCCAGCCCGCGCGAGCCAGCGTCAGGGCGCCCAGTAGGCGAGCGTCAGCACCAGCACGATGGCGAGCCAGACCAGAAGCGCCCGCCAGACCAGGCCGGTGGCGCTGGGCAGGATGTCTGCGTCGGCCGCTTCGCCGATCCCCAGCTCGGGCCGGTACTCGGGCTCGCCGGCAGGCCCGGTCAATGCGCCGCCGACAACGACGCCGAGCGCTCCGGCGCCGCTCGCGAGCAGCACGCCTTCGTCCAGCCGCGGCCACTGGCCGGCCTGCGTGCGCCAGCAATAGACGGCGTCCTCGAAATCGCC
>DATEFZ010000051.1:0-4769 GCA_035280325.1 Casimicrobiaceae bacterium
AGCAGCGCGGTCAGCACGATCATCAGCGCGTGCGGGAAGACCGCGTAGATCGAGCTGATGATGATGCCGATCGGCCCGTAGACCGACGCGCCGCCGAGCATCCACTTGAGCAGCCCCTGCGTGCCAAACCATTGCACGAACGAGATCGCCGACAGCAGCGACGGCGCGAGGATCGGCGTCAGCGCGATGACCCGCATCGTTCCCTTGAACGGCATGCAGCTTCGCGTCAGCGCGTAGGCGAACGTGAAAGCCAGCGGAATCGTCACCGCGGTGACGACGCCCGCGACGGTCAGCGTGTGCAGGATCGACTGGCGCAGGACCGGCGTCTGGAAGTATTCCTCGAAGTGGCGCAGGCCGACGAACACGCCGTCCTTGTCCTGGAAGCTCTTGACCAGCAGCATCGCCAGCGGCGCCAGCAGGAACACGACCAGGAAGACGCACACCGCCACCAGCAGGCCCTGCGCGATCCGCTCCTGCCAGTGCGCGACGTGACGGATCCGCGGTGCCGCGGCGAGCGGCGGCGGCGCGAGGGTGGCGGTGCTCACGAGCGCGGCGGCGACTACGACAACAGCCTCATGCAGTCGGCCGGAATGCCGACGTTGAGCGGCGAGCCTTCGGCCAGGTTCATCCGGTCGATGCTGTGGCGCGAGATGTTGATCAACAGCGGCTGGTCCTCGGCTCCGGCGACCTGCACGGTGACGTGGCAGAAGGCGCCGAGAAACTCGACCTTGGTCACCCTGGCCGCGGCGGCGTTGCCGTGTCCCGCCGCCGCGCCGTCGACGACGACGTCCTCGGGACGCAGGTACAGCCGGACCGGCGTGCCCGGCGCGATCGCCGCGCCGCCGACGGCTCCGGCCAGCGTCAGGCCGCCGACCCTGAACCGGCCGTCGCCTTCGGCGACCGCGCTCAGCACGTTGACCTTGCCGACGAAATCGGCGACGAACGCCGACGCCGGCTCGCGATAGATCTGCTGCGGAGTCCCGATCTGCTCGATCGCGCCCTGATTCATCACCACGACCCGGTCGGCCATCGACAGCGCTTCTTCCTGGTCGTGCGTGACCATGATCGTCGTCACGCCAAGCCGCTGCTGCAGCGCGCGGATCTCGCCGCGCAGCCGCAGTCGCTCGAGTGCATCGAGCGCGGAGAGCGGTTCGTCGAGCAGCAGCAATCCCGGCGCGGTGGCGAGCGCGCGGGCGAGCGCGATCCGCTGCTGCTGGCCGCCGGACAGCTGGCCCGGATACTTGGCGCCGGCGTCCGCCAGGCCGACCAGCGTCAGCAGCTCACCGACGCGGCGCTTGATCTCGGCGCGACCCTTACGCCGGTTGACCAGGCCGTAGGCCACGTTGTCGAAGATCGTCAGGTTGGGGAACAGCGCGTACGACTGGAACACGATGCCGTAGTCGCGCTGCATCGCCGGCAGGCGCGAGACGTTGCGCCTGCCCTGGACGATGGTGCCGGCGTCCTGCGTTTCCAGCCCGGCGATGATCCGCAGCAGCGTCGTCTTGCCGCAGCCGGACGGTCCGAGGAAGGTGATCAGCTCGCCGTCGTCGACCGCCAGCGCGACGTCGCGAAGCGCGGTGAAGCCGCCGAACGTCTTGCGGATGCCTTCGAGCTTCAGGTACGGCGCACTCGCTGCGGCGGGTTCCGGCACGGCGCTTCTAGCCTCCAACGACCGGTCGAGCGATGCGGACCGGCGCGCCCGGCGAGGGCGCGCCCACGATGACGACTACTTCGCTTCCGACTTGCCGTCGTAGCGCTTGGTCCATTCGGCAAGGATCTTGTCGCGATTTTTCGCTTCCCAGGCGAAGTCGTTCTTCACCAGCCGCTTCTCGTAGTCGGCCGGCACGTAGTCGAGCGGCTTGGCGATGCCGGGGATCGCGACCACGGCAAAGTTCTTCGAGAACAGCTCCATCGCGCCGGGCGTGGCCAGCCAGTCCATCAGCTTGCGTGCCGCCTCGACCTTCTTGGTCGTCTTCATGATGCCCGACGCCTCGAGGTCCCAGCCCAGCCCCTCGGTCGGGAAGATGATGTCGATCGGCGCGCCCGACTTCTTGGTCGTCACCGCGCGATACTCGAACGACACGCCGATCGGGAACTCGCCGGCACCGGCCTCGCGGCAGGGTTTCGAGCCCGAATGCGTGTAATGCGCGATGTTCTCGTGCAGCGCGTCCATGAACTTGTAGCCGTCGGCCTCGCCCCACATCTGCAGCCAGCCGGCGACATCGAGGAAGCCGGTGCCCGACGAAGCAGGATTCGGCATCACGATCTTGCCCTTGTAGATCGGCTTGGTCAGGTCCTTCCAGCCCTCGGGCTTCGGCAGCCCGAGCTTGGCCGCCTCGACCGTGTTGAAGCAGATCGCCGCGCCGTAGACGTCCATGCCGACCCAGTCCGGCGGGTTGCGCGGGTCGCGATACTGCGCAAGGATGCGCTCGAGGCCCTTCGGCGCGTAGCCCTGCAGCATCCCTTCGTTGGCGAACACCGCCATGCTCGACGCCGACACGCCGACCACCATGTCGGCCTGCGGATTGGCTTTCTCGGCCAGCAGCTTGGCCGTGATCACGCCGGTCGAATCGCGCACCCACTTGATGCCGACGTCGGGATGCGCCTTGTAGAACGCCTCCTCGTACGCCTTGATCTGATCGGTCTCGAGCGCGGTGTAGACCAGGAGCTCGGTTTTCTGCGCCAACGCCGGAGCCGCCCAGGCGGCGGCACCGACGGCGGCGGCGAGTGCGACCTTCCGCCACCAGGACTTCGCTGCGAATTGCATTGCTTCCTCCCGAGGTGAGAACAACGTTGAGCGACGTTGGAAAATCCTACGCGTGCCGCAGGCGCCGCGCAAACGGGACCCGCTCGCGCCGCCGCGAGGGCTTTCTCGGCCGCCGGCACCACGACGCGGGCGATGGCGCAGGCGGATGGCGAAGGCAACGCGGCGGGCAAGACGGCAGACGACACGGTCTGCAGCGGCGATTGCAGATTGTTGACAATCTACACTCGCCGGCGTCTAATTGCAAGATGCCGCGTACCGCTTCCCGATCCGCGCCGCCGCGCGGCGCCGCCGCGCCCGCCGCGACGATCGCGCTGGTGCAGTCGAGCTCGCTGCCGATGCTGGTGCAGAAGGAGCTCGAACGGATGATCCTGGCCGGCGACCTGCCGGCCGGCGGCAAGTTGAACGAGGCGCAGGTCGCCCTGCTGCTCGGCGTATCCCGCGGCCCGGTGCGCGAGGCGTTTCGCGCGCTGGAGGCTTCCGGGCTGGTGAAGCTCGAGAAGAATCGCGGCGTGTTCGTCCGCCAGCTCTCGGTCGAGGAAGCCGACGAGATCTACGAGCTGCGCGCCGCGCTCGACGAATGGGCAGGACGCCGCGTCGCCCAGGCCGCGACCGCCGATCAGATCCGCGAGCTGAAGGCGATCGTCGACCGGATGGACCGCGCCAGCGCGAAAAACGATGTCGACGCCTACTATCCGCTGAACCTCGAGTTCCACGACAAGCTGGTGGCCTTCGCCGGCAACGCCAAGCTGCTGACGACGTACCGGCGGCTGGTCAACGAATTGAACCTGTTCCGCCGCCAGTCGCTGGCGCGCGGCGGCATGCTTCCGCTGTCGACCCGCGAGCACCGCGACATCGTCGATAAGATCGCCGCGCGCAACGCCGCCGCCGCCGGCAAGGCGCTCTACGAGCACGCCACGGCGAGCCGGGCACGCATGCACAAGAGTCGCGCCGACGGAGATGGCGGCGCCGCGCGCCGGCGTCATCTCGCGGTCATCGCCCCGCGCAAGTCCAGGTAGCGCCCGCGCCTAAAAATCGATTCGAACCGTGTCGAAACCCCCGCTCACCGTCAACGGCCGGTCGTACCGGTGGCCGCAACAGCCGGTCGTGGTCGTCTGCGTCGATGGCTGCGAGCCCGACTACATCACCCAGGCGATCGGCGCCGGCCGCGCGCCGTTCCTGGCCGACCTCGCCCGCCGCGGCACCTGCCTCGGCGCCGATTGCGTGGTGCCCTCGTTCACCAACCCGAACAACGTGTCGATCGTGACCGGCGTGCCGCCGGCGGCGCACGGAATCTGCGGCAACTATTTCTGGGACGCCGATGCGGGCGCCGAGGTGATGATGAACGAGCCCAGGTACCTGCGCGCCGGGACCATCCTGGCCGCGTTTGCCGCGGCCGGCGCGCGGGTCGCCGCGATCACCGCCAAGGACAAGTTGCGCGCCCTGCTCGGGCATCAGTTGGACGGCATTTGCTTCTCGGCCGAGAAGGCCGACCAGGCAAGCCGCGCCACGCACGGCATCGACGACGTCGTGTCGCTAGTCGGCCTGCCGGTGCCTTCGGTGTACAGCGCGGCGCTGTCGGAGTTCGTCTTCGCCGCCGGAGTCAAGCTTGCCGAGCGCCTGCGCCCGCAGCTGATGTACCTGTCGACGACCGACTACGTTCAGCACAAGGCCGCGCCGGGAACCGCCGCGGCCAACGATTTCTACGCGATGATGGACCGCTACCTCGGCCGCCTCGACGCGCTCGGCGCGACGATCGTGCTGACGGCCGACCACGGCATGAACGCCAAGACCGACGCCTTCGGCCGGCCGAACATCGTCTATCTTCAGGATCGGCTCGACCGCTGGTACGGGCGCGATGCGGCGCGCGTGATCCTGCCGATCACCGATCCCTACGTCGTCCACCACGGGGCGCTAGGCTCGTTCGCCACTGCCTACCTGCCGGCGGCTCGCGTCGCCGACGCCGCCGATCGCATCGCGGCCCTGCCCGGCGTCGCCGAGGTGA
>DATEFZ010000052.1:0-10276 GCA_035280325.1 Casimicrobiaceae bacterium
GACGGGCAGCTATGGCTGCGCGGGCTGGTCGCGAGCCGCGACGGCAGCAACGTGTTGCGCGGCGAGCGCAGCGCGCCGGCGGCCGATGTCGGCGCCGCGGCGAAACTGGGCGCAGACCTGGGCGCCGAATTCCTGCAGCGCGGCGCCGCCGAACTGCTGAGCGAGACGGGATGAGCGCGCCATTACGCGGCGCCGGCATCGTGATCACGCGTCCTGCCCGACAGGCCGGCGCGCTGGCGCGACAGATCTCGGCGCTGGGCGGCAGGCCGCTGATCTTCCCGACGATCATCATCCTGCCCCCCGACGACCGGCGCGCACTCGACGACGTGCAGCGGCGTCTGGCGGAGTTCGACTACGCGGTGTTCGTCAGCGCCAACGCCGCCGAATTCGGGGTCGGTGACGGCGCGTCCTGGCCGCCTGCGCTGACCGCGTTCGCGCCCGGTCCGGGCACCGCGGCGGCGCTTGCCGCCGCCGGACTGGCACAGGTGCACGTTCCGATCACGACCATGGACAGCGAGGGACTGCTGGCGCTGCCCGAGCTCGCCGCGCCTGTCGGCAAGCGGGTGGCGATCTTTCGCAGCGGCGCGAGCCGCGATGCGCTCGGCGACGCGCTGGCGGCGCGCGGGGCGCGGGTCACTTACGTCGATTGCTACCGCAGGGCGCCGCCGCAGACCGGGGCCGCGGGGCTGATCGACGCTTGGCGCCAGCGACGCATCGACGCGATCACCCTGACCAGCAGCGAAGGGCTCGCCAACCTCTGGGCGATGCTCGACGCCTACGGCCGCGAGCGCCTCATCGCGACTCCGGCGTTCGCGGTCCATGAACGCATCGCCGAACGCGCCCGCGGATTCGGCCTCGGCGAGGTGGTCATCACCGGGCCGACCGACGCCGGATTGCTCTCGTCGTTGCTACAATACTTCGCCGTCCCATCTGCGCAACGAGGGTGACGCGCACTCGCACGATCCTCGACCCGACTTATGCCACCCGACATACTCGTCACCGCGCCGCTGCCGCCCTTCCTCTACGATCCGCTGAAGGCCGGGTATCGCTGCCATGACTACCACCAGGCAGGCGACAAGCCCGGGCTGCTCGGCAGCGCGGGGCCGAGCGTGCGCGGACTGGTGCAAGGCGGAGGGACGATCACGCCGACTTCGCTGCTCGATGCGCTGCCGAAACTCGAGATCATCTCGGTCTTCGGCGTCGGCTACGACGGCGTGCCGGTCGCGTATTGCCGGCAGCGCGACATCAAGGTCAGCCACACGCCGGACGTCCTCACCGACGACGTTGCCGACGTCGCGCTCGGCTTGATCCTGATGACCGGGCGCGGTTTCGTGCGCCACAATCGCTTCGTCCACGCCGGCGAGTGGGTCAATCGCAGCCCCGACCTGACGACCAAGCTCGGCGGCCGCAAGGTCGGCATCCTGGGGCTGGGCCGGATCGGCAAGGCGATCGCGCAGCGCGTGGCGGCGATGGGCATGAAGGTCGCCTATACCGGACGCCATCGGCAGAACGTGCCGTACGAATATTTCGCCGACCTGAAGTCGCTCGCCGCGGCGGTCGACTTCCTGGTCGTCGCCTGCCCCGGGGGCGATGCGACCCGCAACATCGTCGACGCCGGCGTGCTCGCCGCGCTCGGCAGGAAGGGCACGCTGATCAACATCGCCCGCGGCTCGATCGTCGACGAGCCGGCGCTGGTCGCTGCGCTGCAGGCAGGCACGATCAAGGCCGCCGGTCTCGACGTCTTCGCCGACGAGCCGCGCATTCCGCACGCGCTGCTGGCGCAGGACAACGTCGTGCTGCTGCCGCACGTCGGCAGCGCAACGCGCGAGACGCGACAGGCGATGGGCGATCTGTGCAAGGCGAACCTCGACGCCTGGTTCGCCGATCGCAAGGTGCTGACGCTTATTCCCGAGCTGCGGCAGTAGGCGCGCTATTCGGGCGCTGCAACCGGCTTCGCGGCCGGCGCGAACAGCACGGCGCCGAGGGCAGCCAGCACCAGTACCAGCGCCAGATACTCGCTCGGGCCCGGGCGCTCGCCCAGAAAGAGAATTCCCGACAGCACGCCGACCACCGGCACCGGCAGCGACGACAGCGAGCTGACCGCGACCGGGAGCCGGCGCGCCATGGTGAACCACGCCCAGTGCGCGACGGTGCCGGCGAGAAAGATGTTGTAGAGGATCGCGAACCAGGCGACGCCCGGCATCTGCGCCAGCGAAGCGAGCGGGTGCGGATCGAGCAGCGGCGCCGTCGCCGCGATCGGCAGCCAGCCGACCAGCATCATCCATCCGGTCAGCGTGTTCTGCGGCAGCCGCGGCTGCCAGCGTCGCAGCAGCACGGTACCGAATGCCCACGACACCGCGGCGGTAAGGATGAGCAGCGTCCCGACCGGCGAGCGCGTGAGATGGCGCACGTCCTCGCCGAGCAGCAGCGCCATGCCGAGCATGCCGAGCACCAGTCCGGCGATCTTGCGCGGCGACAACGGCTCGTGCAGCAACGCGATGCCGAACAGCACGGTCCACACCGGCATCGTGTAGGCCAGGATCGCCGACCTGCCGGCCGGCATCTGCTGCACGCCGAACAGGATCAGCCCGTTCCAGGCGGCGATGTTGAACATTGCGAGAGCGAGCAGCTTGCCCCACAGCGCGCGCGGAATCCTGATCGAGTCGCCGGACAGCCGCGATACGGCCAGCAGTCCGATCGCCGCGAACGGCAGGGTCGCGCCGCGAAAGGTCAACGGCGGCAACGCGGTGACGCCGAGCTTCAGCACCGGCCAGTTGCAGCCCCAGACCAGCGCCAGGATCGCTGCCAGCAGCAGCCCCGACGCCGGCGCGCGGCGCGCCGCGGCGCCTGGTCTCGTCGTCATCGGGCGGCCGCCCGGACGGACATCATCGCTCGTCAAACCCGCTCCGGCGGCTGCCGCGCCGCGGCGTCGCCATAGGTGGCCTGATGCAAGAGCTTCGCCTGCGTCACCCACTGGTCGCGCAGGATGCGGCCTGGAAATTCGGGCAGCCTCGCGTCGAACTCGGCGACGTCGCGGTCGGTCCAGCGCGCGATCTGCTGGAAAGTCATCACGCCGAGGTTGTGCAGCATGCGCTCGAGCACCGGACCGATGCCGACGATCAGCTTGAGATCGTCGGGACCGGTGCCGGAAGAGAGTATCGGCGGCGGCGCATTGTTCTCGATGTCGATGACCAGCCGGCGATAGCGGGCGTTGTCGGCGCGCAGTTCGGTGAGCTCTCGCCGCAGCGCATCGGTCTCGCCCGACATGCTGCGCACGATCCGCGCCTTCTCGGCACCGATGCGCTCGGCCTCGACGGCTGGCGCGAGCAGGGCCGGCGCGATCGGCGGCGCCGGCGCGGATGGCGTCGGCGGCTGCGGCGGCGAGTCGCTGTCGCTGCGGCGGCGCCGGTGCAGTCCGAATTCGTACCCCGCGATCGCGGCGACGGCGATGGCGACGATGACGGCGAGCGTGAGCATGCGTATCGCGGGTGAGGCCGCCGCCGGCAAGACAGGCGGCTGTGCGAGCGCATTCTAGCAGTCCGGAGTCGAGGACGTCGGCGCCGGCCAGTGCGGCCGGAAGCGGTGATCGTCCTGCTACAATCGAGCCAGTCCCGCGCTCGACCAAGACAGCCATGCCCGAACCGGCGGCCGACCGTCCGGCATCGATTCTGCCGCCGTCCCGCGGCCCGAGAGCCGCGCCCCCTCGGCGCGGCTCGCCCTGGATCTGGCTGGCCGTCGTCGCGATCGTCGCGGCGATCGCGGCGCTCTGGCTCGACGCGCGGAAGGCCGAGCGCGAGCTGAAGAGCGAGATCGCACAACGGCTTGCCGCCATCGACGCCGGTGAGCAGGCCTCACGCACCGCGGTCAAGGATCTGCAGGAGAACCTGCGCGACGCCCAGGCGAAGATCGCGCTGCTCGAAAATCGACTCGGCGAATCGCAGACGCAGCAGGCGGCGCTGGAGGCGCTGTATCGCGAGCTGTCGCCGACGCGAGACGAGTGGGCGTTGACCGAGGTCGAGCAGGTGCTGATGCTCGCCAGCCAGCAGCTCCAGCTTGCCGGCAACGTGCGTGGCGCGCTCGCCGCGCTGCAAGTCGCCGATACCAAGCTGCAGCGGCTCGACCGGCCGCAATTCGTGCCGCTGCGGCGCGCGCTGGCGCGCGACATGGATCGGCTGAAGGCCGTGCCGTACGTCGACGTCGCCGGTCTTTCGCTGCGGCTCGACCAGGCGATCGCGGCGATCGATACGCTGCCGCTGGCGCTCGAGCAGCGGATCGAGGCCACGCCGGCGCAAGCGCCGGAGAGCGAATCGGGATGGCGCGGCCTGCTGCGCGGCGCCTGGCGGCAGTTTCGCCAGCTCGTGCGCATCGAGAACATCGAGCGGCCCGAAGTGCCTCTGCTGGCGCCGCACGAGCAGTTCTTCCTGCGCGAGAACGTCAAGCTCAGGCTGCTGTCGGCGCGATTCGCACTGCTGTTTCGCGACCAGGCCAATTTCCGGGCCGATCTCGACGCGGCTCTCGACTGGGTGGGCAAGTATTTCGATACGCGCAGCAAGCCGGTCCAGACCTTGCAGACGCTGCTCAAGCAGCTCAAGGCGACCGACATGACGACCGAGCTGCCCGGGCTCGCCGCGAGCCTCGACGCGGTGCGCGTGCTGCAGCTCGCGCGCGACAAGCCGCCGCGTTAGGGAATCTCAGAGGTTCCTCAGCGCGATGCGATTCCTGTTCTGGTTCCTGCTGCTGGCAGCGGCGGCGGTCGCCGCGGCGATCGCGGTCGAGCTGAACGCCGGCTATGCGCTGCTGGTCGCGCCGCCGTACCGGATCGAGCTGTCGCTCAACCTGCTGTTGCTGCTGGCGGTCGTAGGGTTCGTCGCGTTGTACGCGGGCATCCGTCTGGCCGTGCGAACGGCGCGGATGCCGCAGACGGTGCGAGCGTGGCGGCGCAGGCAGAAGCTCGAGCGGGCGCGAGCCGCGCAGGACGGCGCGGTGATCGCTCTGATCGAAGGACGCTACGGCAAGGCGCAGCAGCGCGCGCTGGAGGCGCTGGCGATCCCGGGCTCGACCGGCCTGAACGCGATGGTCGGCGCGCGTGCCGCGATCGACGTGCGCGACTTCGACGCCGCCGAGGCGCTGCTCAACCGCCCCGATGCGCAGGGCCCGAGCCTGGCGGTGCCGCGGCTGATGCTGCGCGCCGAGATCGCGCTCGACCAGGGCCAGCCGCAGCTCGCGCTCGACATCCTGCGCGATCTGCGCCGCGAAGCGGGGATGCACACCGCAGCGTTACGGCTCGAGCTGCGTTGCCTGCAGGCGGCGCGGCGCTGGGCCGATATTCCGCCGCTGCTCGACCAGCTCGTCAAACGCAAGGTGTTCGACGGCGTGCAGGCCGAGCACGTGCGCGTCAGCGCACAGAGCGAGCAGCTCAAGGCGCTGGCGCAGGACGTCGCGGGTCTCACCGACTGCTGGAATCGCCTGCCCGAGCCGGCCAGGCGTCATCCGAAAATTGCCGCCGCGGCGGCGCGAAGCTTCCTGCAGGTCGGCGCCGATCGCGAGGCGTCGGAGATTCTGGCCGAGAGCCTCGAGCGCGACTGGGATTCCGGCCTGGTCGAGCTCTACGCCGAGTGCCGGCCGGCCGACGCCATGCGCCAGCTCGAGCAGGCGGAGCGATGGCTACGAACGCACAACCACGACCCGGCGCTGCTGCACGCGCTGGGGATCTTGTGCCAGCGAGAGGAGCTGTGGGGCAAGGCGCAGACGTACTTCGAGGCGAGCCTGGCGCTGGACGACGGCTGGCGCGCCCACCTGGCGCTCGGCGAGATGCTGGGGCGGCTGGGCCGCGATGCCGAAGCCAACGCGCACCTGGTCGCGGCGTTGAAGCTCGCGACGGCCGAGCTCCGGAGCTAGGTGTGTTTGAGGCGACGGGCAGTCGCAATGCGGCGAAGCTGCGTTGTGGACGTCCTCTCGACCGAAAGGTTAGGCGCCGCTTTCGACGTACTCAACATCGGCGATCCAATTGCGCTCCCTTCGCGCCAGGCGGGATGCCTCCTCCTCGCTGTCGAAGCTTGCCGAAGCACGCCGCAGGAGGCTTGGTTCAACATTTTCGAAGGCGTTCACACTGACAACGGCGTACAGACGACCATCGATGAGACTCGTGACGACAGGCACTATGCCGCAACGAGCGCAGATATGAAACACTGCGGTTTTGGTGCCGAACGCGTACTTGGACACGAGCGGAGGATTCCTGACTGAGACTCGCAAGGAGCCATTCGGATTCGAGGTCCATACACCGCCGTGCTTGGTGCAAAACGAACAGGTGCAGGCGCGTGCAGGAATTTCGCTCGGATCGGGCTCCCACGTGAGGGTGAAGGAGATATTCCCGCAGTGGCACTTGCCGTGAATTAACATTGACCAGGGGCCTCCGTGTGTGTGGCTGTCATCGGTAGAATTGAATGCCAACCTCGGTGCCGTTCACCAGGGGCGCTATTCGACCAGCCCGCGCTTCATGAGCACATCCGCCAGCGCGGTGGTGAGCCGCGGCACGTCGGCCTGATCGATGTGCGAGGTGTCGGGCAGCACGAAGTCGGTCATCTCGGGCACGTCGCGAAAGTCGATCATCGTCGCCGGCGAGCGGCGCGCGTAGACGTCCCAATAGCGGTCGCGCGGGAAGTTGGCCTCGTCGAGCGCCAGGCTCTCGCCGGCAGCGGGCTCGCGCAACAGCACTACCCGCCCGCCGCGCCGCTGGATCTTCTCGATCCAGGTCGACACCGTCGCCAGGTTGGCGAGCCAGGTGGCAGGATCGTCGGGCGGCTCGTCGCGGTAGTAGCGCGCCAGCGCGGCGACGCGCGAGGCGCGGATGCCGGGCAGATCGGGCCGGTGATAGTCGATGAATCCGGCGCGATCGGCGCGCACGACGACGTGATCGTTCATCGGCGGCCCCTCGCCGGCGATCCAGCGCTGGACGATATTGGTGAGCGAGAACGCCGAGCGGACGAAGATCAGGTGCTCCTGCAGCAGCGTCAGCAGCTCGCGATGGATCCGGCGCGCCGTGGTCCAGCGGCGATGGTAGTGATCGAAGTAGCCTTGCTGCATGTCCCAGTGCCGGCGCTGCAGCCCGCGCGAGTCGACGCCTACGATCGCGAGGCCGGTGAACGACGAGTCGTCGGCCAGCGCGCGCAGCGCCGCCAGCGGATAGGCACCGTTGACGGCGAGCATCGCCACCGGCCGCCCGCCCAGCTCGGTCGACAACACGGCGGGATCGATGCCGAACTCGATGCGCGAGGCGCCGAGGAGGGCGATCGCGCGCGGCTCGTTGCGCACGCGGTCGAGCTGCATCGACCACAGGTCGGCGTCGTCCTGCACGGTGAGCAGGTAGCCGCGGTCGCGCAGCAGCCATTCGTAGCCGCCGGCGAGCAGCGCACACGCGGCAAGCGCGGCGATCCAGGCGACGAGCCAGCGGCGGTCCATCAGAAACCAGCGGGGGTCCATCAGAACTGGAAGTAGATGAACGCCGGATTGAATCCCGGCGAGAACACGACCGCTGCCAGCGCGACGGCGATCGCGACCGCGCGGGGCGCGATCGGCCAGCGGTCGAGCCAGTCCCAGCGGCGGAGCCGCCCGAATACGATGTGCGTGCCGACGATGCACGCGCCGAGCACGATCGCCACGATCGCCTCGTTGAACGGCACCAGCGCCGAATGGACGCCCGGAACGAACATCGACGCCAGCACCGAACCGCCCTGGCGCAGCGAATGGGCGCGGAAGAACACAGCGGCGATGCTGAACAGGCCGAAGGTGAAGACCGCCAGCCCGGATCGACCGAAGGCGTTCCTCACCTTGCCGAAGTCCCAGAGGCCGCGCTTGATCATGTGCTCGCCGACGATGAACACGCCTTGCAGCCCGCCCCAGACGACGAAGGTCCAGGCGGCGCCGTGCCAGAGTCCGACCAGCACGAAAGCGACGAACAGGTTGACCTCGCCGCGCGGGCGGCCGCGACGGTAGCCGCCGAGCGGCAGGAACACGTAGTCGCGTATCCAGCTCGCCAGCGACATGTGCCAGCGCGTCCACAGCTCGGCCATGCCGATCGAGCCGAACGGGCTCTCGAAGTTCATCGGGAAGCGGAAACCGAACATCATCGCGACGCCGATCGCGCACAGCGAGTAACCGCCGAAGTCGCAGTAGGCCTGCAGCGAGAACGACGAGGCGCCGAGCCAGCTCTCGGCGAGCCCTGCTTGCGCGCCGCTGGCGAACACGCGGTCGACGACCGGCGCGAACACCAGGTCGGCCAGGCACACCTTGAGCGCCAGGCCGAACACCAGCAGCGTTAGGCCCTTGCCAACCTCGGCCGAGCGCCAGGTGCGCGGTTCCCGGCACTGTGGCGAAAAGTCTCCGTAGCGCAGGATCGGCCCGGCGACCAGGTGCGCGAACATCGTCACGTACAGCCCGTAGTCGAGCAGGCTCTTCGACACCGCGATCCGCCTGCGGTAGACGTCGATGACGTACGACAGGCTCTCGAACGTGTAGAACGATATGCCGACCGGCAGCAGGATGCCGAGCGACACCGGGCGGAAGTTGATGCCGAACACATGCAGCAGGTCGATCGCGGTATCGGAGAAGAACTGCGCGTACTTGAAAAAACCCAGCGCGCCCAGATTGATCGCGATCGACGCGGCAAGGATGCCGCGACGGTACCTTGGCTGGCGGACGCGGTCCATCCAGTGCGACGCCAGCCAGTCGAACCCGGTGGTGGCGATGATCAGCAGCACGAAAAAAGGATTCCACGCCGCGTAGAACAGGTAGCTGGCGGCAAGCAGGAAGACCTTGCGCGCGGTCCAGCCGGGCACCAGCCAGTAAGCGGCGAAGACGACAGCGAGGAAGACGGCGAAGGTCAGCGAATCGAAGGTCATCGCGCGCGCCTTCGCGTCGAACGCTACGCCGGCGTCTCCGCCTGCGCCGCGTAGGTGAACGAGTCGGCGTAGAAGGCTTCGAGCGGCAGATTGCGCAGCGCGGTGAATTCGCGGCGCGCCGCGTCGATCATGCCCGGGCCGCCGCAGGCGTAGACCTGGTATCCCGAGAGATCGGCAAAATCGTCGAGCACCGCCTTGTGCACCAGCCCGGTCCGACCCGGCCAATCGTCCCCGGGCAGCGGCTCGGACAGCACCGGAATGAAGGTGAAGTTGTCGTGCTCGGTCTGCCACTGTCCGGGCAGATGCGGCAGATACAGGTCGGCGCGCGAGCGAGCGCCCCAGTACAGCACCATCTGCCGGTCGGTCGCGTGATGGAACGCATGCTCGATGGCGGCCTTGATCGGCGCGAAGCCGGTGCCGCCGGCGACGAAGATGATCGGCAGATCGCTGTCCTCGCGCAGGAAGAAATTGCCGAGCGGACCCTCGATGCGCAATATCTCCCGCCCCTTGAACTCGTTGAAAAGCTGGTCGCTGAAAAAGCCGCCGGGCACGTGGCGGACGTGCAGGTCGAGCAAAGCATCGTCCTCGGGTGCGGTTGCGATCGAGAAGCTGCGTCGGCGTCCATCCTTGAGCAGGAAGTCGACGTATTGCCCGGCCAGATACTGCAGCCGCTCGTTGGCCGGCAGCTTCAGCGAGACGATCGCGACGTCGTGCGCGACCTTATCGATCTTCTCGATGCGACACGGCAGCTTGCGGATGCGGATATCGCCGGCCTTGCGCACTTCGCGTACCTCGACCTCGAGGTCGGACAGCGGCCGCGCGACGCAGAGCAGCGCATAGCCCTGCCGCTGCTCGCTGTCGGTGAGAGTGCCGGGCTGATAGCGGCCGTAGTCGACACTGCCCGCGAGCAGCCGGCTCTTGCAGGTGCCGCAAGCGCCGTTGCGACAGCCGTAGGGAATCATCAGATCGGCGCGCATCGCCGCTGCGAGCACGGTCTCGCCGTCCTCGCAGACGAACGAATGCTCGCTGGGTTTTATGGTAACCTGCTGCGGCATCGGTTGGCGTCGGACAACGGTGATCAGGGTCTTGTTAATCGGCTGCGGCGACATCGCGCTGCGCACCGCCGAGCTGTTTCACGGCAAGGCGCGCCTGTATGGTCTGACGCGGCGGCCCGGCGAGATTCCGAAGCTGCGCGGCCGCGGCATCGTCCCGATCGTCGGCGACCTCGATCGCGGCGCGAGTCTCGAGCGCCTGCGTCTGGCGCCGTTCGCGGTGCTGCATTTCGCTCCGCCGCCGGCCCAGGGCCGCGACGATCCGCGCACGGCGAGGCTGGTCGCCGCGCTGACAAAGGCGCGGATTATACCGCAGCGGTTCGTCTA
>DATEFZ010000053.1:0-14524 GCA_035280325.1 Casimicrobiaceae bacterium
CCCCGGCACTGATCGCACCTGCGCAGTCCCGGCGAGCGCCGCGCGGCGATCGAGCGTGCAGCGGGATTCGCCGCGTCGACGAAGGCCTCGATCGAGGACGCCGGCATCGCCTGTGCGACGATCACCGGCGCCGGCACCGGGACCTTCGTGCTCGAGCGCGACAGCGGGATCTACAACGAGCTGCAGCCGGGCTCGTATATCTTCATGGACGCCGACTACGGTCGCAACGAGCGCTCCTCGAACGAGCCGCGATTCGAGCAGAGCCTGTTCGTGTGGACGACGGTGATGAGCACACCCGCGGCCGATCGAGCGATCGTCGACGCGGGACTCAAGGCCTTCGCGGTCGATTCGGGCATGCCGTTGGTGGCGGACGCGCCGGGGCTCGAGCTGATCAAGGCGTCGGACGAGCACGGCGTCGTGCGCGTCGCGCCCGGCGGCGCTGCTCCGGCGCTGGGCGCGAAGCTCAAGCTGGTCCCCGGCCACTGCGATCCGACGGTCAATCTTTACGACTGGTTGATCGCAGTGCGCGACGGTCGCATCGAGGCGTTGTGGCGGGTGGCGGCGCGCGGCGCGCTCACCTGATCCGCGGAAGACAGCATCAGGCTGCTAGAGCGCGATCCTGCCGCGACGCGTCGACAGAAACGCGGCGAGCCGCGGCGTCCCGGCGAAACTCACTTTCAGCTCGTCGCCCAGACCGAGCGCGGCGAGCGCCGCGCGTATCGACGCCGGCTCGGGATGCGCTCCCGCCAGCGCGGCAAGGCGCACGCCGCCGTCGGGCAGATCATCGGCCGGGTGACGCGCGTCGTCCCATTGGATCAGCGTCGGCACCAGGCCGCCCCCGGGAAGCCGGCCGTCGTCGGGAATGGTGATGCGCCAACGGAAGCTGTCGCGCGTCATCGCCTGCACCGGGCCGGGATCGATCGGACATCTGCGGCGCGCGGCCTCGATGTCGTCGCAGCGCGCCACCCAGTGGACGAGCCGCGGCTGTTGCGCGACGAGCGAGCGCATGGCGGGACGATCGAGCTCGAACCAGCGCGCTCTGTCCGGCGCGGCGGCATCCGGGTCGATCGCAATCAGCTCGAGATAGCAGCGCGTCCCCAGCCTGAGCAGACTGTTGTGCGTTCCCATCGCGGCGTGCCTGCCGCCGCGCCGCGGCCGCACTCCAAGCAGCGATTCGAGATGATCCTCGCCGCGCTCGAGCGTGTCGGCGGCGACGACCAGATGATCGAGCGTTGCCCGGACCGCGGCGCTCAAGCCGGCGCGCGCTCGGTCGCGGCGAAGTCGATTTCGATCCTGGCGCCGTTGGGGTCGAAAAAGAAGACCTGCCAGACGCCGCTGTCGACCTGCCGCCGGCAGGTGTGAGCTATCGCGCGCGCCTCGAGCGCCGCCAGCGTGGCGCCGAGGTCGCTGCCGGAAAACGCCATGTGGTCGATGACGCCCGGCTTGAGCTCGCTCCTCGCGCGTCCGCCGACGATGTGCAGGATCGCGTGGCCGCCCGCGTACAGCCATGCCCCGGGGAAGCCGAGCGCGGGTCGCGGCCCGGCCTCGAGCCCCAGCAGATCGCGGTAAAAGCCCACCGTGCCGTCGACGTCGTCGGTCAGCACGGTGAAGTGGTTCATGCCCGCCACGGCCATCGTATCGTTCCTCGCTTGCGCTGCCCGATCGCCTCGGCGACGAAGGCGCCGAGCAAAGCCGTCGCATCGGGCGGCTGCGGATCATTGTACGGGAAGGCGGCGTCGCCACCGCTCCAGGCGTGACCGAGGCCGCCGATGCGGACCACGCGCACCACCGTGCGCGCGCCGTCGTGGTATTCCGACATCGCCACCTCGCGCCCGTCGGCGACGCGCTCGCGGGTCTCCCGGTCGGGCGGCGGCAGCTCGTCCGGCGACAACGCTTCCGCCGCCAGCCGGCCGTTGAGCACCAGATACTGCCGCGCCAGCTGCCGCGCGTTGCGCTCGACGACGGTCCGGTCGTCGCCGCCGTGCATCACCAGCAGCGGCACGGGTAGGGCGGAGGGCGGGGCTTCGGCGCGCGCGGCCGCGGCGATCTCTTCGAACGCCGTCTCGGCACCGGTGACCAGCACTCGCATCGCGCCGACGGGGTCCGAAGCGGCGCCGGCGGCGACGGCCGAATGCGCGGCGACGCCGGCAAACTGCGCCGGATAGCGCAGTCCCAGCACCGCGGCGAGGCAGCCGCCGGCCGACATCCCGGCGACGAATATGCGCCGCGGATGGACCCGGTAGCGACGGCGGACCGCGCGCACCTGCGCGGCGACGATCGCCGCTTCGCCGCGACCGGCGCCGGTCGCCTTGTCGAACCAGTTCCAGCACGACCAGGCGTTGGCCCTCGCGCTCTGCCTCGGCAGCAGCACCAGCCATCCGTCGCGATCGGCGAGCGCGGCGATGCGCGTCGCGGCGGCGAAATCCTCGGGCGTCTGCCGACAGCCGTGCAGCATCACGAGCAGCGGCCGGCGCTTCCATCCGCCGTACGCCAGCGGCACGTACAACAGGTAGTCGCGCGACGGCCAGATCCAGGGATTGAGCGAGAGCCAGCCGCGCCACGCGAACCGGCTGCCGGCGACGAAGCGACCGGGCTCGGCCCGCTTTCGGCGGAAGCGCGCGAGGAGCGCGCGCGCAAAAGACCGGAGTCTATCGATCACGGCGCTGGTATCGAGAGCCTCGCCGGGTTCAGGTCAGCACGATGTCGTACTGCTCCTGCGTGTAGATCGACTCGACCTGCAGCGAGATCGGCTTGCCAATGAAATCGCCGAGCTGGGCGAGGCTCTGCGACTCCTCGTCGAGAAACAGGTCGATGACGGACTGGGATGCGAGGATGCGGAAGGCGCGAGCGTTGAACTGCCTGTCCTCGCGCACGATCTCGCGCAGTATCTCGTAGCAGATCGTCTGCGCCGTCTTGACCTCGCCGCGGCCGCCGCAAGTGGTGCAGGGCTCGCACAACACGTGCGCCAGGCTTTCGCGGGTGCGCTTGCGCGTCATCTCGACCAGCCCGAGCTGGGTGAAGCCGTTCACCGTCAACCGCGTGCGATCGCGCTCGAGCGCCTTGTTGAACTCGGCGAGCACCGACGCCCGATGGTCGGGGTTCTCCATGTCGATGAAGTCGATGATGATGATGCCGCCGAGATTGCGCAGCCGGAGCTGGCGGGCGATAACCTGCGCCGCCTCGAGGTTGGTCTTGAATATCGTGTCGTCGAAACTGCGGCCGCCGACGAAGCCGCCGGTGTTGACGTCGATCGTCGTCATCGCCTCGGTCTGGTCGATGATCAGGTAGCCGCCGGACTTGAGGTCGACTCTGCGCGCCAGCGCCTTCTGAATCTCGTCCTCGACGCCATGCAGGTCGTACAGCGGACGATCGCCGGCGTAGTGCTCGATGCGCTCGAGGATGTTGCGCGTGTATTGCGCGGCAAAATCCTGCATCTTCTGGAACGTCTCGCGCGAGTCGACCAGGATTCGCGACGTTTCCTCGGTCGTCATGTCGCGCAGCACGCGCTGCGCGAGCGAGAGGTCCTGGTAGACCAGCGATTGCGCGGGGACCGCGCGGGATTTCTCGGTGAGGTCGCGCCAGAGCCTGGTCAGGTATTCGATGTCGTTCTGCATTTCGCGCTCGCTGGCGGTCTCGGCCATCGTGCGGATGATGAAGCCTCCGGCAAGGCCCTCGGGCAAAAGCTGCTGCAGACGCTCGCGCAGGTTTTCGCGCTCGACCTCGTCCTCGATGCGCTGCGAGATGCCGATGTGCGAGTCCTGCGGCAGGAACACCAGCAGCCGGCCGGCGAGGCTGATCTGGGTCGACAGACGAGCCCCCTTGGTGCCGATCGGGTCCTTGATGACCTGGACCAGCAGCGACTGGCCTTCGTGCAGGATGCGCTCGATCGGCCGGCTTTCGTGGCCGTTCTGCCGGTGTTCCCAGATGTCGGCGATATGCAGGAAAGCGGCGCGCTCGAGTCCGATCTCGACGAAAGCCGATTGCATGCCGGGAAGCACGCGGGCGACGCGTCCCAGGTAGATGTTGCCGACCAGCGCGCGCGCGCTGGCGCGCTCGATGTGCAGCTCCTGCACGACGCCCTGCTCGAGCATCGCCACGCGGGTTTCCTGCGGCGTGACATTGATCAGGATCTCGTGACTCATCGCGTGGCCCGGCAGCGTCGCCGCTGCCGGCAGCGTGGCCGGGCCTGGCGGGAGGGCCGCCGTCACCGGCGCGCCCGCTGTGTTCGCCGGCAGCGACGGCGGGGTGTAGAGCAGTTCCTGTGGTTTCATAGCACGTGGAATCCGATCTTGGCGAGGATCTCTGCGGTCTCGAACAGCGGCAGGCCCATCACCCCCGAGTAGCTTCCCTCGAGGCGGCTGATGAAGGTCGCCGCCCGCCCCTGAATTCCGTACCCGCCGGCCTTGTCGAACGGCTCGCCGGTCGCGATGTAGCGCTCGATCTCGTCGTGCGGCAACTCGCGGAAGGTGACCCGCGACACCGACAGGGCGACGGCGATCTGCGCGTTCCAGCGGATCGCCACCGCGGTCATCACCTCGTGCGTGCGGCCGGACAGTCGCGACAGCATCGCGCCGGCGTCGGCCGCGTCCTCGGGCTTGCCGAGGGCGGTCTCGTCGAGCACGACCTCGGTGTCGGCGGCGAGCACCGGCTTCGGCGGCAGCTCGCGGCGCCCCATGCGGTGCCAGCCGACCGCGGCCTTGGTGCGGGCGACCCGCTTGACGTAGTCGACGGGGACCTCGTCTTTGCGCGGAACCTCGACGATGTCGCGCCTTCGTCCCGGCGCCTCGCGCAACAAGAGCTCCTCGAATTCGACGCCGATCTGGCGCAGCAACTCCTGCCGACGCGGGCTCTTCGACGCCAGGTAGACCGACGGCCGCTCGGTCAGCATGAACAGCGTACTCATTCGCGGTGGTACGGATGCCCCGACAAGAGGCTCGCGGCGCGGTAGATCTGCTCGGCGAGCAGCACCCGGGCGAGCCCGTGCGGCAATGTTAGCGCGGAAAGCGCAACGACGGCGCCGGCGTCGCGCTTGATGCGCGGGTCGAGCCCGTCCGCGCTGCCGATGACGAAGGCCACCGGCACGGCGCGATCGCGCCAGCCGGCGAGCTTCTTCCCGAGCGCCGCCGTGGACCAATGCTCGCCATGCTCGTCGAGCGCGACGACGTGAAAGCCGGCGGTCGCGGCGTCGATGCGCGCCGCCTCGGCGGCGAGAATCTGCCGCGTCGTCCGGCCTCGATCCCGCGGCTCGGACTTGAGCTCGCGGAGCTCCAGCGCAAAACCGCGCGGCAGCCGGCGCGCGTATTCGGCGTAGCCTGCCGCGATCCAGGCCGGAAGCCGCGTTCCAAGCGCGACGATGCGAAGGTTCATCGCGGCATCGGCCGCATTCTCAGCCGCAATCCGCCGCAGCCGTCAGGCTGCGATCGGGCGGGCGCGGCGGCGCGATGCCGGAGGGCTCCAGAGCTCCTCGAGATTGTAGTACGCGCGCACCGCGGGCTGCATGACGTGGACGACGACGTCGCCGGCGTCGACCAGGATCCATTCGCCGGCCTCCTCACCTTCGACACCGACGATGTGGGCTCCGGCGGCCTTGAGCGAATCGCGCACGTGACGCGCCAGCGCGCCTACCTGCCTGCTCGATTCCGCGGTGGCGATGATCAGCGTGTCGTAGAGGGTAGTGAGCTTGCGGACATCGAGGACGATGATGTCGCGCGCTTTGATGTCTTCGAGGGCGGTGATTGCGATCTTCTGAATCCTGTTAGCGCGCATCCGGGACGGATCGATAGAGTTGGTTGCGGTCAATATAAGCCAGAACCGTCGCGGGAAGCAAACCTCGCACTCGCGCCCGATCCGCGGGACCGCTGGCCAACGCAGCGCGCAGCGCGGTCGCCGAAATCGGTTGCGGTTCGACGACCTGGCGGATGATCGCGCCGGCGAGCTGTCGCGTCAGTTGCATCGGATCGCTGGTCAGCCGTCGTTGCCACTGCGCGCGCAGCGCCGGCGCAAGCCGGTCAGGATCGAGCGGATGATCCGGCCGGTCGACGACGACGAGATGCGTCAGCTCGAACAGCGATTCCCAGCGATGCCACGCGGCAAGGTTGGCGAATGCATCGGCGCCGACGATCAGCGCCAGCCCCGAGTCGGGAAACTCGTCGCGCATCGATTGCAATGTCGGCACCGTGTAGCTCGGACCGGCGCGCCGGACTTCGCGGTCGTCGGCGAGCAGCGCGGGAAAACCGGCGCAACCCAGCGCCGTCATCGCCATCCGATCGTCGGCGCTCGCCACCGGCGGCGGGCGGTGCGGCGGCGTGCCGGCGGGGATCAAATGCACTTCGCGCAGGTCCAGCGCGCGCCGCACGTCGGCGGCAGGCCGCAGGTGTCCGTAGTGGATCGGATCGAACGTGCCGCCCAGGATGCCGATGGTCCCGGTCGTCGCCCGCGCTTCACCCGGCATCGCGGGTGGCGCCGGAAATCCGCGTTTCCTCCAGATCGAGATCGACCTGGAGCCGCCGCAGCACTTCGTCGTTGATGATGTCGGTCTCGCGCATCTGCATCAATTCGGCGCGCTCGGCGGCGAGCGCTGCCAGCCAGATGCTGCGCTGGCTCGCGTGCTGGGCATCGAGGCGGGTCCGCCGCTCGGCGTTGGCAGAATAGCGTTGCACCCGCTGTTCGTAGCCGCCGAGGAGCGAGGTCGCGAACGCCGACTCCTCGGCGGTCTTGAGACTCGGCAGCCGCCGGCGCAAGGCCTCGATCGCGGCCTGCGCGGTGGCGATGCGCGCGGCGCGCTCCTCGCGCTCGGCGATGCGGTCGCCGTGGATGCCCAGCGTGCGGATCACGAACGGCAGCGCCATGCCGTTGACCAGCAGCGTGACGACGATCACGCTCGCCGCCAGCAGGATGATCAGGTCGCGGCCCGGAAACGGCGCGCCGCCGGCGGCGGCGAACGGAATCGACAGCGCGGCGGCCATCGTGACCGAGCCGCGGATACCCGCCCATCCGGTGAGGAACACCGCGCGCGGGTTGTGGATGCCCTCGCGCTCGCGAATGCGCCTGGACAGGAACAGCGGCAGGTAGGCGGCGGGGAATACCCACACGATGCGCAACGCGATGACCGCGCCGGACAGCGCCAGCGCGTAGCCGGCGAATTGCAGCGCGCCGGCGCGGGTCAGGCCGGCGATGATCGAGTGGAGCTGCACGCCGAGCAGCACGAAAACGATGCCGTTGAAGGCGAACAGGACCATGCGCCAGACTTCCCAGGCGTGGGCGCGGGTCGCCGGTTCGAGGTTGCGCAGATCGTGCGCTCCGGCGTACAAGCCGGCGCCCACGACCGCCAGGATGCCGCCGACGCCGAGCGCTTCCGCCGCGAGATACGCAGCATACGGCGTCAGCAGCGAGATCACCGTCTGGATCGTGGGGTCGTCGACGCAGAAGCGACGCAATCCCACCCGCAGCTGGCCGATCGACCAGGCGACCGCGACGCCGAGCACGAAACCGCCGCCCGAAGAGAGGAAGAATTCCATGATCGCGCGATCCCAGCTGAACGCGCCGGTCAGCGCCGCGGCGACGGCGAACTTGAACGCGATCAGGCCCGATGCGTCGTTGATCAGACTCTCGCCGTCGATGATCGTCGAAACCCGCGACGGGATGGCGAGGCGGGCGGTGATCGATCGCACCGCGACGGCGTCGGTCGGCGAGATCACCGCGCCGAGCGCGAACGCCGCCGCCAGCGGCAGGTCGGGGATCAGCCAGCGCATCAGGTAGCCGATCACCAGCACCGTCAGGAACACCAGGCCGAAGGCGAGCAGCAGCACCGGCCGGATCACCTTGAGCAGGTCGCGCTTGGGGATCAGCCAGGCGTCCGCGAACAGGAGCGGAGGAATGAACAGGAGAAAGAAGATGTCCGGCGCGATCTTCAGCGAACGAAATCCGGGCAGGAACGACAACGCCACGCCGCCTGCCACCAGCAGCACCGGCAGCGGCGCGCTTACCCACTTGCCGAGGGCAGCCACCGCGGCGACCGCGAGCAGCAGCGCCAGCGTGATCTCGATCAGTTGCACTGCGTCATGGTAGCAGGCAGCTCGTCAGAAGCCGCTGCCGGGCGTGGCCAGGAAGGCGATCTCTTCCGGAGTCGAGGCGCGGCCGAGGACTGCATTGCGGTGCGGAAAGCGGCCGAAGCGACGAACGATCTCGGCGTGCCGCTCGGCGTAAGGCAGCGGATCGGCGAGGCCGGTCTCGTCGCGAAGGCGAGTGAACAGCGCGAGCGAGCGCTCTTGGGCCGCGAGCGACTCGGCGTGCTGGAACGGCATGTAGAGGAACCAGCGCTCGACCGCGATCAGCGCCGCGTCCTGGATCCGGTCGACGGCGTTGCCGGCGGCCGATACGGCCAGCGCGTCGCCGGCGAACGCGCGCGGCGAATCGCGGTAGCAATTTCGCGTGAACTGGTCGAGCACGATCACGCGCGCCAGCGCGGGACGCGGCCCGATCCAGTCGGCGAATCCGCCGTCGAGCGCGGCGTCGATCGCGGCACCGAAGCGCTGGCGGATCGAATCGTCGAACGTCGCATCCTTGCGGAACCAGTGCGCGCGCACGGTGCCGTACCCGGCGCTGCCGGGCGCATCGAACCAGAAATCGAGGATCGCCTGCTGCAGCGCGATGGTCACGTCACTACCGCGGCTCGTCGCGCGACGACGCCGGTGCCAGCGGGAATTTCCAGTACACCTCGTCGATCGTCTTGCCGTCGACCGAGCGTATCTCGGCCTTCAACGTCTCGCCGAGCGCGTACGAATCCGCGGTGTCGACCGGTCTGGCGCCGCCGGACAGCGCGCGGACGAAGACGATCGAGTGGTCATCGTCCAGCACCACCGAGCTCACCTCGGCCTGGACGCCCTGCGCCGAAAGAAAGGCGTGGGCCACGCGGTCGAGCTCGAGGTCCGAGCTGTCGATCAGCAGGCGTTGGTTGATCGAGGCGAGAAACAGCGCCATCGCGCCGAGCAGCGCGCCGACCGCGATCGCGACGATGGCGTCGAACTCCGGATGCGGGCCCAGCAGCAGCGATACGCCGGCGACGACGAGGGTCAGCACGATGCCGAGCAGCGCGACGGCATCTTCGAGAACGACCGCGAGCACCGTCGTATTGTGGCGGTTGGCGACGACGCCCTTCCAGCCGCCGATCTCGCGCACGGCTACGAACAGCGTGAACGACTCGAGCGCGAATGCGAACAGCAGCAGCCCGAGCACCAGCAGGGTGAACGGCTCGACCGGCGCCCGCTGCACGAGCGCCTGGACGCCGTGGTAGACGTTGAGGCCGCAGCCGACGAAGAAGACGCTGACGGCAGACACCAGCGCCCAGAAATATTTTTCCTGGCGATGGCCGAGCGGATGCTCGCGGTCGGCCGGCGCCAGACCTCGCACCTCGCCGATCTTGAGCAGAACCTGGTTGGCGACGTCGGCCAGCGAATGGACGGTCTCGGCGAACAGCGTCGGCGACCCGGTCACCAGCCAGCCGAAGCCCTTGGCCGCGGCGATCGCGGTGTTGGTGCCGATCGAGATCGTGACCGACGACGACATCGTCAGGCGAAGATACCGCGATCGGGACCGTCAGCCGCGGATCTGCCCGCTGCCGAGCACGATCCATTTCCGGCTGGTCAGTCCCTCGAGCCCCACCGGCCCGCGCGCATGCAGCTTGCTGGTCGATATCCCGATCTCGGCGCCGAGGCCGTACTCGAAACCGTCGGCGAATCGGGTCGAGGCGTTGACCAGCACCGAGCTCGAATCGACCTCGCGAAGGAAGCGCATCGCGTTGCCGTGATGTGCGGTGACGATCGCATCGGTGTGCTGCGAGCCGTAGCGCGCGATGTGCTCGATCGCCGCGTCGAGGTCCGGCACCACGCGGACGGCGAGGATCGGCGCCAGATATTCGGTCGTCCAGTCCTGTTCGGTCGCCGGCTTCATCTCCGGCACCAGCCCCCGCGCCGCGGCATCGCCGCGCAACTCGACTGCCTTGGCGACGTAGATCCGCGCCAGGGGCGGCAACACCCTGCCGGCGATCCTTTCGTGCACCAGCAGCGTTTCCATCGTGTTGCACGGACTGTAGCGCTGCGTCTTGGCGTTGTCGGCGATGCGCACCGCCATGTCGATGTCGGCGTGCTCGTCGATGAAGACGTGGCAGACGCCGTCCAGGTGCTTCAACACCGGCACCGTCGCCTCGTCGGCGACGCGCTTGATGAGACCCTTGCCGCCGCGAGGCACCAGCACGTCGACATAGCGGTCCATCGTCGCCAGCATCCCGACCGCCGCGCGATCGGTGGTTGCGATCGCCTGCACCGCGTCTTCGGGCAGCCCCGCGGCGGCGAGTCCTTCGTGCAGGCAGGCGGCGATCGCCTGGTTCGACCGCATCGCCTCCGAACCGCCGCGCAGGATCGCGGCGTTGCCGGACTTGAGGCACAAGGCGCCGGCGTCGGCGGTGACGTTGGGCCGCGATTCGTAGACGATGCCGATCACGCCGAGCGGCACGCGCATCCGGCCGACCTGGATGCCGGTCGGCCGGAAGGTGAGATCGGCTATCTCGCCGATCGGATCGGGCAGCGCCGCGACCTGCCGCACTCCGGCGGCCATCGCGGCGATGCGTGCGGCGTCGAGCGCGAGCCGGTCGACGAACGCTCGATCCTCGCCCGCGGCGCGCGCGGCGGCGACGTCGGCGGCGCTGGCGGCGAGCAGCCGTTCCGATTCGCGATCGATCGCCGATGCCGCCGCTTCCAGCGCCGCGTTCTTGGCCTGGGTCGGGGCGGCAGCCAGCGCGCGCGCGGCGGCGCGGGCGCGAAGTCCGACGTCTCGCATGTAGGCGGCGAGGTCGAGCCCGGAGACGCTCAAGCTGGTCATGCTGCTCATTCTAGCGCGGGCACGGTCGCGGGGCCCGACGCTGGTTTCCTGTTCCGCGGGTTCCGATGATCGAGCAGCCGGTCGCGCAGACTTGCGCAGCAGGACACAGCATCAGGCCGCTAGAAGCGATGAGCGTCGAGCGTACGCACGCCGGTCGGCGTTCCCACCAGGATCACGTCCGCGCCTCGGTTGGCGAACAGGCCGTTGGTCACTACCCCGACGATGTTGTTGATGCGCATCTCGAGCTCGGTCGGATTCAGGATCCGCATGTCCTCGACGTCCAGAATGATGTTGCCGTTGTCGGTGACAAATCCGGAGCGGAGCTGGGGCCGGCCGCCGAGCCTGATCAATTCGTGCGCGACGTGGGTCTTGGCCATCGGGATCACCTCGACCGGCAGCGGATAGTTGCCCAGCACACCGACCAGCTTGGATTGATCGACGATGCAAACGTAGCGTTCGGCGACCGCGGCGACGATCTTCTCGCGGGTCAGCGCTCCGCCGCCGCCCTTGATCATCGCGCCGTGAGCGGTCGTCTCGTCGGCCCCGTCGACGTAGACCGGCAGATGATCGACGGTACCGAGCTCGACCACCGGAATGCCGTGCCGCCGGAGCCGCTCTGCCGTCCGGATCGAGCTCGCCACCGCGCCGCGGATGCGGCCTTTGACGGCGGCCAGCTGGTCGATGAAGAAGTTGGCGGTCGAGCCGCTGCCGACGCCCAGGTAGGCGTCGTCGACGACGTACTTGATCGCCTCGCGGGCGACCATCTGCTTGAGCTCGTCCTGGGTCATCGGGCGCGTCATATGGTCACCGGACCGCCATCGTAGCAGCAGCCGCTTCGCGCGCGGCGATCGGCACGCTCGCGCCCCAGCGCCGCCAGCGATTGTCGGGCGGATCGAACGACAGCGTGCGCGTCGCGGGGTCCCAGCGAAATGCGGCGTCGTCGAGGGGGTTTCGGATGTCCCGCCCGGCGCGCTCGAGGAACGCCGGCACGTCCGCGGGCGCCACGCTGGCGAGCTTGAGCGCGAGCTCGGCGCGCACCAGCGCGACGTACGCGGCGACGCCGTGACCGTGCGCGATGTAGTCGACCTGCAACGTCAGATGCCGTCCGACCAGCGACCGGCCGAGCGGATTGAACATCCATGCCGGGCCGATCGCGGTCAGGTCGCGATTGGCGGCGAGGAACGCGGCGCTCGCCGCCGGGAAGCGCGTGGTCGGCGCTTCGGCCAGCGAAGACAGGTCGGCGTAGAGACGCGCGGAGCGATTGATCGATGCGTTGCGCCGGTAAAAAAGATCGTAGACAGGCGTCTCCTTCAGGTGCCGCTCGGGCCAGGGCTCGGGTTCGACGCTGACCGCGGGATCGGGCCAGCTCGCGAGCATGCGCAGCGTCGGCACGAAACTGCTGTGGAAGATTTCGGCAAAGCTTATTTCGTCGCGCGACAGCGGGGCGAGCAGCGGACCGAGCGCCGGCGCGCACGCCGCGGCATCGAACCCCGGCCAGGCGACGAGCTCGCTCACCGAGCGCAGGTCTTCGGAGAGCGCGCGCAGCGCGCCCATCTTGTCGCCGAGCGTTGCGCTGCCGGCCAGCGCTCGTCGCCACAAAACGCCGTCGGCGCCGAGCGCCGCGCAGGCTGCGCTCAGGCGTCCCGACTGCGCGTCGAGCATCGTGCCGGTCAGCAGCAACGCGTGCACCAGTCCGACCTCGCTGCGCGCCGCGTCGGCGCGATGCTGGTCGGCGATCGGCGCGCTGACGAAAACCGGCATCCGTCGCGCCTCGAGGTAGCGCTCGATCAGCGTCGCATTGCCGGCCAGCAGCGCCGCGATGGCGGCGGCTCGCGCCCTGGCGAAGGCAAGGCAGGGCTCGCGCAAGGGGTCGCAGGCGAGATCGCGGTCGCCCTGGAACACGGGCCGGGCGTCGTCGTCCTGGTCTCGCTCACCGCGCGGCGCCCGCTGGCGCGAGAAGGGGTCGCGCGCTGCGGCCTCGTCACGCTCCGCGACCAGCCGCGCGCCTTCGGCCAGCGGGTCCGCGCCAGCAGGCGCGCTGAGCCCGAGCAGCGCGACATAAGCGTTGCCGGCGACCGGGATCGGGTGCGGCTCGAGCCGCGACATCTGTCGCGCCAGCGGCGAAATCTCCTCGTCGTGCAGATTGACCACGACCGCCAGGAGCAACGCCAGAAGCGTCGCCGCGATCAGGCACCAGGCGGCGACTCGCGGTGCGCGCGCGCTCATGCGGACCGCGCTGCGGCCGCGCGCCGGCTACTTCTTCTTCGGGAGGTAGAGATCGGTGATCGTCCCGGCGAAGGCCTCGGCTGCCATGCCGACGGTCTCGGACAGGGTCGGATGCGGGTGGATCGTCTTGCCGATGTCCTCTGCGTTGCAACCCATCTCGATCGCCAGCGCGACTTCGGCGATCAGGTCGCCGGCGTTCGGGCCGACGATGCCGCCGCCGATGATGCGATGCGTGCCCGGGTCGAACAGCAGCTTGGTCATTCCCTCGTCGCGGCCCAGCGCAAGCGAGCGGCCGCTGGCGGCCCAGGGAAAGGACGCCTTGCCGTACTGGACACCGTTCGCTTTCGCCTCTTCCTCGGTGACGCCGACCCAGGCGACTTCGGGATCGGTGTACGCGACCGACGGAATCACGCGGGCGTCGAACCAGGATTTCTCGCCGGCCGCCGCCTCGGCGGCGACGTGACCCTCGTGCACCGCCTTGTGCGCCAGCATCGGCGGCCGGGCGACGTCGCCGATGGCGAAAATGTGCGACACGTTGGTGCGCAACTGATCGTCGACCGGGATGAACCCGCGCCAGTCGACGATCACGCCGGCGCGCTCGGCGGCGATCTTGCCGCCGTTGGGCGAGCGGCCGACCGCCACCAGCACGCGGTCGTACAGCGCGGGCTCGGCGGGCGCCTGCTCGCCTTCGAACCATACCCTGAGCCCGTCCTTCTGCGCTTCGACACGGGTGACGCGGGTTTTCAGCATGATCGCGTCGTAACGCTTGTCCATCCGCTTGGCGAACGGGCGAACCAGGTCGGCGTCGGCGCCAGTCATCAGTTGCGCCAGCATCTCGACGACGGTGATCTTCGCGCCGAGCGCCGAATAGACCTGCGCCATCTCCATGCCGATGATGCCGCCGCCGACGACCAGCATGCGGGCCGGCAGGCTGCGCAATTCCAGCGCGCCGGTCGAATCGACGACGCGCGGATCGTCCGGGATGAACGGCAGCTTCACCGCCTGCGAGCCGGCGGCGATGATGCACTGCTCGAATTTGACGACCTGCTTCCTGCCGTCGGCGCCGGCGACCTCGACATGGTGCGCATCGAGGAAGGCAGCGACGCCGGTCACCACCGTGACCTTGCGCTGCTTGGCGAGCCCGGAAAGGCCCCCGGTCAGCTTCTTGATCACCGACTCCTTCCAGCCGCGCAGCGCGTCGATATCGATCGCAGGCGCGGCGAAGCGCACGCCGAAGTGGCTCATCTCCTCCGCTTCGTCGATCACTTTCGCCGCGTGCAGCAGCGCCTTGGAAGGAATGCAGCCAACGTTGAGGCACACCCCGCCCAGCACCGGATAGCGCTCGATCAGCACGGTCTTCAAGCCCAGGTCGGCGGCGCGGAAGGCAGCGCTGTAGCCGCCCGGGCCGGCGCCGATCACCAGC
>DATEFZ010000054.1:0-3833 GCA_035280325.1 Casimicrobiaceae bacterium
CGGGCAGGTCGTGACCGATCAGCGTCGGCTCGGGCCAGCGCGGCCGCGCGGCCTCCGCCGACATCTCGCCCTCGCCGCGGGCCTGCGCGATCGCCTCCTCGGCGCCGGCCGCGACCTCGACCAGATCGTCGCCCAGAAAACCGCCGCTCTGGTGCGCCCATAGTCTCGCGTAGAGGCCGTCGCGTGCGAGCAGGCTGCGGTGATCGCCCTCTTCGACGATGCGGCCGCGGTCGAGCACGATCAGTCGGTCCATCGCCGCGATCGTCGACAGCCGGTGCGCGATGGCGACGACGGTCTTGCCCTCCATCAGGCGATAGAGGCTGCGCTGGATCGCCGCCTCGACTTCCGAGTCGAGCGCGCTGGTGGCCTCGTCGAGCAGCAGGATCGGTGCGTCCTTCAGCATCACCCTCGCTATGGCTATCCGCTGCCGCTGGC
The DNA here is from genome assembly GCA_035280325.1 of Casimicrobiaceae bacterium. Classification (GTDB taxonomy): domain Bacteria; phylum Pseudomonadota; class Gammaproteobacteria; order Burkholderiales; family Casimicrobiaceae; genus PALSA-1003. Next base: position 436 of record DATEFZ010000054.1, read on the forward strand.
CGCCGGAAAGCTTCACCCCGCGCTCGCCGACATGCGCATCGTAGCCGTTGCGCCCCTTCGGATCGGTCAGCGAAACGACGAATTCATCGGCCTCGGCCCGATTCGCCGCAGCCAGCATCGCCTCGTCGGTGGCGTCGGGCCGACCGTAGACGATGTTCTCGCGAACCGAGCGGTGCAGGAGCGAGGTGTCCTGCGTGACCATACCGATCTGCTCGCGCAACGAAACCTGCGTCATGCGCGCGATGTCCTGGCCGTCGATCAGGATGCGGCCGCTGTCGACGTCGTAGAAGCGCAGCAGCAGATTGACGATCGTCGATTTGCCGGCGCCCGAGCGACCGACCAGCCCGATCTTCTCCCCGGGAGCGATGTGGAGATCGAGTTTCTCGATCACGTCGCGCTTTCCGCCGTAGGCGAAGCTCACCTGCTCGAAGCGGATGTCGCCGCGCGTCACGACCAGCGGCACTGCGTCGGGCGCATCGACGACGGTCTGCCGGCGGGCGATGGTATTGATACCGTCCTGCACCGTGCCGATGTGCTCGAACAGCGTCGCCATCTCCCACATTACCCAGTGCGAGATGCCGTTCAGCCGCAACGCCATCGCGGTGGCGGCGGCGACCGCGCCGACGCCGACCTGGCCTTGCGTCCACAGCCAGAGCGTCGCGCCGGCGCTCGCGGCGATCAGCCCCATCGAGAGGGTGTGATTGACGATCTCGAAGCCGGTCACCAGGCGCATCTGCCTGTGCACGGTACCCAGGAACTCCTGCATCGCCGCGCGCGCGAACGACGCCTCGCGTCGCGCATGCGAGAAGAGCTTCACCGTGGCGATGTTGGTGTAGGCGTCGGTAATGCGGCCGGTCATCAGCGAGCGCGCGTCGGCCTGGAACCGCGCGACGCGCCCCAGCCGCGGCACGAAGAAATAGAGCGAGCACGCGTACAACGCCAGCCAGGCCAGGAACGGGACGAGCAGCCGCGGGTCGAAATGCCCCAGCACCGCCAGCAGCGTGACGAAATAGATGACCACGAAAACCAGCAGCTCGGCGACGATCAACCAGGTGTCGCGCACGGCGAGCGCGGTCTGCATGACCTTGGCGGCGATGCGCCCGGCGAATTCGTCCTGGTAGAAGCTCATGCTCTGGCCGAGCATCAGCCGGTGGAATTTCCAGCGCAACAGCATCGGGAAATTGCCGAACAACGTCTGCTGCTTGATCGTCGACTGCAATGCGACCAGCGCGATGCTGCCCGCGAGCACCGCGCCCAGCAGCAGCAAGTGTCCGCGCTCCCGGGCCCAGAGCTGCGCGGGCTCGACCTTCGCGAGCCAGTCGACGATGCTGCCGAGGAAGGAAAAAAGCAGCGCTTCGAAGGCGCCGATCACCGCGGTCAGCAACGTCGTTGCAAGCAGGTACCCGCGCAGACCCGTCGAGCACCACCACAGGAAGGCGAAAAAGCCTCGCGGCGGCGGGCTGGGCGTCGCTTCGGGGTAAGGGTCGACCAGACGTTCGAAAAAGGAGAACACGGCAGGCTACCAGATTATCCGGCCGCACGTCGGCCGAATCGAATGCAATTTTACTATTGGTCGGACTCCCGGCGAAGGAGAGAACGCTGGGAGGCGCGTGGCACGACGCCGATGGAGCTTCGATGATCTACCGCGTGCGTTGGACACGCTTGAGCGATGCCTCGTACGAGGCATGGAGCGAGGCGCCAGGCAAGGACGGTTGGACGACGATGTTCAGGTTGACGATGAAACGGTCACCGTAGTCGACGGCGCATCGGGTGCGATTTCGCCCTGCACCGCCGCCCCGCTCGACAGCAGGTCGTGGATCTCGCCATCGGCGAAACCGAATTCGGCGAGCACCTCGCGGGTATGCTGCCCGAACATCGGCGCCGGGCGGTCGACGCGCGAAGGCGTTTTCGAGAACTTGATCGGGCATCCGATCGCCTGCGTCGACCCCGCGCGCGGGTGCCCAAGCTCGACCACCATGTCGCGCGCCTCGAGCTGCGGCTGCGCCAGCATCCGCTCGATCGTCAGCACCGGTCCGGCGGGGACTCCCGCGGCATCGAGCGCGGCCAGCCACGCCGCGGAAGACCTGCTCCTGAAGCGGCGCGTCAGCTCGCCGACCAGCGCGTCCAGATTGGCCATCCGCAGCTTGTTGTCGCGAAAGCGCGGATCGTCGAGCAGCTCGGGAGCTTCCAGCACCTGCGTCAGCCGCACATAGTTGGCCTGGTTCGACGCGCCGACGGTGATCCAGCCGTCGGCGGTCTCGAACGCCTGGTACGGCGCGGTCATCGGGTGCGCCGAGCCCAGCGGTCCGATCTCCACGCCGCTGCCCAGGAAGATCGCGCTCTGCCAGAACGTCTGCATCACGCCGGCTTCCAGCAGCGAGGTATCGACCAGCTGCCCCTCGCCGGTGCGCAGCAGGTGGACGTACGCGCTCACGATGCCGAGCGCGCCCAGGATGCCGGCGTTGATGTCGGTGACCGGCGAGCCGACCTTGGTCGGCGGCCCGCCCGGTTCGCCGGTGATGCGCATCAGCCCCGACAGGCCCTGCGCCACCAGGTCGAAGCCGCCCTTGGCTGCGTCGGGGCCGGTCAAACCGTAACCGGACAGAGCGCAATAGATCAGCCGCGGATTGGACTCTCGCAGGGTCTCGTAGCCGAGGCCCAGCCGATCCATCGTTCCGACGCGGAAGTTCTCGATGACCACGTCGGACCGGCCGATCATGCGCCGCAGCGCGGCCTTCGCCGCCGGCTGCTTCAGATCGAGCGCGATGCCGCGCTTGTTGCGGTTCATCATCATGAACGCACTCGACTCGCCGTGGACCTCCGGTGGCGTGAAACGGCGGGTGTCGTCGCCGCCGGGAACCTTCTCGACCTTGATCACGTCGGCGCCCATGTCGGCGAGCAGCATGCCCGCCGTCGGCCCCGACATGATGTGCGCGAGCTCGATGACCTTCAGTCCGGCAAGCGGCCCCATTCGTTTCTCCGTCAGCGCCCACGGAAGCGCGGCTCGCGCCTGGCCAGGAACGCCGCCAGCCCCTCGCGGAAGTCGGCGCTGTCGAAGCAGGCGTAGCCTTCGGCCCATTCTTCGTCCGACAGTCCCGGCATCGCGCCGAGGCGCCGGATGAATCGTTTGTGCCAGCGCGCGACCAGCGGTGCGCCGGATGCGATGCGCGCCGCCGTCTCGCTCACCTCGGCTTCGACCCGGTCGTCGGCGACGACGCGCTGCACCAACCCCTTGGCGCAAGCCTCCCGGGCACCGAAGATGCGTCCTTCGAGCAGGATCTCCAGCGCAATCGCCGGCCCGACGACGCCGATCAGACCGATCAGCTCGCCGTAGCCCATCGTCAGGCCGAGCCGATTGATCGGGATGCCGAAGCGGCTCGTCTCGCCGCAGATGCGCA
>DATEFZ010000055.1:0-3253 GCA_035280325.1 Casimicrobiaceae bacterium
TTCGCCGCCTGCGCCCCCGCCCGACCTGGAGGCCCTGCTGGCCGACGTCGTCGCCAGCGTTCGCGAGCGCGAATGCGAGGTGCAGGACGATACCGGCCGCCGCTATTCGCTGCGCGCCCGTCCGTACCTGACGCTCGACAACAAGGTCGACGGCGTGGTGCTGGTGCTGGTCGACATCGACGCGCTCCAGCGCAGCGAGCGCGCTGCTGCCCTGGCGCGCGACTACGCCGAGGCGACCATCCGGACCGCGCGCGACCCGCTGCTGGTCCTCAGCGCTGACTTTCGCGTCGAGGAGGCCAACGACGCCTTCTACTCCACGTTCAAGGTGTCGCCCGCGCAGTCGGTGGGGCGGCTCATCTACGAGCTGGGCAACGGCCAGTGGAACATTCCCCGCTTGCGCGCCCTTCTGGAGGACACTCGACGGCGACACAGCTTCTTCGACGATGTCGAGATCACGCACGACTTCGAGACGATCGGACAGCGCACGATGCTGCTGAGCGCACGGACGCTGAGCGACGCGGCAGGAACGCCGGTCCGGATCGTCCTCGGCATCCACGACCTGACCGAGAGCAGGCGCTTCGAGCAGGCGCTCGGCGAAGCCGCAGAGCGCTTCCACTTCATGACCGAGGCGATGCCGCAGAAGATATTCACCACCCGGCCCAGCGGCGAGGTCGATTATCTCAATCCGCGCTGGGCCGAGTACGCCGGCCGGACGGTCGACCAGATGCGGGGATGGGGCTGGAAGGACATCGTCCACCCGGACGACCTGGCCGAGAATCTTCGTCTCTGGCAGCAGTCGATCGATACCGGCGAGCCGTTCCACTTCGAGCATCGCCTCCGGCGCAGCGACGGCGAGTACCGCTGGCACATCAGCCGGGCCTCGGCGTTCAAGGACGCCTCCGGCGAGGTCATGATGTGGGTCGGGTCGAACACCGACATCCACGAGGTCAAGGAAGCCGATCGCCGCAAGGACGAGTTCCTGGCGATGCTGGCGCACGAGCTTCGCGGCCCGCTGGCGCCGCTCACCAACATGCTCGAGATCATGCGGCGCGCGGACGGCAGCCCCGAGGCGGTCGAGCGCGCCCGCGACACGATGCAACGCCAGGTCGGGCAGATGACCCGGCTGATCGACGACCTCCTCGACGTGAGCCGCATCAGCCAGGGCAAGCTCGCGCTGCGCCGGGGCCCGGTCGAGCTGGCGTCGGTCCTCCAGCAGGCGATCGAGGCGAACCGGCCGGCGCTCGACACCGCCGGGCACGAGCTGACGCTGACGCTCGCCTCGCAACCGATATACCTGCACGCCGACCCGATGCGGCTCGCGCAGGTGTTCGGCAATCTCGTCAACAACGCCGGCAAGTTCAGCGAGCCGGGCGGGCGCATCTCGGTCAGCGTCGAGCGCGACGGGGACGAGGCGGCGATCTCGGTCAAGGACGCGGGCATCGGCGTGCCGCCCGAAAAGCTCTCCGCGATCTTCGGCATGTTCACCCAGCTCGACCGCTCGCTGGAGCGCAGCCGCGGCGGACTCGGAATCGGGCTCACGCTGGTGCGGCAACTGGTCGAGATGCACGGCGGCTCGGTGCAGGCAAGAAGCGACGGACCCGGCCGCGGCACCGAGTTCATCGTGCGTCTGCCCGGGCTGATCGAAAAGCCGAGCCGGACCGCGGATGGCGCCGCCATCGCCGCAGAAGCCGCGGCCGCGTCCGGCCGCCGCATCCTGGTCGTCGACGACAATCGCGATTCGGCCGACTCGTTCGCCGCGCTGCTTGCGCTGGCCGGATACCAACCGCACACCGCGTACGACGGGCTCGCCGCGGTGGCCGCGGCGGCGAGCTTCCGGCCCGACATCGTGCTGCTCGACATCGGCCTGCCGAAGCTGAACGGCTACGACGCCGCGCGCCGGATACGCGCCGAGCCGTGGGGCAAAAAGATGACGCTGGTCGCGGTGACCGGCTGGGGCCAGCAGGAAGACCGCAGGAGGTCGACGGCGGCCGGCTTCGACCTTCACCTGGTCAAGCCGATCGACTACGACGAGCTGACCCGGCTGCTGAGCGAGGTGCCGCCGGGTTAGCGCGCGCGGCGCGTTCCGACCGCACGCTGCTGCGCCAGCAATTCGCCGGCGTGGGCGCGGGTCTTGGCGGTGACCTCGCGGCCGCCGAGCATCCGCGCCAGCTCGTCGACCCGCGCGCTCGACCCGAGGCGATCGAGCGTGGTCGCGACGCCATTGCCCTTGCCGACCTTGATCACCCGATAGTGCTCGTCGGCGCAGGCCGCCACCTGCGGCAGATGCGTCACGCACAGCACCTGCCTGCGCCGGCCCAGCTCGCGCAGCAGCCGCCCGACCGTCGCGGCGACGGCGCCGCCGATGCCGACGTCGACCTCGTCGAAGATCAGGGTCGGAACTCTTCCCACCTCGGCCAGCACGACCTGGATCGCCAGCGCCAGCCTCGAGAGCTCGCCGCCGGACGCGACGCGCGACAGCGGCCCCAGCGGCTGCTTCGGATGCGCCGCGACGCGGAACTCGACGCTCTCGGCGCCGAAGCTCGCCGGCTCCGCGGCCGGCAGCAGCGCAATCTCGAAGCGCCCGCCCGCCATCGCCAGCTCCTTCATCATCGCGCTGACGCGCTTCGACAGCGCCGCCGCCGCCGACTCGCGCTCGGCGGTCAGCGATCGCGCCAGGGCGAGGTAGGCCTGCTCGCTTTGCTTCGCGTCGCGGGCGAGCGCTTCGGCGTCGGCGTCGGCGCTGATCTCGGCAAGCCGCGCCGCGGTCTCTTCGGCCAGGGCAGGCAGCGCGTCGGGACGCACGCGATGCTTGCGCGCCACGTCGTGAAACGCGGCGAGCCTGCTTTCGACGCGCGCAAGCTCGGCCGGGTCGAGGTCGAGCCGCTCGCGGTAGTCGCGCAGGCTCCGTGCCGCCTCGTCGACCCTGATCTTCGCCTCGTCGGCCAGCGCGGCGATGGCGGCCAGCGCGCGATCGTGCTCGGACGCGTGGGCGAGCTTTCGCGCCAGCACGGCGAGTCGCGCAGCGAGGGCGCCGTCGCCGTCGGCCAGCTCGGCTTCGGCGCCTGCCGCCGTCTCGATCAGCGTCGCCGCGTGCGCGAGCCGCGACTGGGCCTGCGTCAGCGCTTCCCATTCGTCGCCGGTCGCACCGAGCGCGGTGAGCTCGGCATGACGCGCTGCCAGCGTATCGCGCAACGCCATTCGCTCCGCCGCATCGCGGCTCGCCCGATCCCGGCGCTCGAGCGCGTCGCGCCAT
>DATEFZ010000056.1:0-16072 GCA_035280325.1 Casimicrobiaceae bacterium
ATCCTCACCGCCTACGGCGGCTTCCTGGTGTCGGAGACGCCCGGCTACTTCGCAGCCACCGGCAAGCTGTGGCTGGAACGCGGCGGCGCGTTCGCGCTGGCCAACATCCGCGGCGGCGGCGAGTTCGGCCCGGCATGGCACGCAGCCGCGCTGAAGACGCATCGCCAGCGCGCGTTCGACGATTTCTTCGCCGTCGCGCGCGACCTCATCGCGCGCGGCATCACCAGCCCGGCGCATCTGGGTATCGAAGGCGGCTCGAACGGCGGACTGCTGATGGGCGTCGCGTTCACCCAACATCCCGAGATGTGGAGCGCCGTCGACATGCAGGTGCCGCTGCTCGACATGCTCGGCTACGAGCACATCGCGGCCGGCAGCTCGTGGGTCGGCGAATACGGCAGCGTCGCCAATCCGGACGAGCGCGCGTTTCTCGCGTCGGTATCGCCGTACCAGAACCTCCGCTCCGGCGTGCGTTACCCTGAGCCGCTGGTCTGGACGACGACCAAGGACGATCGCGTCGGACCCGCCCACGCGCGCAAGTTCGCGGCGCGACTGCAGGCGATGGGCATCCCCTACCTGTTCTACGAGGTGATCGAGGGCGGCCACGGCTCGGGCGCCACGCTCGAGGAAAAAGCGGCGATGACGGCGCGCGAGTTCGACTATTTCTGGCGCCAGTTGTCGCCGCAGCCGGCCCGTCCCTGACCGGGCAGCGCCGCGGCGCAGCGCGTCAGGCGCTGCCGCCTTCGACCGCGTATCCCTCGGCCCGCCAGCGCAGCATGCCGCCGGCCAGGTTGGCGACGTCGGTAAACCCCGCCTTGCGCAGCAGCACCGACGCCTGCGCCGAACGCGCGCCCGAGCGGCAGACGCACACGATCGGGCGATCGCGTGCCAGCTCGCCGGAACGCGCGGCAAGCTCGCCCAGCGGGATCAGCCTGGCGCCGGCGATCCGTCCGAGCGAGCCGGTGAATTCGTCCGGCTGGCGGACGTCGACGATCTGCACGCCGGCGGCGTGCTCTTCCAGCGCCCGCGGCTGGATCTCCCAGATGCCGGCGAAGGTGAAAGTCAGCGGCGCCCACGAAGGCTCCGCCGGCGCCGCCGCATCGCGCTCCGGCCGCCCGCACTTCAGATTGGCCGGGACCGCGATGTCGATCAGCTTCGGATGCGGCAGGCCGAGGTGGTTCATGTAGCCGACGAAGTCGGCTTCGCCGATCTCGCCGCCGAGGCGCGGGTTGAAGCGCCGCTCCTCGCCGACGCTGGTCACCGTCAGCCCCGAGTAGTCGTGCGCCGGATAGAGCAGGCAGCTCGCCGGCAGCGCCAGAATCTGGCTTTTCACCGAGCGATACATCGCGCGCGGATCGCCCTGCTGAAAGTCGGTGCGGCCGCTGCCGCGGATAAGCAGGCAGTCGCCGGTGAAGGCCATGCTCTCGTCGTCGAGCACGAAGGTGACGCAGCCGTGGGTATGGCCCGGCGTGGCGCGCGTCTCGACGTAGCGCGTGCCGAACGCGACGCGATCGCCGTGCGCCAGGATGCGATCGGCGCCCTGCGCTCCGCCGGCCGCCGACACGGCGATGTCGCTGCCGAACTTCTGCTTCAACAGCCACGCGCCGGTCACGTGGTCGGCGTGCACGTGCGTTTCGAGCGAGGCGACCAGCTTGAGCTCCAGCTCGGCGATCAGCGCCGCGTCGCGCAGCGCCTGCTCGAACACCGGATCGATCAGCACGGCCTCGCGGGCGCGGCCGTCGGCCAGCAGGTACGAATAGGTCGACGATTTCGGATCGAAGAGCTGACGGAAGATCAGCATCGGGCCGGGCACCTTACTGGCTTGCGTCGGCCGCGCTTGGCGGCAGCGCGGTGGGCCGGCCGCGGCTCTGCTCGAGCCACTCGTAGCCCAGCATCCCGACCGCCATCGCAACGACGAAGACGAGCGCCTTCGGAAATCCGGCGCCGAGCGCCACCAGCGCCGGGCCGGGACAGAATCCCGCCAGCCCCCAGCCGATGCCGAACGCCAGGCTGCCGAGCACCAGGCGGCGGTCGATCCGGCCCGACGTCGGCAGCTGCATCGGCGAGCCGAGCACGCTCGCCGTGCGGCGCGAAGCGGCGAAATACGCCGGCGCAGCCACCGCGACCGCGCCCGCAATCACCAGCGCCAGCGACGGATCCCAATGGCCGGCGAGATCGAGGAAGCCGAGCACCTTGGCCGGGCTTGCCATGCCCGAGACCAGCAGCCCGATGCCGAAGATCAACCCGGAGCCAAAGGCAAGTGCCGCGTACACTTCGCCGCCTCAAGCGCCGGCGAGGTGGCGCACGACGAACACGGTCGCGAATCCCGCGATCATGAAAGCGGCCGTCGCGACCAGCGACCGAGGCGACAGCCGCGCGACGCCGCAGACGCCGTGTCCGCTGGTGCAGCCCGCGGCGTAGCGGGTGCCGGTGCCGACCAGCAGGCCGGCGACGATCAGCGCCGGATAGCCCGCGTCGATGACGATCGTCGGCCGCGCCGCCGCGGCCATGTAAAGCAACGGTGCGACGACCAGGCCGGCGACGAATGCCAGCCGCCAGCCGATGTCGCCGCGCGCCGGCCGCAGCATGCCGCCGACGATGCCGCTGATGCCGGCGATGCGGCCGTTGACCAGGATGAACAGCGCCACCGCAAAGCCGATGATCAGGCCGCCGATTGCTGCCGACCACGGCGTGAACGACGACCAGTCGATGTGCATCGCCGGTGCCTCCCCCGAGATTCGGGCGCCCGCGACCAGTGAGACTCGAATCCGGCGCCGAGTTGTTATTGTAAGCCGGAGCGGCTGCAGGCGGCCAAGCACCGGCCGGCGAAGCTTGCTCGGCCTTCTTCGACCGCAGCGGCCGCCGGCTTCGCGGCCGCGGCGGCTGTCCAGCAGTGCAGAGCGCTCAGCGCTGCGCCGACCGGCTCGCCGGCATCTCGCCGCGCTCCGCCTGGATCAGTCGCTGCGCTTCGAGGCACCAGTGCCGCTTGATGCTGTGCCAGACGTCGGCGGCCCACAGCACGTGCTCGTCGTCGCCGCCGGGGATGGTGGCCATGTCGACCTGCTGCGGGCCGGCGTAGTGGTTGATCCACTTGCGCATGCCCGGGACCGCGAGCAACTGCTCGGTGTCCGGCACGGTGACGTGGTTGTATCCCAGCGGCAGATCGACGTTGCGCACGCCGGCGCTGCCGGTCCTACGGTATCGGTCGTAGGCAGTGGCGCCCGACGGCGGGATCAGCGCGATCGGGTCGCCGGCGATGCTATAACCGGTGAAGTCCACGACGCTGTCGGGAATCGCCCGCAGGCGGCCGGCGAGCGCCCAGTCGGTCGGCGCCCAGAACTCGAGTCCGCCGGCGCCGACGACCGAGGCATACGACAGCTTGACGCCGACGACCGGCCGCTCGTCGTGGCCCAGAGGATCGACGATCGTGTAGCGATCGGTCGCCTCGTCGGTCACCGGATTCCAGACCGGGATGCGCGGGCCGAAGTCACCGGCGAGGTCGTGCAGCACCTTGACTGTCTGCATCCCGCCCTGGCTATGGCCGATTAGCATCGGCCGCAAGCCGTCGTGCTCGTAGTGCCAGGCGAGCTCGCCGGCTAGCCGCTCGCTGCTGCCGTACGGGTTCTGCGACCACGCGCCGCTGTGCGGATCGCGGATGCGCGACTCGGGGTAGCCCATGCCGACCATGAACTTGCCGAACGATTCCATCACCAGATACACGCCGATCACGCCGCCGTGCACGAGGACGATGCGCGGCGTCGGTCCGGCGGCGAGCGTGTTGCGGACGTCGTCGTCGCTGATCCGGTCGGGGTCGAGGGCGAGGATGCGATCCTCGATCTCGCGCCGTGACGTGACGGCGAGCGGCTCCTTGTCGGTGAGCGCGAGATGCGCCGCCAGCAGGTCGCCGCGCACACCCGCCGACGCGACCGGAGCGTTGATCGAGAGCAGCGCCGCGCCCAGTGCCAGCACGGCGATCAGCCGCGACCCGACGATCCGTTTTTCCAGCAGGTTGCCGCTGTCGACCATTTCTTGCTCCCTGATGCCTGTCCCAGGGAGTCTCGCCCAGACGCCACGCCGGCGCCTATCGGCAAAGCGCTGTTTTCACAGTCGGACAACGCGGAAGCTTCCCGCCCGACAGGCTCCTACAAAGCGAGGCTTGCGCCCTTCCGCCGTCAGGCTGCCGAGCGGCAACGCAGCAGGTTCATCGCCTGCATCGTCGAAACGATCTCGCCGCGCTGATTCAGGACTTCGATCAGCGTGCGCACCATCCCTCGGTCGGGTTTCGAGCGCGAGCGTCTCGCCTCGGTGACGGTCAACCGGATCGACAGCGTGTCACCCGGTCGAACCGGTTGCAGCCAGCGCAGCTCGTCGATGCCTGGCGAGGCGAGGCTCGCCACGCTGGACAGATAGTGGTCGACGAACATGCGCATCATCAGCGCGCAGGTCTGCCAGCCACTGGCGATCAGGCCGCCGAAGGGGCCGAGAACGGCGGCCTCGCGATCGACGTGGATGCTCTGCGGGTCGAACTGCCGAGCGAAGGCGATCAGTCCGGCCTCGTCGACTACGATCGAGCCGTACTCGTGCACCGAGCCGAGCGTGTAGTCCTCGAAGTACCGTCGGTCGATCGGCAGCGCAAAATCGGCGCCGCGGGCCGCGGTTCCACTTTGCTCGCCGCGCGGCGTGCCGGCCGGGCCGGTACCGCCGGCACGCCTCGGCATCAGACGAAGATCAGGAACAGCAGGCCGCCAAGCAGCAGCCACTTGACCGAGTAGTAGGCGAGCCTGCTCTTCTTCTTCAGCGCTTTCCCCGGCAGCCTCAGGTAATAGGCGAAGCCGAAGATCTTGTTCAGCACGCCGACCTGGTCGCCGGCGACGTTCTCGGTCTGGCTGGCGCGGATGACCGTCGCCTCGTACCAGTGATTGATCGTGGCCATGATCCGGCTCTTGAGCGGTCGCTCGACGTCGCAGAACAGGATCACGCGCAGCGTGTCGGTCTTGTTCTCGGCCCAGTGGATGAAGGTCTCGTCGAAGATCACCGCCTCGCCGTCGCGCCAGTGATACGGCTCGCCGTCGACGAAGATACGGCACTTCTCCGAGTTCGGCGTCGACAGGCCGAGGTGGTAGCGCAGCGACCCGGCAAACGGGTCGCGATGCTTGCCCAGGTCGCCGCCCGGCGGCAGCAGCGCGAACATCGCCGCGTTGACGCTCGGGATCGACTGCACCAGCGCGACCGTCTTCGGGCAAAGCGCCTTGGCCGACTCGAGCGGCTCGTCGTACCACTTGACGTAGAAGCGCTTCCAGCCGCGGCGGAAGAAGGAATTGAAGCCCAGATCGTTGTACTTGGCCGCGGCCCGGATGTGGCCGTCGTCGAACAGCCGCAGCGCCTCCTCGCGCAGCATCTGCCAGTTGTCGGACAGCGGCTTGAGCTCGGGGAACAGCTTGACGTCGACGAACGGCCGGTTGGGCACGGCGGAGAACATGTACATCAGCACGTTGTACGGCGCCATCAGCGTCGAATGGTCGGTCAGCTGCCGGTAGAAGCGGTGCCGGACGCGGCCGCGATAGTGGACGTACACGCCCGACGCGACGAACGCGTAGAGGATGAAGAACTTCGGCGCCAGCAGATTGGGCAGATGCTCGATCATGTCGGTCCCGGCGGCTCGCGGCGGCCATTATAGCTCGCAGCCCCGGCGCGCCCTCGCCGCGCGCTCGCCGGGGCGTCCTTCCAGCGCCGGTGCACCCAGTACCACTGCTCGGGATGTCGCAGCACCAGGGTCTCCAGGACGGCGTTGTAGGCGCGGGTGTTGCGGCGGATCTCCTCGTCTGCGCTGTCGCATTCGATCAGCGGCAGCGCCTCCTCGAAGCGCAGCACATGCGAGCCATCGCGCTCGCGCCACGCGGCGGCGGGCACCACCGCCGCGCCGGTCGCCAGCGCCATGATCGCCAGGCTCTTGAAAGTGCCGGCCGGGGCGCCGAAGAAGTCGACCAGGATGCCGTCCGGCGGCGCGGCATGCTGGTCGAACGGAAAGACGACGATGTCGCCGGCTTCGAGCCGCGACAGGATCGCGTCGAGCGAGCCGCGCTTGCCCAGCACGCCGAAGCCGCCCTTCTCGAAGCGCCGCGTGACCAGCGCGTCGAGCCAGCGCGGCCGGATCGCGCGGCGAACGAAGTGGAAGCGGCCGCGCATGTGCGGGAAGTGGGTGAGCCCCGCCAGCGTCGCGACCTCGAAATTGCCGAAGTGGCCGGTCAGGATCAGCACGCCCTTGCCTCGCTCCAGAGCCCGCGCCAGTGCCTCGACATGGTCGACCCGTATCAATGCCGACCTGCGCTCAGGCGCCATCCAGCGAAAGCGCACGAACTCGGCGGCCAGCCGCGCCAGGTGCGCGTAGTGCGCCTGCGCCAGCCGGACGATCTCGTCCTGCGGAACGCCCGCGCCGAACACCCGGCGCAGGTTCTGCAGGACGACCCGGCGGCGCACCGGCAGCAGGTGATAGAGCAGCCTGCCCGAGAGCGGCGCCTCGGCCTGCGCCGGCAGGGCCAGCGCTACCGCGGTGGCGCTCGAGCGGTCGTGCGTCAGCGACACGGCGATGGCGCGGATTCTCTGTCGGCCGAGCACGCGCTCTGCGTTATCGCTGGGCACGATCTGGGGCGCTCCGTAGCCGTCGCGCACGACCGAGAAGTCGGTGGGCGCGATTTCGCCCGTCGCCAGCTCGCGGGGGAACAGCTTGGCGCAGGCCTCCTTGGCGGCGAAGCGTGCGGCGAGCCTCGCCGCGCGACCGCGACCCTCGCCGCTATCGGAGAGTTCCTGCGCGGAAAAGAATCGCGACAGGTCGGAAGACGCGATCTCGGCGAGCAGCCGCTCGATGCGCGCGATATCGACCCGGTCGATGCCGCAACGCACCGGCCGGTCTCGCTTTGGCACGAGCTCGCCGGCCGGATCCGCCATGCTGGTCGCGCCGGCTACAGCGCGCGGACGATGAGCGCCGAGTTGGTGCCGGCGAAGCCACGGCAGAGCACCAGCGCGGTGTCGCTGCGCGGAACCTGGGACGCCGACGACACGCGGATGCCCTCGCACTGCGGGTCGATCGCGGCGAAGGTGGCGATGCCGGGAACGACCCGCGCGCGCAGCGCCGCCAGCGCGATGACCGCGTCGAGGATGCCCGCCGCTGCGATCAGATGGCCGATCGACCACTTGAACGCCGTCACCGGCGGCGCGCCGCTGCCGGTCCCGAACACCGCGCGCAGCGCAGCCGCCTCGGAGGCATCCGACTGCGGCGTCCCATTGCCGTGAGCGACGACCATGCCGATATCGGCCGGCTTGAGCCCGGCGTCGTCGAGCGCCAGCGCGATGGCCCGCAGCAGTCCGTCGCCATCGTCGCGAATCGCCAGCAGGCCCAGCGCTTCCGCGGCGTAGCCACCGCCCAGCACTTCGCCCAGCGCCACCGCACCGCGCGCGCCGGCCGCGTCGGCCGTCTCGAGCGCGAGAGCGCCGGCGCCTTCGCCGAACACGCTGCCGCGGTGAGCGGCATCGAACGGACGCACCGTGTCGGTCGCCAGCAGCCCGCACTGGTGATAGTAAAGCAGCATCTGCGGCTCGATCGACGCATCGTGCCCGATCGCCACCGCGCGATCGGCTTCGCCCTGGCGCAGCGCCTCGGCGGCTTCGACCACCGCCAGCGTGCCGCCGGCGCTGTGGTTGGTGATGCAGGCGTTGGCGCCCTTCAGGTTGTACTTGATCGCGATGTGGCCGAGCACGTTGTTCGGCAGCGTGCGCAACAGCCACATCGGATTGACTTCGTTGCCGAGGTCGCGGCCGAACGTGCCGAGGTCGCCGCCGGCGTCGCTCATCAGCGGGAAATAGTCGTACTGCGAGGCGTAGGTGCCCCCACCCGAGCCGACGTAGGCGCCGCTGCGATCGCTGAACGCCGCCGCCGCCGCAGGATCGAGCGCCTCGCGACCGGAGATCATCCCGCTGGTCTCGATCGCCTGCCCGCCGGCGTACAACCCGAACATGTCGCTGCGCCGGATCAGCTTGTGCAGCTTGCGATCGTCGACCAGCGCGCGCGGATTGAATTCCGGAATCTCGGCGGCGATGCGCACCGGCCAGCCGGCGGTGTCCCACTGCGCGATCGGGCCGATCGCCGAGCGGCCTTCGGTCAGCGCGGCGAGGATCGAGCCGGCGTCCATGCCCGAGCCGCACACGGCGCCGGTGCCGGTGATCAGGATCCGCGGGCGGACCACAGCTTCAGCCGCCGTCCCGCACTTCGTCGGGATGGCGCAGCACGACGCAACTGTTCGAGCCGCCGAAGCCGAACGAATTGGACAGCGTCATGCGCACCCGTCTTCGCGGCCCGCGCTCGACGACGAGGTTGAGATCGCAATCCGGATCGCGCTCGCGCAGATTGGCGTTGAGCGGCAATTCGCCGTGCCGGATCGCCAGCGCGCAGACGCCGACCTCGACCGCGCCGGCGGCCGCGATCAGATGCCCCATCGAGCTCTTGGTCGAGCTGACCGCGATCCTCGGCGTCTCGGCGGCGAACACGGCATGGATCGCTGCGCTCTCGCTCTTGTCGTTCATGTAGGTCGACGTGCCGTGGGCGTTGATGTAATCGACGTCGGCCGGGGTCGCTTTGGCGTCGGCCAGCGCGGCGCGCATCGACTGGATCGGCCCGTCACCGTCGGGCGGCGAATCGGTAATCCGGTACGACGACAGCGAGTTGCCGTCGCCGGCGAGCTCGGCATAGATGTTCGCACCGCGCCGGCGCGCCGCTTCCCATTCCTCGAGCACGACGAAGCCGGCGCCCTCGCCCAGAACGAAGCCGTTGCGGGTCGCGTCGAACGGCCGGCTCGCCCGCTGCGGCGCGTCGTTGTCGGCCGAGACCGCCGACAAGAGACAGAACCCGGCCAGGCCGACCGGGCTGATCATCGAATCGAACCCCCCGGCGAGCGCATAGTCGACGCTGCCGCGGCGTATCAGCTTGAGCGCGGTCCCGATCGCCTGGCCGCCCGAGGCGCAAGCCGTGTGCACCGAGGTCGCATAGCCCTGGACGCCGAAATGGCGCGTCAGCAGCGCCAGCCCCGCCGTCGACTGGCTGCGGCAGAACACCAGCGGATTGGCCGCCGTCGGATCGTCGAGCAGCCGATCGGCGTGCAGCTCGCCGTCGGCGGCGGAGTGCTGCTGCACCGCGGCCAGGTCGTCGTAGCCGACGCCCATCATGCCGGTACCGACCGAGCAGCCCCAGCGCGCGGCGGTCGCGGCGGTCGGCGCGATGCCAGCGTCGCGCATCGCCTGGGTCGCCGCGCCCAGTGCGAAGCGGTGCGAGCGGTTGGCGAACTTGAGCAGCTTGCGGTCGACGTCGACGACGACGTCGTCGAAGCCCTTGACCTCGGCGGCGATCCGGGTCGAAAAACCGCTGGCGTCGAACACCGTGATCGGCGCCACTCCGCTCCTTCCCTCGAGCAGCGCGCTCCAGGTGGTGGCGACGTCGTTGCCGGTCGGCGTGACCAGCCCGAGGCCGGTGATGGCGACGCGGCGGCGAGGGCTCATGTTCCGGCCTCCGTTCCACTTCGCGAACGACCGCCATCCGGCTGTCGGCCTACGGGCACTCGCTCGGCGACGGCCCTCCGGGTCTTCAAGCTTCCGCCTCGCTCATGCGCCGGCCTCCGTTCCACTTCGCGAACGACCGCCATCCGGCTGTCGGCCTGCGGGCACTCGCTCGGCGACGGCCCTGGCGGCGAGCTCGACCCTGGCGGTGGCGACCGTGCGCTCGCCGACCTTCGCCCGCATCCCGAGCCTCGTGTTGCCGTCTTCGTCGACCGACGGCATCGCTTCGACGTCGATGCCGACCCGCTGCCCCGGCGTGATGAAGGCGCGCATCTTGACGCTGGTCATGCGACGCGGCGAGAGCTTTGCCGCGCGCTCGTTGCCGGCTGCGTTGGCGAATTCCATCGCCAGCCGCATCTCGACGTCGAGCAGGAGCGTTGCCGGAAACACCGGCCGGCGCGGAAAATGATCGCCGAAAAACGCGGCATGCTCGGGCACCTGCAGCGTCGCGGCGAGCGATCGTCCGGGCACTCGCGAGTCGACGCTCACCTCGAGCGCCGGCAGCCCGTCGAAGGCGCCAGGCGCAGCGCCGCGGCCGCGCAGCAGTCGAAAGCGCTCGCGCAGCGCGTCGGGGTCGTCGAAGTCCTCGACCGGCAGCATCGGGCCCAGGCAATGCTTGAGCTCGATCACCTGCCTGCCGTTGGCGCGGGCCCGCCCGCCGTAGCTGATGGCCGCGTCATCGCAGTCCTCGATGTCGACCTCGAGCTCGAGTTGGTCGCCTGGCGCGACGTCGCCTTCGAATACCGTCTCGGTCGCCAACGCAGCAACCGGCCGTCCGCGATAGCCGACCCTGTCCATCGCGACCCAGGCGGCGAGCTGCCCGACCGCTTCCGCCACCAGGCAGGGCGGAAATCGACCGCACTGCGAAGGCACCGTGAAGTAGCCGCGCGCATGGCTGCCCGGCGCCAACTCGACGATCCGGTCGACGAAGGAAAATGCGGCGAAATGATCGGTCACACGCGACCTGCTACGTGTTGCTTCAGGCCGCCTGCGCCTCGTGCTGCGCGTTGACCACCAGCTTGCAGAACGTCTCGGGCGTGAACAGCCGCGGAATGTCGGCGACCTTCATCGGCGTCTTGAACCGCTCGGCCGGAACCTCCGACAGATAGGCCTTCAGTTGCGCGAGTCCCTTCTCGGTGACGATGCCCTTCTGCTCGAACTCCGCTTCGGGCAGATCGCCGCGTGCATTCTCGACGATCTTGCCGCGAGGAATCTTGATCTTGAAGGCGCGCTCGAGACGGAACACCATGTCGAGGAAATCGATCGATTCGGCGTCCAGCCCCTCGATCAGCGACACGTCGAGCTTGACCTGGTCGACGTCGCAACCGAGCGCGTCGGCGATCGTCTCGGCGACCTTCGGGTAGACCGCCAGTATCTCTTCCCTGCCTATCTCTTTCTGCATGATGCTCATCACTCCATTTTGAAGCCGCCGTCGACGGCGACGACCTGTCCGGTCACGTAATCCGCATAGCGCGAAGCGAGAAACCATACCGCGTAGGCAACCTCGTCGGGCCGCCCGTACCGCCTGAGCAGGATGCGCGCCTTGACCTGATCGCCGGCGAGCTCGCGCAGGTCCTGCGACATCTCGGTGTCGATCACGCCGGGGGCGACGGCGTTGACGTTGATCCGGCGCGGCGCCAGCTCGACCGCCAGCGAGCGGGTGAAGGCATTGATCGCACCCTTGCTCGCCGCGTAGTTGGTCTGTCCCCTGCCGCCCTTGTCGCCGCTGACCGACGACAGGTTGATGATCTTGCCGGCACGCTGCACGATCATGTGCGGAATCACCGCCCGCGTCGCATTGAACACGCCGCCGATGTTGGTGTCGAGCACGATCCGGATATCGTCGTCGGAGAGCGCTGCGAGCTGGTTGTCGCGGATGACGCCGGCATTGTTGACCAGGATGTCGATCCGCCCGGTGCGTGCCGCCACGCGCTCGACCGCGTCGGTGCAGGCGCCCGCGTCGCAGACGTCGACGCGTTCGGCGGCGATCCGCCGACCATCGTTCTCGCCGGCCGCGACCACGGCCGCCGCCTGGTCGGCGCTGTCGCGATAGAAGAAGGTGACGTCGGCGCCCTCCTCGGCCAGCAATTCGACGATCGCCCGGCCGATGCCGCGGCTGCCGCCGGTGACGATCGCGACCTTGCCTGAAAGCCCTGAATCGACCTTCATCGCCCGGTCATCCGGAAATCGAGAAGCCGCCGTCGACGATCAGCGTCTGGCCGGTGATCATCTCGGCTTCGGGCAGGCACAACAGGTACACCGCGCCGGCAACGTCGTCGGGTGTCAGCACCGGACCGGCCGGCGTGCGCTGCGCGAAATTGGCCAGGAGCTGCTCGCGATTCGGGAAATGGCGCAAGGCATCGGTGTCGACGACTCCGGCGCTGACGGTGTTGACGCGGATGCGCTTCGGCCCCAGCTCCTGGGCCAGCGTCCGCACCAGCGACTCGAGCGCCGCTTTCGAGGCGCCGATGAAGCCGTAGTCGGGCATCGCGCGGGCGGCGCCCAGGCTGGACAACGCGATGATGCGCCCGCCGGCGGGCATCCGCGGCGCCGCGTGCTGCGCCAGCAGCGCCAGCGCGAAGGCGTTGGTCTCGAGACACCAGCGCCAGTGCTTGAGCGACATGTCCATGACCGGCTTGAGCACGCCGCTGGCCGCGTTGCTGACGACGATGTCGATCCGGTCGAATGCATCGCCGATCGCGGCGAACATCTCGGCCACGCTGTCCGGCGCACCGACGCTGGCCTGGAACGCCTGTGCTCTGCCGCCGCCGGCGCGGATCGCCTCGCACAGCGCTTCCGCCTCGTCGTGACTGTTGTAATAGTTGGCCGCGATCGCGCATCCAGCGCCGGCCAGCCGGTTGGCGATCGCGCGGCCGATGCCGCGCGATGCGCCGGTGACAAGCGCGACCTTTCCGGCAAGGGGACCTGGCATCGGGCGGTGGTAGGGGGTCGTGGGTTGCGGGGCGCGTGGGCGCAGGGCAACTCGCGGTCGCGCCCGGGGCAATCGATAATTATCGCCTGCTTCGAGCGTGCGGGCAACATCGCCCGCGCCGCAACTGCGCGTGTCGCGCCTTCCCGCTACTTGCCCAGCGCCGCCTGCCGGGCACGCAGCAGCCGCTGCGCCTCGAGGCACCAGTGCTTCTTGACACCGTGCCAGACGCCGGCCGCCCACAGCACGTTCGCGGTCGCGCCGTCGTCGGGCAGCGGCGAGCGGCCCGCGGCATCGTCCGGGTCGAAGGCGTTGATCCACGCCCGCATTGCCGGCAATTGTGCGAGCGGCGCCGTATCGAGCACGAAGATGTGCGAATACTCGGCCGGCAGCGTGACGTTGTGCACCTTCGCGTTGCCCTCGGCGTGGAAGGTCTTGACCTCTTCGAGGCCAGGTGCGTCCCAGGCGAAGAAGTCGAGCCCGATGCGGTAGCCGGTGAATTCGTCGACGGTGTCGGGAATCGTGCGCACGACGGAGACGATCTTCCAGTGCACCGGCAGCGCCAGCGCCCAGCCGCCGGTGCCGACGACTGCGGCATACGAGACCGACACGCCGACCACCGGCCGTTCGCGCCCGGTCAGCGGATCGACGATCACGCTGCGATCCTCCCATTGCCCGGTCAGCGGATTGAACACGCGCTCGGGCCCGAAGGTGCCGGCGAGCTCGTGCAGGATCTTGACCACCTGGATGCCGCCCTGGCTGTGCCCGATCAGCATCGGCCGCACGCCCTCGTGCTCGTAGTACCAGGCGATCTCGCCGGCCTGACGCGCGCTGTCCTCGTACGGGCTGCGCGAGTACGCGCCGTCGCCGGGATCGCGGATCCTGTTCTCCGGGTAGCCCATCCCGATCAGGAATTCGCCGAACGATTCCATCAGCAGATAGACCGGATAGACGCCGCCGTGGATGCCGATGATGCGCGGGGTCGGGCCCTTGGCGAGCGCGTTGCGCACGTCGTCGTCGCTGATATGGTCGGGATCGAGAGCGAGGATGCGCGCCTCGACCGCCGGGTCGATCGACAGCTCGCGCAGCACGCTGCCCGGCGCTGCCGCGCGCAAATCCTCCGCCGGCGGCTTCACCGGCTCGACGGCACATCCCGCGGCGGCCAGCGCGACGACGACAAACAAGGTTGCAAAGGCACGGTACGGCGTGGTCATTCGGCAAGGCTCCTGATGCACTGGATGATCTCGGCAAGAATGGCTTCGGCGTCGTCGCGGCCGAGCGCCGCGGTGCGAAACGACAGCGCGATCTCGACCACGTCGCCGAGCGTGGTCAGCGAGAGCACGATGGGCGACAGCGGCCCGGTGGCGACGGCGCGCAGGTAGCCGATCGCGAACGGATACCCGCGCGCGGCCGGCCACAAGGCGTTCAACTGCAGCGGCGTGATGCCGGCCCACACCGCATAGTTCTTGGCATGGAAGCGTCTGCGCTCCTCGTCGGACAGGAAGCGCCATTGCAGGTTCGACAAGCCTATGGCCAGCAGCGTCTGCAGATAGAGCTTGCGGCGCTTGATCCGGCTGGTGGCGGCGTGAACGAAGCCAGCCAGCGCGCGCAGCTCGATGTCGGGCGGGGCAGGATGCGAGATGCGAAACGATCCCAGCAGCGGGGCGAAGCTCAGCGTCGCCGCGGAGCCGAAGTCGCGCCGGACGTTGACGATCGAGGCGACCGCCAGCTCGCGCCGCCGCCGCGCGCGATAGCGCTCAGCCAGCCGCGGCGACAGCACCTTGAGCAGGATGGCGAGAAAGAGGTCGTTCTGCGTCGTGCCCCAGGCGTGCGCGGTGCGGGCAAGCCGCGCGTGGCCGGCGGACTCGAGCCGGCCGAAGGCGACGCCGTTGCTGCCGTCGCCGCCCCTGGCGTAGCGCGGCCGCAGCGAGCGGCGACAACTCGAGATCAGCCGGCCCCAACTGCCGAGACCCAGCAGCAGCGGAACCGCCTGACGTGCGAACAGCCGTCGATATTTCGGCGGATCGAGTCCGAAAACGGCCGTGCCGGCGGCATCGATACCGGCGTAATCCTCGACCAGCCGCTGCAGCAGCAGAACGATCGAGTCGCCGCCGGCGATGAAATGATCATAGGCGAGACCAAGATGAAATCGCGCTCCGCCATCGACCGCAAAGAATCGAAACGGTTCGAAGGCCCCGCTCGCGGCGAAACCGAGGTTGAGCTGGCGCTCGGTCTCGGCCCGTACCACCGCGATCGGATCGCTGCCGGCGGCGAGGACGGCGAGCGCCCGCGACGCCGGCCCACCCTGCCAGTGGTACGAGGCGCGCCGGCGGTCGAGAGACAGCCCGGTCAGACCCAGGCGCTCGAGCTGTCTGCCGATCGATGCTTCGAGCCTGGCGCGGTCGAACGGCAACGACAGCGTGACGACATGCACCGCGTTGTACGGATGCATGTCCCGCCAACGCATCATCGCGGCCTGGAACAGATTCAGCTTGCCGCTCACCGTTCGCTCACCGCCCGTCACCCGATGGCAGACCCGGCGTGCGGCGTGCCCGCAACAGGCGCTGCGCCTCGATGCACCAGTGTTTCTTGACGCTGTACCAGATGTCGGCGGCGTGCACGATGTTGGCGGAGTCGGTGCCCGGCCCCTCGGGCAGCGGCGGCAGCGGCACGGTGGGATCGTAGTCGTCGATCCATGCACGGGTGACGCGCTGCCCGGTCAGGTAGCGTGTCCGCGGCATGCGGATGTGGCTAGTCTCGCGCGGCAGCTCGACGTTGCGCACGTTGGCGCTCCCGTCGGAGTGGTAGGTTTCGCTCCCCGGCAGGGTGCCGGCGATCAGGTCCCAGTCGATGGTGAATCCGGTGAAGTCCTCGACCGTGTCGGGAATCGCGCGCAGCTTGCCCATCATGTCCCACTGCCCGAGCAGGAAGCGCGGCAGCTTGCCCGTGGCGAGCGCGGCGACGTAGCCGACCTTGAGCCCGAGCACCGGCCGCTCTCGGCCGGAAAGCGGATCGACGATACTGGTGCGCGGCTCGGCGCTGCGGGTCAGCGGGTTCCAGACCGGAATCTCGCGCCGGAACGAGCCGTTGAGCGCGTAGAGCACCTTGATCGCCAGCATGCCGCCCTGGCTGTGGCCGATCAGCATCGGCATCATGCCTTCGTTCTCGTAGTACCACGCCATCTCGCCGGCCAGCCGTTCGGCATTGCCGAAGCTGCTGCGCGACATGCTGCCGTCGACCGGATCGCGCAGCTTCGACTTGGGATAACCCATCGCAATCAGGAATTCGGCGAACGGCTTCATGCTGATGAACGCAGCGCTGCCTTGCAGGCAGATGATCCGCGGCGCCGGGGCCTTCGACAGCACGTCGCGCACGTCGGCGGCCGAGATGTGCTCGGGATCGAGCGCCAGGATGCGCTGCTCGAGCGCGGGATCGAGCTGCGTGTCCTGCCGCGAGGCGGGCACTCCGCCGTCGTCGTCGGCGCCCGCGCGCGCCGGCGCAAGCCACGGCAGCGCGAGGCCGAGCAGCGCGAGCCCGAGCGCG
>DATEFZ010000057.1:0-7566 GCA_035280325.1 Casimicrobiaceae bacterium
CGCGGCACCGCCGCCGCACAGGAAATTGCCGCTGACCGCGGTGGCGCTGGTCGTTGCACTGGCGGTGATCGCGATCGGCGCGCTGGCGTGGTTGTTCGAGTACCGGCGATCGGACGCCGGGCAAGGCATGGTGGCACAACATCCCGCCGCGCCACCTGCCGTCGCCCGAGCCGCGCCGCCGTCCGTCGTCCCGCCGGCGAGCGTTGCAACCGCCGCGCCGGGCACAATGCTCATTTCCGCGGTCGGCCTGATCGATCCCAGCGACCCCAGCTACCACGGCGACCAGACCCTGGAGCAGAACGCGCTGCGCGCCGATTCGCGCAGCCAGCTGGTCGAGAAGGCCCTGGGACTCCTGCTGCAGCAGCGATCGCTGCAACAGAACTACGATCTCTTGAAGGATCGCTTGTTGTCGCAGAGCGCGAGCTTCGTCCCGACGGTGGTTCGCGAAAGCGAGCCGCAGCTCGGCAAGGACGGCCTCCTGTCGATGACGACCGAAGGCGTGGTCAACGTCAAGGCGGTGCAGAAGTCGCTCAACCAGATGTCGCGCGACGAGCGAGTCGAGCTGATTCGCGCCGGTGGCAATCCGAAAGTCGCGCTCCGCGTCAGCGTGCGCGACGCCGACCTTCCCGACGTCGCCGCGACGCCCTCGCCGGTCGCGGAGAACATACTCAAGGAGCGGATCAAGTCGTTCGGCTTTCGCACCTGGTCGGAGGGCGGCGCGGGTGCTCCGGACAAGGGAACGGGCGCCGATTTCCTGGTCGACGGCGAAGCGAGGGTCAAGAAGCTGTCGATGCGACTGCCGGCGTCCGGCCTGACGGTCAGCAAATACGCGCTGACCTCGTGGACGGTGAAGTGCATCGATCGCGAGACCGGAGAGGAAATCTACTACAACACGGCGCTGCCCAAGGGCGTCGGCAGCTGGCCGAGCGAGGAGGAGGCCCTGCAGGCGATCGGTGCCAGGATCGCCGATGAATTTTCGCGCGAGTTCTTCCTGCAACACGCGAGCCTGACCGGCCAGAAGGTGACCATGGCGGTCGAGGGCATGCCCGACACCGCCGCCGAGGACCTGCTGGCGCGCGAACTGCTCGGCCTGCCCAACGTGCTGGCGGCGAGCATGCGCGCGGCTGCGCATCCGCGCCTGTACGACCTCGAGCTCGCCGGTGACGGCGCGGCCAGCGACCTGATCGCCGCCGCGGTGCTGAAACCGCTTAACGCCAAGCTCGGGCTGGCCTGCTTCGGCGTTCGCAGCGCGAGCGCCGATCAGGTCGCAGTCGCATTCGACCATCGCTGCACCGAGCCGTCGGTGCTTTCGAGGCTGGAGACGAATCCGCCGGCCGGCCTCTACGGCGCGCCGCCGGGGCGGCAGCGCACGGTGGTCAAGGATCCGGGGCTGTTGCGCAAGCTTACGATCTAGGGGCTGGTGAGCGAGCTCGTCGCTATTCGCGGTTGAGCTTCTCCACCTGCTTGATGTAGTTCCGCATCGCCTCGTCGCGGCTCATGCCCTTGAGCTTGCTCCAGGCGTCGTGCTTGGCGCCGCCGACGAAGTCGAATCCTCCCGGACGATCGCCGCGGACGTCGCCTTCGCTCGCCTGCTTGTAGTACGAATAGAGCTTGAGCAGCGTCGCGTTGTCGGGCTTCTTCTTGGTCTGCTTGGCCGCTGCGGCGGCGGCCTCGAATTGCGCGGTCAGATCCTTGGGCGCGGCGGGCACACTGCCTCCTCGGTCGGGCGATTGTCGACTATGTTACTTTAGCGCGACTTCCCACCGCGTGCATCCGCATGGCAACGACCAATCCCCGCAGCAAGCGCGAGCGCCTGTCGAGCGTCGACACCGCGTGGCTGCGGATGGATCGGCCGAGCAACCTGATGATCATCTGCGGCGTGCTGGTCTTGCGCGAGCGCCTCGCGTTAGACCGCCTGCGCAACACCCTCGAGCAGCGCTTCCTGCGCTTCCAGCGGTTCCGGCAGCGCGCAGTGCAAGGCGCGGGCGGGGCCTGCTGGCAGGACGGCGAGAGCTTCGATCTGGGCCATCACCTGAAACGCGCCGTGCTGCCGGGCCGTGCCGGCAAGGCCGAGCTCGAGGCGTTCGTCAGCGCGCTGGTGAGCCAGCCGCTCGATCCTGCGCGCCCGATGTGGCAGTTCCACCTGGTCGAGCGCTACGAAGCGGGCAGCGCGATCGTCGTGCGCATCCATCACAGCTACGCCGACGGCATCGCGCTGATTCAGGTCATGCTGTCGCTGACCGACGCCGACCGCGCAGGCAGGATGCAGGGACCTGCGCCGCCGCCACGTGAAGCCGCGTCGGACGGTGCGCCGGCGGACTCGTTCGACAGCCCGTTGAGCGACGCGCTGAAGTCGGCGATGAAGACCGGATCGATGCTGATCGAGAAAGGCATCGGCCTCTGGCACGATCCGGCGCGCGCGGTTGCGTTGGCCGGTCAGGGGCAGGCGCTGACCGCCGAGGTCGTCAAGCTCGCCACGATGGGAGAGGATTCGCGCACGCGCTTCAAGGGCCGGCCGGGCGTCGCCAAGGGCGTCGCCTGGGCCGATCCGGTCCCGCTGGCCGACGTCAAGGCAATAGGTCGCGCGTACGATTGCTCGATCAACGACGTGCTCCTGTCAGCGGTCGCCGGTGCGATGCGCTCGTATCTGGTGTCGCACGGCGACGACGTCGACGGGGCAAGCCTGCGCGCGCTGGTGCCGGTGAACCTGCGGCCGCCGGAAAGGGCCTACCAGCTCGGCAATCGCTTCGGGCTGGTGTTCCTCGATCTCCCGCTCGGCATCGCCAACCCGGTCGAGCGCCTGTATGCCGTGCGCGCCAACATGCGCGCGCTGAAGGGGTCGTACCAGCCGGTGCTCTCACTCGGCATTCTTGCCGCGATGGGCGCCGGACCGAAGGCGTTGCAGGAAGAGCTGCTCGCGCTGCTGGCCAGAAACGCGACCGCCGTGATGACCAATGTGCCGGGGCCGCAGCAACCGCTGTTCCTGGCCGGTGCCCGGATCGACGCGATGATGTTCTGGGTGCCGCAGTCGGGCGATATCGGCATGGGGGTGTCGATCCTGTCGTACGACGGCGCCGTGCAGTTCGGCGTCATCGCCGACCGCGGGTTATGCCCCGATCCCGATCGGCTGATCGATCGCTTCGCGCCCGAGTTCGACAAGCTGGTGGTGGCGACGCTGCTATCGCATTGGCCCTGGGAGCGACCGCCGAGCGCGCCGGAAGTCGAGAAGGCGATATTCGGCGCGGCCTAGCTTCGTCCGGCCGAACGGCCCGGTCTCAACGAGCGCTCTATTCGAGCTCGGAGCGCGCCAGCTCGACGTCGAGGCGCTCCATCGCGTCGGCCGGCTTGCACGCCGCAGCCCGCTCATAGAGCCTGGTCGCCTCGGCGAGGCGCTCCTTGCCGAACAGCAGGATCAATCCGTTGGCGTATTCGATGCGCGCGATCGCCGAATCGGCATTGAGCTTGAGCGCCTTCTGAAAGTGCTCGAGCGCGGAATCCTTTTTCGCGCCGTAGGTCATGCCCGCGACCAGCACACCGACCTTGGCGATGACCTCGGCCTGGTATGCGCCGAACGCGGTATGCGCGTCGGCGTGCGCCGGCGCGAGCTTCATCGCGCTCCCCAGAGCGTCCCTGATCTTGCCGCCGTAGCCCTGCGTCAGCGCCTTCGCCACCGAAATGCCCTGGCCGTGGCGGCCGAGCGCGTACGCGTACAGGTAGTGGGCGTTGGCGTCCTTCGGGGCTTCGCCGCGGCGCGCGTCGGCCCAGTCGGCCGCCTGCTCGAACAGCGCCAGTTTCGCCTGGTCCTTCTCGAGGTAGTTGGCGTAGATCGCCTGCGCCTTGATCGCGGCGTTGAGCGCGGCGCCGCCTGCGGCGCGGCCGGTGTCGACCGCGCGCTGAAATTCGCCGGCGTGGTAGAGCCGCCAGGCTTCCTGCGCGGCAACGTCCTGCGGATACGGCTCGGCGTCGCCGCGGTGCAGCCTGCCCCAGTGCTTTTTCAACGCAGCGCCGTCGTAGGCAAACGCCTTGTCGGCGTGCGGAAAGCGCAACCATTGCTTTGCCATGCGGCCTCCGGTCAACAGTCGGCGCTCAGATAGTTGCGGCTCAATTGCGTCAGCAGCGCGCGCGACGGGCCCTGCAGGAACGGCGCGATCAGCGACAGCACCTGGTACGCGGCGCGGTCGAGACTGACCTCGTCGTTGCCGGGTTCGCTGGCGGCGAATTTCTGGTACGACATCCAGTAGGTCGCGACCAGCGATGCGTTGTCGGCGAGCGCCGCGATCTCGCCCTCCGACGCGCGCATCGTCCCGGCGGCAACCATGCTGCCGCACAGCGCGAACATCGTCTGCCGGATGCGCCGCATCAGCCGCAGGAAGCGCGCCGAGACCTTGTCGCTGCGCGACAGGATCTCGTCCAGATCGCGGTAGAGGAAGCGATAGTCCCACATCGCCTCGAACAACAGGTGCAGAAACAACCACACGTCCTCGACATCGGCCAGGCGGTCTGCGGGAGCCGCGAACAGATCCTCGAGCCGCCGCTCGAAGGCCGCGAAAAGCTCGCCGACGATCTCTTCGCGGTTGCGAAAATGATAGTACAGATTGCCGGGACTGATGCCCATCTCGTCGGCAATCTCCGCCGTCGTGACGTGCGGCGCGCCCTGGCGGTTGAACAGCGCAAGGCTCGTCTCGACGATACGCTGGCGAGTCCGGCGCGGACGCTTGCGCTCGGCCATCAGCGACTTGCGTTGCGGGGGAGCGCCGGACCGGCGCGGGGAGCGGCGATACGATCGTAACCGGCGCGGTGGCGCCTTGCCGGTGCCACCGCTCCCGACATCGTCGATCCTCCAGCCGGCGTTGCCCCGAACTTGCCCCGAACTTGCCCGACAACCGGCTGGATTCTACTACGCTAGTGGTCTGCGACGGGGAAGCAGTAGGGAGCGATAGCGCTATGGCAAGCCAGACACTATTGATTTCCCCGTTGCGGGCTACTACTTCGACCTGGCCGACTTGCGCTTGGCGCGGCGGACAGGCTTGGCGACGTGCTTGCGGGCTGCCCGCTTGCTCGCACTCCGGCGCGGTTTCACGGCCGGCGCGGCGGATGCAAAGGCCGGCAGGCGGACCTGCGGCAGCGCGGCGGCCGTCGTTTCGGCGATATCGTTCACCGTCGCCAGCATGTTCCTGCGCGCGTCACGCAACAGCGACGTCGCGGTCGCGATCGAGGTTTCGACGCGATCGCCGAGTACGCGGATCGCGTCCTTCTCGACCGTCGCGCCGTGTCTGGCCAGCGCGCGGAAGGTGTTGGCGGCTTCGTGGCGCGCCCACTGGCGCGAGATTGCAACGGCGCCGAGGCTGGCGAGCCATGCCTGGCGCGAAGCGGTGAGCGCGGTTTCGGCCAGCGTGCCGGCGCCGACGATGGCGCGATCGAAAGAGACTTGCTTGACCATGGTATCGCTCCTGGGTGATGTCGATTGGCCGCCGGGCGGCGACCGCACGTCCACTGTAGCCGGTCGCGTTAGAGCGTTCACCCTAATCGCCGGCGGCGACCCTGGCCGGGGCGAGACGCTGCGCCAGCCCCGACGCGAGCCTGGCCACGATGCCGTAGATCGAAAGCTGCGGGTTGGCGCCGATGCTGGTCGGAAAGAGCGATCCGTCGAGGACGTAGAGGTTGTCCAGATGGTGATGCCGGCCGTCGATATCGGCCACCGCGCGCTTCGCGTCGGGACCGAGCGGGCTGCCGCCCATCACGTGCGCGCTGACCACCGGAAGCGCCAGCGGCGCGAGCGGAAGCCGGGCGATCCCGCTTCTCGCGGCCCGCCAGCTATCGAAGCCGACGCCGCTGCCGTGCACCGGCAGCACCTTGGTCGCGCCGGCGGCGAACTGGATCTCGGCCATCGTCGCCAGCGCACGTCGCGCGCCGTCCCAGAAGTAGTCGTTCAGCGGATAGTCGAGCACCGGCGTGCCGTCCCGCTGCAGCGACACGCTGCCGCCGACGCTCTCCGGATGGAAGCCGTCGCGCATCAGCGCGATCAGGACCTGCATCCGCGGCAGCTCGCGCATCCAGCGCGCGTGCGGTTCGCCATCGCCGGGCAGCGTCGTCGCCACCAGCACCGGGTGCAGCGGCGGCGCCTCGAGCTTGTAGCCGATCGGACCGTCGAGCGGCGAATCGAGGAAATGGTCGGAGTAGATCGTCTGCGGCGCGCCGGCCCAGCCGTCGACCGCGTCGGGCATCAGCGCCGCCGAAACGACGGTCGGATGCAGGAACGTGCGCCTGCCGACCAACCCGTCCGGATCGGGTATCCTGCTTCGCAGCAAGAGCGCCGGCGTGCCGAGTGCCCCGCCGGCGGCGATGAAGGTCGCCGCGCGCACGACGATGCGGCGCGCGGTCGGATCGGTACCCCGCGGGTCGAGGCCGATGCAATGCAGCGCCGCGACGTGTCCGCGCGCGTGCTCGAGCATCCAGCCTCGCGCGCGCGTCATCAGCGTCGCTCCGCGATCGAGCGCCGCCGGTATCGTCGTGACCAGCATCGACTGCTTGGCGTTGGTCGGGCAACCGACGCCGCAGTAGCCCAGGTTCCAGCAGCCGCGGACGTTGCGCCGGATCACGCCGACCGGGATGCCGAGCGAATGCGCGCCGCGGCGCAGCGCCTCGTTGTTCTCGTTCGGGGCGACCTGCCAGGGCGCGATGCCGAGTTGTTGCTCGACGCGCTCGAACCAGGGCGCCAGATCGGACGCCGAGAAGCCGGCGATGCCGAACGCGCGCGCCCAGTGCGCGAGCGTCGCTTCCGGTGTCCGGAACGACGACGTCCAGTTGACGGTGGTGCCGCCGCCGACGCAGCGTCCCTGCAGGATGTTGATCGCCTTGTCGCGCGTCTTGCGCGCGGCCGATTCCTGGTAGAGCTGCGGATAGGCTTCGCTTTCGAGCATGTGAAAGTCGCGCGAGGTCGCCAGCGGGCCTTCCTCGATCATCACCACTCGAAGCCCGGCGCCACTCAGGATTTCCGCGGTGATCCCGCCGCCCGCGCCGGTGCCGACGATGGCCACGTCGGCGTCGAGTGCCAAGTCGGCGGCGAGCGCCGACGCGTCGATCAATTTCCAGCCGCGATCGATGCCGGCGCGGAACGGATCGGGAACCGGCGGCTGGCGCAGGATCGCGGCGCTCATCGTCAGACAGAAAGCGAAGGCGGCCCGGGATAGCCGATCGCCGGCCAGGCGCGATCGCTCGCGTACCAGGCGCCGAACACGAGCTGGTGCAGCGCATCGTGCGCCGAGCGCAACAGCGCGAAGCGGCTGCCGCGCCACGCCTCGAGAAACGCCGCGATCGAGGCCGGCGAGGCTTCCGCCCAGGGCGACCAGACGCCCGCGACCAGGCAGCGCGTCGGTGCGAACGACAAGAGCGAGAACAGTTCGTCGATCTCCTTGCGCGTTGCCGGCGGCAGGCCGGCAATCGCCGCTTCGACGCCGGCCACGACCTCCCGGACCGACGCAGCATCGCCCGAGGGCAGCGCGCCGGCCAGCATCACCGGCGCGATCGCGCCGATGACGGCGCGCGATCGGTCATCGAGCGTGCGTG
>DATEFZ010000058.1:0-8482 GCA_035280325.1 Casimicrobiaceae bacterium
TCGTCGGCGGCGCGCGCCCGGTCGGCCGCGGCCTGCTGCTCCGCCTTGATCTCCTGCCAGCGCTTCTTGTCGGCATCGTACTTCTTGCCGACGGCGACCAGGCTTTCCTTTTTTTGCGCAAGCTGCTCGGTCTGCCGCTTGAGCTCGTCGTTCACCGAGCCGAGCTCGTTGTCGAGCCCCGCCGGCACCGGCTTGGCGCCGAGCGCCACCTTGCGCCGCTCCAGCTCCTGCTTGTGGCGCGACATGTCGGCCATGTATGCCTGGATGGTCTTGATCTGTGCCTCGATCGTCGATATCGCGCGGGCCCGCGCCACGTCGATCTCGGCCTCGCTGGAGAACGACTGGGTCAGCGCGCGATCGCGGCGCGCCTGCTCGGCGTCGACCTTGGCCTGCTCGCGCTGTCGCTGCGCCTCGAGCTCGCTGGCGCGAAGCTGCTCGGCGGTCGGCGCCGGCTCGATCTTGCGCACCGCGCGCCCCTGCTTGTCGAGCACCGTCGCGCCCTTGGCGACCGAATCGGGCGGGATGCGGTCGCTGTAGTGGACCACGCCCTTGTCGTCGGTCCACTTGTAGACGCCGGCCGCAGCCGAGTCGCCGGCGGCGCAGGCGAGAGCGACGAGCGCGAGCGCGCGCGCGAGCCGCCTCGCCGCCGGCGGAAGATCGACGACGTTCATCATGATCCTGCTCCTGCTCGTCCGGCGCTCACTTGTCCTTGTTGCCTCACGCTGCCACTCCGTACAGCTCGCGATACGCGCTCACGTCGCGGCGATGGCCGGCCAGATCGTCGCGCCGCGCCAGCAGCGCGAGCAAGTCGTCGAGCGTGGCGATGGCAACTACCGGGACGCCGAATTCGGCTTCCAGCTCCTGGACGGCGGAACGCCGGTCCCTGCCGCGCTCCATGCGATCGAAGGCGATCAGCACGCCGGCCGGCACCGCGCCGTGGCCCCGGATCAGCTCGATCGCCTCCCGCTTGGCGCCGCCGTCTGTGATCACGTCGTCGACGATCAAGACCCGACCTTTCAGCGCTGCTCCGACGATGACGCCGCCTTCGCCATGATCCTTGGCCTCCTTGCGGTTGAAACTGTAAGGCAGATTGTGCCCTTTTGCGGCGAGCGCGACGGCCGTCACCGCGGCCAGCGTGATCCCCTTGTAGGCCGGCCCGTACAGTTGGTCGCAGCGCAGGTTCGAGGCCAGGTACGCCGTGGCGTAGTACCGGCCGAGCTCGCCCAGGCTCGCTCCGTCGTTGAACGACCCCGCGTTGAAAAAGTAGGGTGTCTTGCGTCCCGCCTTGGTGACGAATGCGCCAAACCGAAGCACGTCGCGTGCCAAGGCGAACTCGAGGAATTCCTGCCTGAAATCGGACATGAGGCTTTGCGGCGTCGGCTGCAAATTATACCTTCCGGGCAATCGTCCGCCCCCCGAGCGGGATCGCGTAAACTCCGCGCTCGCCGGCGGCAGGCCAAAGCCATGCGCATCGTCACCCTCAACGTCAACGGCATCCGCTCGGCCGAACGCAAGGGCTTCGCCCGCTGGCTCGCCCGGGTCGAGCCCTGGGACGTCGTCTGCCTGCAGGAGATCAAGGCCCATCCCGACGACGTGCCGAAGTCGCTGCGCGCGCCGCGCCGCTCGCACGCCAGCTTCCATGCGGCGAGCCGCAGGGGCTACAGCGGCGTCGCGCTGTACGCCCGCCGCGCCGTGCCGATCCAAGCCGGCTTCGGCAGCGACGAGTTCGACGCCGAGGGCCGCTACCTCGCCGCCGATTTCGGCGCACTGGCCGTGATCAGCGTCTACCTGCCCTCGGGGTCGAGCTCGCCCGAGCGCCAGCTCGCCAAGTACCGCTTTCTCGCCGAGTTCCTGCCGCACCTCGAAGCGTTGCGCAACGCCGGCAAGGAGGTGATCCTGTGCGGCGACTGGAACATCGCGCACCAGCCGATCGACCTCAAGAACTGGCGCGGCAACCAGAAAAATTCGGGATTCCTGCCGGAGGAGCGGGCCTGGCTCTCGCGGGTGTTCGACGAGCTGGGATTCGTCGACGTCTTCCGGCGCCTGAACCGCGAGCCCGAGCAATACACCTGGTGGTCCAACCGCGGCCAGGCCTGGGCCAAGAACGTGGGCTGGCGGATCGACTACCAGATCGCCACCGCCGGGATCGCCGCCCGGGCGCGAGTGGCGGCGATCTATACCAATCGGAGGTTTTCGGACCACGCCCCGCTGATCATCGACTACGACTATGCGTTGTGATCGGTAGATTCCGGCTGCGGCCGCGCGTCGCGCCTGGCCTGCTCGCGCGGGTTAGCCTCCGCCGCGTTCCATGGCGCGACCTTGAGCAGCAGCGCCATCCCGGGCAGCGCAAGCGCGATGCACAGCAGGTAGAAATCGAACCAGCCGATCGCATCGACGATCCAGCCGGTCGTGGCGTTGACGACCGAGCGGGGCACGGCGGCAAGGCTGGTGAACAGAGCGAACTGGGTCGCGGTGTAGCGCGGGTCGGTGGTGCGCGCGATGAACGCGGTGAACGCCGCGGTGCCGAGCCCGACGCCCAGAGCTTCGAACGCGATCACCACCGCCAGCAGCACGCGATCGGGCGCGTCCACCGCGGCCAGCCAGGCAAAACCGGCGATCGAGACGACCTGCACGGCGCCGAACAGCCACAGGCCGCGATTGATGCCGATCCTGAGCATCCAGATGCCGCCGGCCAGTCCGCCGATGACGCTCGCCCACAGGCCGACGTTCTTGGCGATCAATCCGATCTCGGTCATGCTGAAGCCCATGTCGAGATAGAACGGCGTCGCCAGCGCGGTCGCCATGCTGTCGCCGAGCTTGTAGAGGAAGATGAAGGCGAGCACCAGCAGCGCCTGCGCCACGCCGGAGCGGGTGATGAACTCGTGGAACGGCTCGACGACCGCCGCGCGCAGCGTGCGCGGCGCGGCGCGCGACGCGGCGGGCTCGGCGATCAGCAGCGTGTTGGCGATGCCCGGCAGCATGAACAGCGCAGTGATGAAGAATACGCTCGACCACGGCAGGTGGTCGGCGAGGACGAGCGACAGCGCGCCCGGGATCAAGCTCGCGATCCGGTAGGCCTGGACGTGGATCGAGTTGCCGAGCCCGAGCTCGGCATCGGGCAGGAGCTCGCGGCGATACGCGTCGAGCACGATATCCTGGGTCGCGGCGAACAGCGCCACGGCGAGGGCGAGCGCCGCGATCGACCACAGCTCGTTCCGCGGCGCCAGCGTCCCGAACAGCGGCAGCGAAACCAGCAGCGCCAGTTGCGTCGCCAGCATCCAGCCGCGGCGCCGCCCCAGCAGCGGCAGCGCGTAGCGATCGACCAGCGGCGACCAGAGAAACTTCCAGGTGAACGGCAACCCGATCAGCGCGAACAGTCCGATCGCCTTCAGGTCGACCCCCCCGGTGCGCAGCCACGCCGGCAGCAGGCTGATCAGGATGTAGAGCGGCAGCCCGGAGCTGAAGCCGGTGAAGACGCAGATCAGCATCCGGCGATTGAACAGCGCCTTCGCCAGCGGCGGCTTCGACTCGCTCATCGCCGGCATTGTAGCGAAGCGCGGCGAGCGGCAGAGCGCGGCTCAAGCGGCGCTGTCGCCGCGGCGGAAGCGGTAGATCGCGAGCGAGCCGAGCAGATTCGGCAGCAGCGACACGCGGCGCGCATCGTGCAGCACGACGCGCTCGAGCACGGCGAAGCGCCGCTCGGCGCAGAAGGCGTCGAAGTCGGCGACCGTGCACAGGTGTACGTTAGGAGTGTCGTACCACTGGTAGGGAAGCTCCTTCGACACCGGCATCCGGCCGCGCAGCACCTGC
The DNA here is from genome assembly GCA_035280325.1 of Casimicrobiaceae bacterium. GTDB lineage: Bacteria > Pseudomonadota > Gammaproteobacteria > Burkholderiales > Casimicrobiaceae > PALSA-1003. Next base: position 3,811 of record DATEFZ010000058.1, read on the forward strand.
AGCCGGTGCGCCCAGTGGCCGAAGTTGGGAAAGGTGACGATCGCCTGGCGCCCGACCCGCAGCATCTCGAGCACGATCTCCTCGGTGTGCCGCATCGCCTGCAGCGTCTGCGACAGGATCACGCTATCGAACGACTGGTCGTCGAAGCCGGCGAGCCCGCTTTCGAGGTCGCTCTGGATCACGTTGACGCCGTTGCCGATCGACGCCAGCACGCCCGCGTCGTCGATCTCGATCCCGTAGCCGGACGCGCCGCGCGAAGCGGCGAGATACGCGAGCAGGCTGCCGTCGCCGCAGCCCAGGTCGAGCACGCGCGCATCGGCGGCGATCCAGCCGGCGATGGTCGAGAAGTCGGGCCGGGTCGCGTAGCTGGCGCTGCTCATGTCGCCAGTTCCTCGGCGGCGCGGGCCAGATACGCGCGCACGATCGCGTGGTACTGCGGCGTGTCGAGCAGGAACGCGTCGTGACCGTGCGGCGCGACGATTTCGGCGTAGCAGACGTCGCGACGGTTGTCGACCAGCGCCTTGACGATCTCGCGCGAGCGCGCCGGTGCGAAGCGCCAGTCGGTGGTGAACGAGATCACCAGGAAGCGGCACTGCGCCGGCGCGAGCGCGCGTGCCAGGTCGCCGCCGCTGGCCGACGCGGGATCGAAGTAGTCGAGCGCCTTGGTGATGCCGAGGTAGGTATTGGCGTCGAAATACTCGGCGAACTTCTCGCCCTGATAGCGCAGATACGACTCGATCTCGAACTCGGGCCCGAACGAATAGCTCAACCTGCTGCGAAGCTGGCGACCGAAGCGCTCCTCCATCTGCTCGTCGGAGATGTAGGTGATATGGCCGACCATGCGCGCCACGCGCAGGCCGCGCACCGGCTTGACGCCGTGCTCGTAGTAGTTGCCGGAGTGGAATTCCGGATCGGTCAGGATCGCCGCGCGCGCGACTTCGTTGAAGGCGATGTTCTGCGCCGACAGGTTCGGCGCGGCGGCGATGACCAGCGCCCGTCCGATCCGCTGCGGATAGCGGGTCGCCCACGCCAGCGCCTGCATGCCGCCGAGACTGCCGCCCATCACGGCGGCGAAGCGCTCGATGCCCAGGCGGTCGGCGAGCCGGGCCTGCGCGTCGACCCAGTCCTCGACGGTGACGATCGGAAAATCGGCGCCCCAGGGCTTGCCCGTTGCCGGGTTGACCGACGCCGGACCGGTCGACCCGAAGCAGCTCCCCAGATTGTTGACGCCGACGACGAAAAAGCGCTCGGTGTCGACCGGCTTGCCGGGACCGACCATGTTGTCCCACCAGCCTTCGCTCGCCTCGACGCCGGCGTGGACGCCGGCGACATGGTGCGAGGCGTTGAGCGCATGGCAGACCAGGATCGCGTTCGAGCGCGTCGAGTCGAGCCTGCCGTAGGTCTCGTAGACCAGCTCGAACGCCGCCAGCGACGCGCCCGAGCGCAGCGCGATCGGCGCGTCGAATCGCGCGCGCTGCGGCGTGACCAGCCCCACCGAGGTCGTCGTTGCAGCCAAGCTCGAGATAGTCGCCGTGGTTCCCGGCAATAAAAAACCCGATCAGCTTGGCGCCAATCGGGTCGGATCTTCTTCCTCGCCGCTTTAGCCGTATTTGTCGGGGCCGCTGGTACCGATTCCGGTACCGCGTCACCCCCGCGCCCGCAAGCTGATCGTCAAATCGGCGCGTCGACTAGTCTATCGCCGTCGAGGCGAAAGTCAACCGTTGAGCTTCTCCAGCAGCGCGGCCACTTTTGGCGGTTCCTCGCCGCGCAACAGTCGCCCGACCAGCGGCCGGATCTCGCCGACGTCGGTGGTCAGCACGCGCTGCTTGACGTTGAGAAGGTGCGCGGGGTGCATCGAGAAATTGCGCAGGCCCATGCCGAGCAGGAGTCGCGTCAGGTACGCTTCGCCCGCCATTTCGCCGCACACCGCGATCGGCACCGGAATCTTGTTGGCGGTCGCGATGGCCATCGCGATCAGCTTCAGCACCGCGGGGTGCAGCGGGTCGTAGAGGTGCGACACCGCCTCGTCGGCGCGATCGACCGCCAGTGTGTACTGGATCAGGTCGTTGGTGCCGATCGACAGGAAGTCCAGCCGGCGGGCGAACGGCTCGATGGTCAGCACCGCCGCCGGAATCTCGATCATGCCGCCGACCTCGATCGAGGCGTTGAACGGCAGGCCCTGCTCCTGCAGGCTCTCCTTGGCCTGCGCCAGCAGGCTGAGCGTCTGATCGATCTCGGTGGTCGAGGCCAGCATCGGAATCAGGATGCGGACGTTGCCGTAGTGCGAGGCGCGCAGGATGGCGCGAAGCTGGGTCACGAACAGGCGCGGCTCGGCGAGGCAAAAGCGCACCGCGCGCAGGCCCAGCGCCGGGTTCGGCGCGACGCGGGCGAGGCCGTCCAGCCCTTCCTTGTGCTTGTCGGCGCCGAGGTCGAAGGTGCGCACGATCACCGGCTTGCCGCGCATGCCGACAGCGACGGCGCGGTAGGCCTCGAACTGCTCGTCCTCGGACGGCAGGTCGTGCCGGTTCAGGAAAAGAAACTCGCTGCGAAACAGCCCGACGCCCTGGGCGCCGTTTTCCAGCGCCTGCTCGAGGTCGTCGGGCAGCTCGATATTGGCGAACAGCTCGACCGTCTCGCCGTCGAGCGTGGTCGCGTGCGTCGTCTTGAGTCTTTTCAGCTTCTTGCGCGCCAGCTCGAGCTCGCCCTGCTTGAGCCGGTATTCGGCCAGCACCGACGGATCGGGATTGACGATGACGACGTTCCTGGCGCCGTCGACGATCAACAGCTCGGACTCGCGGATCAGACCGCGCGCGTTGTGCGTCGCCACCACCGCAGGCACGTTGAGGCTGCGCGCCACGATTGCCGTGTGCGAGCTGACCCCGCCCAGGTCCGTCAGGAAAGCCGCGAAGTGGTGGCTCTTGAACTGGATGACGTCGGCCGGCGACAGGTCGTGCGCGACCAGGATCGTCTGCTCCTCCTGGCTCGCCGGACGCACGCCGCCGGGTCGGCCGAGCAGGACCTTGAGCACGCGCTCGACCACCTGCACCACGTCGGCCTTGCGCTCGCGCAGGTACGGGTCCTCGATCGCGTCGAACTGCTCGACCAGAATGCCCATCTGCTGGGTCAGCGCCCATTCGGCGTTGCAGTGCTGCTCGGCGATCATCCGCTTCGGCGCCTCCGACAGCGTCGGATCGGTGAGGATCATCCAGTGCACGTCGAGAAAGGCGCCGAACTCGGCCGGCGCCGCGCCCGAGGTCATCGCGCCGTGCAGCGTCTCCAGCTCCTTCTGCACCGCGTGGATGGCCTGCGTCAGGCGCTCGATCTCGGCCGGCACCTGCTCCGGCGCGATCGCGTAGTGCGCGACTTCGAGGGTCGCGTGCGAGACGAGCTGCGCCCGGCCGATGGCGATGCCGCCGGAGACGCCGACGCCGTGCAGAACGAAGCTCACGGCCGGCGCCGGCTCAACGCACTTCGCCGAATCCGTTGTCGAACAGCTGCACCATGGCGGCCATCGCCGCGGCTTCGTCCGGTCCACTGGTTTCCAGCGTCACCGTGGTGCCAACGCTCGCCGCCAGCATCATCACCGCGACCATGCTGCGGGCGCTCGCCCGCCGGCCATCGACGATCAGACACACGCTGCAACGAAATTGCGACGCCAGACGCACGATCTTTGCCGCTGCGCGCGCGTGCAGGCCCAGGCGATTGGTGATGCCGACATCGGTGGTTTGCATGATCGAGGAATCCGTCGAGGAATGAACTGGCGCGTCCGGCGGCCGCCGAAAGGCGCGTCTGTTCATTGAACACGCCTCCGATCGATTGGTTCCGCGCTGCACCGCACTCGATCTGTCGGGGGTCGGCGACGCCGCGCGACGCGCGGCCGGCGACGATCATTGTCCCTCGCCGAAGCAGTCGCCGATCAGCGCGCTGATCGCATCGATGGCCTCGGCTTCGTCGGGGCCGTCGGTCTCGAGGATCACTCGCGAGCCCTTGCCGGCGGCCAGCATCATCACGCCCATGATGCTCTTGGCATTGATCTTGCGTCCGTTGCGGGCCAGCGACACATCGCATTGATATTTCGCCGCAAGCTGGGTCAGCTTGGCCGATGCCCGGGCGTGCAGTCCCAGCTTGTTGACGATCTCAACTTCGCGTTGCTGCATAGACCGGGTCCACTTCGACGCGCACGACGCCGTCGCAACCGCCGCTGATCGCTTTCTTGATCATCGTGTCCATGCCTTTGCCGCGATAGGTGAAGGCCCGCACCAGCATCGGCAGGTTGACCCCGGCGACCGCCTCGACGCGTCCCGGCTGCAGCAGCTTGATCGCGAGATTGCATGGCGACGCGCCGTAGATATCGGAGAAGATCAGCACGCCGTCGCCGCTGTCCAGCGTCCTGACCACCTCGCGCGCCCGCGGCAGCAGCGACAGCGGATCGTCAGTCGCCGCGACGCGCATGCCTTCGAACTGGGGCGGGCGGCTGCCGAGCACATGGGTGACCGCCGCGATCAGGCTGTCGCTCAGGCTGCCGTGGGCGACAATCAGGATGCCGATCATGGTGCCCCCGTGACGAGCCGCGCGCAACGCGAGGACCGCGGCATCGTCGGCGGCGCTATTTTTGCCCCGGCGGCGATTCCGGCGCCGCGCGGATGGTTCATCTTAGCATGCGATCGCGGCC
>DATEFZ010000059.1:0-11883 GCA_035280325.1 Casimicrobiaceae bacterium
ATCTTGGTGAGGATGTTGGAAATCATAGGATCTGCATTTACCTGGAAGCCGGCGCGGCGCGCCCGCCTGGCTGCCGGCGGTCACTAGCATGGGCACGACGCGGCAAAAAACAAGGGGTGAGAGCTTCCTCACCCCTTCCACCAGCGCCGGCCGGCCCGGCGGGACGGCGGCGTATCAGCCGGCCGCGTGCAGGAATTTCGCCGGGTTCTGCGGTACGCCGTTCAACCGCACCTCGAAATGCAGATGCGGCCCTGTCGATCTGCCGGTCGTGCCCACCAAACCAATTCGCTGGCCGGCCACGACCAGATCGCCTTCCTTGACCAGCAGGGTCGAGCAGTGGGCATATCGGCTCACCAGCCCGTTGCCGTGGTCGATCTCGATCATTTTACCATAGGCGGGATGCACGTCCGCGAAGGTGACCTTGCCGCTCGCGGCGGCCTCGATCGGAGTGCCGGCGTCGGCCGGGAAATCGATCCCCTCGTGGAAGCTCTGCAACCCGGTGAACGGGTCGATGCGCCAGCCGAAATTCGACGAGTGCCATCCGTCCTCGATCGGCGTCAGCGTCGGCACGAACTTCTTGTTGGCCGAATCGCGGACCAGCAGCGCCTCCAGAACGCCGAGTTGATCGGTGCGCTGGTCGACTTGGCGCGAAAGGTCGGCCAGCATGGTGGTGAATTCGTCGAGCGACAGCTTGCGCTGCAGGGTGGGCGCAGGGCCGCCGCGACCGGGCGTCGTCCCCGGCTGCAGCGGGCCGGGCAGTTCCTGGGGCTTGAGGCCCGCGAGCTTGGCCAGCCGTTCGCCCAGCCCGTCGAGGCGAAGCATCCGCGCCTGCAGGTCGCCGAGCTTGATCGCCATGGCGTTCAGGTGTCCCTGCAGAACCTCCTGCCTGCGCTGCGCTTCCTCGCGCTGGTCGGCGAGCAGGATCGCCTGCAGCCACGGATGATTGATCGCTGCGGCGTAGCGCAGCGTCACGTAGTTGAACAGCAGAGTGAACGACAGGAACAGGGCGATGGCCCCGCACCCGCCCACCGTCCAGTGCCGCCAGTCGAGAGTCAGCGTGCGGGCCCGAGCCGTGGCGCCGGAGACGACGATTATGTTCAAATGGGACCCTCCCGCACGAGCCGGCGCCCCCGTTGCCGTTGCGCCGACCCGAAATATGCTAACGTCATGCGGTCCCTAAAGCAAGTGCTCGCCACCGAAGCCGCGCTGGGCGCCCTGCAGGCGCGCCGGCAGCGCGAGTCCGACCTGCAACAAAAGCTGCACCAGGCGCTGCCCGCGGCACTCGTCCGCCACGTGCGCGTCGTCGCTGCTCGATCAGATGAACTCGAACTGGTTGCAGCAAGCGGAGCCGCGGCGGCGTTGATCCGCCAGCGGATGCCCGATGTGCTGCACAAACTCGCCCGCGAAGGCTGGGAATTTACTGGAATCAGGGTGCGTGTGCAAGCCCGGCCGGCACCGGACGCGTCGCCAAAACGACATATGGAACAATTAGATGGGGGAGCCGCCCGAACCCTGCGGGCGCTCGCGGCGACCCTGGGCCACGGGCCGCTCGCCAGCGCGCTCCAACGCCTCGCGAGCCACGCCGACCCGCCCGCGCCGTCAGACCGCGATCAGCAGCCGCTCGAACGCGTAAAAGATCAGGATGCCGAGCAATAGCAGGATCGTGTACTTGATCACGCGGCCGATGAAGCGCAGGTAGCGCGGATCGCGCTTGATCAGATAGCCCGCCGCCGCAGCCGCGATCGCCGCCAGCGCCAGGAACAACAGCAGCCGCACCAGGACCAGGGAGGCTCCTCGGGTCCGGGGAGCGAGCGGCTAGGGCCTGTTAACAGGCCCTAGGCCGGCTGCAGTTGCCAGCCCTGGAACGCCCGCGGGACGTCGGCCTGCGCGGCAAACGTTACCAGCTCCCAGGCTTCCGGCCGCGCCAGGAGCGCCCGCGCCAGGGTGTTGTTGAGCGCGTGTCCGGACTTGAACGCCGTATAGCGGCCGATCAGCGGATGTCCGAGCAGGTAGAGGTCGCCGATGGCGTCGAGCACCTTGTGCTTGGCGAACTCGTTGTCGTAGCGCAGACCCTCGCTGTTGAGCACCCGCGTTTCGTCGAGCACGATCGCGTTCTGCAGGCTGCCGCCCAGCGCCAGCCCCGCCGAGCGCATCGCTTCCACATCCTGCATGAAGCCGAACGTGCGCGCGCGGCTCACTTCCTTGGTGTACGAGTGCTCGGCGAAATCGATCACCACGTGGCGGTTTTCCGAGCCGAACACCGGGTGCGGAAAATCGATGGTGAAATCGAGCACGAAACCGTGATGCGGCTCGAAGCGCGCCCACTTGTCGCCGTCGCGAGCCTCGACCGGCTGCTTGACGCGGAGGTAGCGCTTGGCGGCGTCCTGCTCCTCGACGCCGGCCGACTGCAGCAGGAAGACGAACGGCCCCGCGCTGCCGTCCATGATCGGCAGCTCGGGTCCCGCGACGTCGACATGGATGTTGTCGATGCCGAGCCCCGCCAGCGCGCTCATCAGATGCTCGACGGTGGAAACGCTGGCGCCGTCGGCCGACAGCGACGACGACAGCCGGGTGTCGCCGACGTTGCGCGCGTCGCCCCGGATCGGCTTCGACGCCGGCAGGTCGACGCGGTGGAACACGACACCGGCGTCCACCGGCGCCGGGCGCAGCGTCAGGTCGACGCGTGCACCGGTGTGCAGGCCCACGCCGGTGGTCTTGGTGCTGGTTTTCAGCGTGCGTTGTTTGAGCATCAGCCGATCCTCCTCGCAAGCCGGTTGCGATTTGTGAACGATTTAACCCGCCGGCTCAAGGAGTTAGCAGGTAATTATAGCACGCGCCGCGGCTAATCGGCCTGCTTGCGCAGGAACGCCGGGATGTCCGACGAATCGAAGGCCGCGGCAGCCGCGCCAGGCGACGGCGTGCGTCCGCGCCGGATCACCGCCGGCGTGCGGTCGAGCGAATCGTAGTCGATCGTCTCGACCGACATGCCGACGTTGTCGGTGCCGGTGCGCTCGATCACGTGGTCGACGACCTCCAGCCTCGGCTGCCGGGTGCCGCGCGTCGCCGCGGCGCCGCCCAGCCCCGTCGCGATCATCGTCACGCGCAGGTCCTCGCCCATCGCGTCGTCGATCACCGTGCCGACGATCACCATCGCGTCGTCCGCGGTGAACGATTTGATCGTGTTCATGACCTCGTGGTACTCCTTCATCTTGAGCCCGGCCGAGGCGGTGATGTTGACCAGGACGCCGCGCGCGCCGGCAAGGTTGACTTCCTCCAGCAGCGGACTCGCCACCGCGCGCTCGGCGGCGAGCCGGGCGCGATCGGCGCCGCCGACCTTGGCCGATCCCATCATCGCCATGCCGACCTCGGACATGACGGTGCGCACGTCGGCGAAATCGACGTTGACCAGCCCCGGGTTGTTGATTACCTCGGCGATGCCGGCCACCGCGCTGTGCAGCACGTCGTTGGCCGCGGCGTAGGCTTCGAGCACCGAGACATCGTCGCCCAGCACCTGCATCAGCTTGTCGTTCGGGATGATGATCAGCGAGTCGACGATCTTCTTCAGCTCGTCGATGCCGGTTTCGGCGACCTTCTGCCGCTTGCCTTCGAACTGGAACGGGCGCGTCACGACCGCGACGGTCAAAATGCCGCGCTCCTTGGCGACCTGCGCCACGATCGGCGCGGCACCCGTGCCCGTGCCGCCGCCCATGCCGGCGGTGATGAACAGCATGTCGGCGCCGTCGATCAGCTCGGCGATCCGATCGCGATCCTCCATCGCCGCGTCGCGGCCGATCTCCGGACGCGCGCCGGCACCGAGCCCTCGCGTCAGGCTGCTGCCGAGCTGGAGCTGCACGCGCGCCGTCGAGCGCTTCAGCGCCTGCGCGTCGGTGTTGGCGGCGATGAATTCGACTCCGCTCAACGACCGCTCGATCATGTGCTCGATGGCGTTGCCGCCGCATCCGCCGACGCCGATGACCTTGATGACGGCTTCCTGCGGGTTCTGGTCGATAATTTCGAACATGGTGTGCTCCTCTCTCCGGTCTGGGTTGCTGCGATCGATGGACCCCTTGTGGCCTTCTTTCAAAAATTGGCCTTGAACCATTGCTTCATCCGTTCTCCGACGTTGCCCAATCCCTTGGTCTGGCCGCGCGCCAGCTCGGCGCGCAAAAAATGGTCGCGACCGTCGAGCAGCAGCCCGACGGCGGTGGCGTAGCGCGGGCTCCTGATGACGTCGGCCAGCCCGCCGACGTACGCCGGCACCCCGATCCGCACCGGCAGGTGGAAAACCTCCTCGCCCAGCTCGACCATGCCCTGCAGCAGCGCCGAGCCGCCGGTCAGCACGATTCCCGACGACAGCATTTCCTCGAGGCCGCTGCGTCGAAGCTCCGACTGCGCCAGCGTGTAGAGCTCCTCGATGCGTGGCTCGATCACCTCGGCCAGCGTCTGGCGCGAAAGCTTGCGCGGGCCGCGTTCGCCGACTCCCGGCACCTCGATGATGTCTTTCGGGTCGGCGAGCTGGCGCAGCGCGCAGCCGTGGCGCAGCTTCAGCTCCTCCGCCTCCTTGGTCGGCGTGCGCAGCGTCATCGCGATGTCGTTGGTGACCTGGTCGCCGGCGATCGGAATGACCGCGGTGTGGCGGATCGCGCCGCCGGTGAAGACGGCGATGTCGGTGGTTCCGCCGCCGATATCCATCACGCACACGCCGAGGTCCTTCTCGTCGTCGTTCAGCACCGCCAGCGCCGAGGCCAGCGGCTGCAGCATCACGTCCTTGACCTGCAGCCCGCAGCGGCGAACGCACTTGGTGATGTTCTCGACCGCCGACACCGCGCCGGTGACGATGTGCACCTTCACTTCCAGCCGCACGCCGCTCATGCCCAGCGGCTCGCGCACGTCCTCCTGGCCGTCGACGATGAACTCCTGCGGCAGGATGTGCAGCACCTGCTGGTCGTTGGGGATCGCGATCGCCTTCGCCGTCTCGATCACCCGGTCGATGTCCGGCTGGGTGACCTCCTTTTCCTTGATCGCGACCATGCCGCTCGAATTGAGGCTGCGGATGTGGCTGCCGGCGATGCCGGTGTAGACCTCGGTGATCGCGCAGTCGGCCATCAGCTCGGCCTCTTCCAGCACGCGCTGGATCGACGCCATCGTCGCCTCGATGTTGACCACGACACCCTTCTTGAGCCCGCGTGCTGCCTGCGTCCCGAGCCCGATCACGTTCAGGCGCTTCTCTGCGGTGACCTCGGCGACGATCGCGACGATCTTCGAGGTGCCGATGTCGAGCGCGACGATGAGGTTCTTGCTGTCTCTGACCATGTCGTCCTATCCCCGGGGCGTTTTTTTCATCGTTCGATCGGCGGACGCCGCGCGCGCTGCGAATCCGTTTCGGTAGCGGAGGTCGACGTAGTCGACGCGCTCGCCGGCGCGCAGCAGAGGCACGATCGTCTGTCCGTAGCGCGCCACGAAGCGCGACAACCGCTCGGCCGCATCGCCGCGGCCGAGCTCGATCGTCAGCGGCGGCGTGCCGCCGGCGACGATCTGCCAGCCGCCGCGCGGCGAGCGACGAATCGCCTCGATCGTGTGACCGGTGCCCGCCAGCACCTGGCCGAAGTCGCGGAACTGCGCCGCGACTTCGGCGGTGGTGCCGTCGGGACCGGCGAACTGCGGCAGGTCGCCGTCGTAGTCGGCGGCGAACACGTCGCCGAAGGTGTCGACCAGGCCGCTGTCGTTCCAGCGGGCGAGAGGCTGGTGCTCGCTGACGTCGACCTCGAGCCGGTCGGGCCACTGCCGCCGCAGCGCCACGCCGCGCACCCAGGGCAGGCGAGCGAGCGACGCCCGCGCATCGGCCAGGCGCATGGTGAAGAACGTTCCTTTCAGCTCCTCGCGGATCACCGCCTCGAGATGCGCGGGATCGACGTGCGAGAGCGGCGCGGCGACCCTGACGTGGTGAATCGCGAACACCGGCTGGCGCACCGCCCAGGCGACCGCGCCGCAGGCCAGCATCGTCAGGGCGGCGAAGGCGGCGATCAGCGCGATCATGTTGAGCGCTCGCGGGTCATCCCACATGCGCGCCCCGCAGGATCTCGACGCAGAGCCCGGCGAACGAAATGCCGGCCTGCTTCGCCGCCATCGGCACCAGCGAGTGCCCGGTCATGCCGGGCGACGTGTTGACTTCGAGGAACGAATAGCTGCCGTCGGCGCGCATCATCAGATCGAGACGCCCCCAGCCGCTGCAGCCGACGATGTCGAACGCGGCGAGCGATGCAGCCAGGATCTCGCCCTCCTTCGCCGCCGGCAGTCCGCTCGGGCAGAAATACTTCGTGTCGTCGGAGAAATACTTGTGGTGATAGTCGTAGTTGCCCTGCGGCGCCTCGATCCGGATCGCCGGCAGCGCGCGCCCGGCGAGGACCCCGACGGTGAGCTCGATGCCGGTCACCAGCTCCTCGACCAGCACGAGATCGTCGTGCTTCGCCGCCTCGCCGTGGGCCAGCGCGAGCTCGCCGTGGTCGACCGTCGCGATCTTGGTGATGCCGATCGACGAGCCGACGCGCGCCGGCTTGACGATCAGCGGAAGCCCGAGCTCGGCGACGACGCGCATCCAGTCGGCCGCCGCGGTGACGACCCGGTAGCGCGGCGTCGGGATGCCGGTCGCCTGCCATACGAGCTTGGTTCGCCACTTGTCCATCGCCAGCGCCGAAGCCATCACGCCGCTGCCGGTGTAGGGTATCTGCAGCGTCTCGAGCGCGCCCTGCACGGTGCCGTCCTCGCCGAACCGGCCGTGCAACGCAATGAACACACGGTCGTAGCGGTCGCGCTTCAGCTCCCACAGGTCGTGTTCGGCCGGATCGAACGCGTGCGCGTCGACGCCGTTCTCGACCAGCGCTTTCAGCACGGCGTTCCCCGACAGGAACGAGATCTCCCGCTCTGCGCTCGGGCCGCCCATCAACACTGCGACCTTGCCGAATTCATCAGCGTGATTCATTACGATCGCCCGCACTCTCGAGTCGATGGGCCGCTTCGCCCTCCCGCACCGGCCGCTCCGCGGCACCGCGTCGGGCTCGCCCCATCAACACCGCCACCTTGCCGAATTCGCCGGCCGCGCTCACTTCGCGTCTCCGATGATCCGCACCTCCGGCTCGAGGTCGACGCCGGTCCGGTGCAGCACGACGTCGCGCACGTGTCCGATCAGCGCCTCGACGTCGGCAGCGCTGGCGCGGCCTTCGGCGTTGACGATGAAATTGGCGTGCTTCTTCGAGACGCTGGCGCCGCCGATCGCGTAGCCCTTGAGGCCGCAGTTCTCGATCAGGCGCGCCGCGTGATCGCCTTCCGGGTTGCGGAACACCGAGCCGGCGTTGGGCAGGTTGAGCGGCTGCGTGGCGATCCGCCGCGACAGCAGCGCCTTGATGCGGCGGCGCGCGTTGGCGCCGTTGCCCGGAGGAAAGGCGAACCAGGCGGCGGTGAAGGCGACGTCGCGTTGCCCGCCGCGGCTGACGACGCTGCGATAGCCGATCGCGTAGTCCTCGGGCGAGCGACGCTCGAAGTCGCCCTGACGAGTCAGCACCTCGACCTGCGCGACATGGCGCCAGGTTTCGCCGCCGTAGCAGCCGGCGTTCATCGCCAGCGCGCCGCCGACGGTGCCCGGGACGCCGGACAGGAACTCGGCCTCGCCGCGCCCGTGCAGCGCCGCGTAGCGCGAGACCTTCGGGCTCGCGACGCCGGCCTCGGCGCGCAAGCGCTCGGCGTCGAAGCCCAGCTCGTTCAGCGCCGCGTGCATCAGGATCACGGTGCCGCGCACGCCGCCGTCGCGCACCAGCAGGTTGCTGCCGAGGCCGATGACCGTCAGCGGCTCGGTCGCCGCAATCTGTCGAACGAATGCAGCCAGGTCTTCGCGATCGGCGGGAATGAACGCCGCATCGGCCGCGCCGCCGCAACGCCAGCTGGTATGTCTCGCCAGCGGCTCGCGCCGGCGGAGCTCGCCGCGCACGCCGCTGAAACGCGCCGGTTCGAGCATCATCATCGAGCCACCAGTTGCGGTGCGACCGCGCCGATCGATCCGGCACCCATGGTCAGCACGACGTCACCGGCCGTGGCGACGGCGCGGACCGCATCGGCCATCGCGGCGACGTCGTCGACGAATACCGGCTCGACCTTGCCAGCGACGCGGACCGCGCGCGCCAGCGCACGGCCGTCCGCCGCGACGATCGGCGGCTCGCCGGCCGGATAGACCTCGCCGAGCAGCAGCACGTCGGGGGTCCCGAGCACGGCGACGAAATCCTCGAACAGGTCGCGCGTGCGCGTGTAGCGATGCGGCTGGAACGCGAGCACGATTCGGCGGCCGGGAAAGCTGCCGCGCGCGGCGGCGATCGTCGCCGCCATTTCCACCGGATGATGGCCGTAGTCGTCGATCAGCGCGTACGCGCCGCCGCCGGGGAGCGGCACCTCGCCGTAATGCTGGAAGCGGCGGCCGACGCCCTTGAAATCGCGCAGCGCCCGGGCGATCGCCGCGTCGGCGACGCCGGTCTGGCGGCCGACCGCGATCGCCGCCAGCGCGTTTTGCACGTTGTGCACGCCGGCGAGGTTGAGCTCGATCGGCAGGTCGGCGCCGCCGGGGCCGGTCGCGACGAAACGCATTCGGCCGGCCGCGTGCACGATGTCTCGCGCCCTCAACTGCGCGTCGTCGCCGACGCCGTAGCTGACGATCGGCTTGGCGATCTGTGGCATGATGTCGCGCACGTTGGCGTCGTCGGCGCACAGCACGGCGACGCCGTAGAACGGCAGCCGTTGCACGAAATTGACGAACGCCTCCTTCAGCCGCGCGAAATCCTGGCCGTAGGTGTCCATGTGGTCGGCGTCGATATTGGTGACCACCGCGAGCACCGGCTGCAGAACGAGGAACGAGGCGTCGGACTCGTCGGCCTCGGCAACCAGAAAGTCGCCCTTGCCCAGGCGCGCGTGGGCGCCGGCCGACAGCAGCCTGCCGCCGATGACGAACGTCGGATCGAGCCCACCCTCGGCCAGCACGCTGGCGATCAGGCTGGTCGTCGTCGTCTTGCCGTGCGTTCCGGCGACGGCGATGCCCTGCTTCAGTCGCATCAGCTCGGCGAGCATCAGTGCACGCGGCACCACCGGCACGCCGCGCGCCCGCGCCGCGACGACTTCCGGGTTATCCGCCGCGACCGCGGCCGACACGACCACCACGTCGGCGCCGGAGACGTTGCCGGCGTCGTGTCCCGGCGCGATCCGTGCGCCCAGCTCGGCCAGCCGTTGCGTCGTCGCTCCGAGCGAGAGGTCCGAGCCGCTGACGTCGTAGCCCTGCGTCAACAGCACTTCGGCGATGCCGCTCATGCCGGCGCCGCCGATGCCGACGAAGTGGACGCGCTTGACCTTGAATTTCACGACCTCGCCCCTCGCGCGAGCGCGATGCAGGCTTCCGCCACGCGCTCGCTGGCGTCGGTGCGACCGACCCGGCGCGCCGCGATCGCCATCGCCAGCAGCCGCTCGCGCGTCAGGTTGCGCAGGAGATCGGCCAGCGCCTGCGGCGTCAGCGCCGACTGCGGCACCATGACCGCGCCGCCGGCATCGACCAAAAACCGCGCGTTGTGCGTCTGTTCGTTGGCGAACGCTCCGGGCAGCGGCACGATCACGCTGCCGACGCCAGCCGCCGCCAGCTCGGAGATCGTCAGCGCGCCGCCGCGGCACAGGACCAGATCGGCGTCGGCGTACTGGCGCGCGATGTCGTCGATGAACGGCAGGCACACCGCCTCGACACCGGCGGCCTGGTACGCCTTGCGCAGGCTTTCGATGTGCCGCTCGCCGGCCTGGTGCACGACCAGCGGCCGCTCCGCGCGCACGATCAGCGCCAGCGCCGCGGGCACGCGTTCGTTCAGCACCTTCGCGCCGAGGCTGCCGCCGACGACCAGCAGCGTCAGCGTGCCGCGCCTGCCGACGAAGCGCTGCTCGGGAGGCGCGATCGCGGCGATATCGTCACGCAACGGGTTGCCGACCCACTCGACCTTGCCGGCGTGGCGCCGGCCCATCGCGTTGGGAAAGCCGAGCAGGATGCGATCGGCGCCATACGCCAGGATGCGATTGGCAAGTCCCGCCACCGCGTTCGCGTCGTGGATCAGCAGCGGACGGTTGCAGGCGACCGCCATCAGCGAGCCCGGGAACGACACGAAACCTCCCAGGCCGAGCACGACGTCGGGCGCGCGGCGGCGAAGGATGACGAAGCTCTGCCACATCGCAGCCAGCAGCGCGAACGGTCCGAGCAGCGCTCGTTTGAGCCCCTTGCCGCGCACGCCGGCGAAACGGATCGACTCGTAGTCGATGCCGTGTCCGGGCACCAGCCTCGACTCGATGCCGTCGTTGGTCCCCAGCCAGAAGACGTTCCAGCCTTTGGCCAGCAGGCGCGCCGCCACCGCGAGCCCCGGAAACGCATGGCCGCCGCTGCCCCCGGTGGTGATCATCACGGTTCCGCTCGCCGAGTCGCTCATACGGTAAAGCCCCGCAGCAGCCGCCGATTTTCAAAATCGACGCGCAGCAGGATCGCCACGGCGACGCAGTTGGCGACGATGCCGCTGCCGCCGAACGACAGCAGCGGCAGCGTGAGGCCCTTGGTCGGCAGGACGCCCATGTTGACGCCGATGTTGATGAAGGTCTGCACGCCGATCCACAGGCCGATGCCGTGCGCGACCAACGCGGCGTACGGCCGCTCGAGCCGCGCCGCCTGACGGCCGATGGCGTAGGCGCGGACCAGCAGCCATCCGAACAAGCCGATCACCAGCGCGACGCCGACGAAACCCAGCTCCTCGGCGATCACCGCCAGCAGGAAATCGGTGTGCGCCTCGGGCAGATAGAGGAGTTTTTCCACGCTGGCGCCGAGACCGACGCCGAACCATTCGCCGCGGCCGAAGGCGATCAGCGAGTGCGAGAGCTGGTAGCCCTTGCCCAGCGGATCGGCCCAGGGATCGAGAAAGCCGGTGAATCGCTGCAACCGGTACGGCGCGATCCAGATCAGCACCCACAGCACGACGGGCAGCAGAAAGCCGAGGCCGATCAGCAGCCGCCAGTCGAGCCCGCCCAGGAACAGGATGCCGAATGCGATCGCGACGATCACGACGCAGGCGCCGAAATCAGGCTCGTGCAGCAGCAGCGCGCTGACCAGCACCATCACCGCGAGCAGCGGCAGGAAGCCGCGCAGCATCGTCTGCTTGAGCGGCTGCTCGGCGTGCAGGAACGCCGCCTTGCGCACCGCGTAGCTCGCCGCGTAAAGGACGACGGCGAGCTTCATCAGCTCGGAGGGCTGCAGGTTGACGACGAGCAGCGGCAGCCAGCGGCGGCTGCCGTTGACGCTCCGGCCGATGCCGGGCAGCAGTACCGCCAGCAGCAGCGCGCCGCCGGCGACGAACAGCCACGGCGCCAATCGCTGCCAGAGCTTGAGCGGGATCTGGAACGCGAGCAGTGCGGCGGCGAGTCCGACCGCGATCGACGCCGCGTGGCGCAGCAGGAAGTACCAGGGGCGATACCTGGTGTAGGCCAGCGCTTCGGCGGTCGCGATCGACGCCGAATAGACCATCACCAGGCCGATCGCCAGCAGCAGCAGCGCCGACCAGGCGAGCGAAGCGTCGTAGGCCGGCCAGGCACGGGTCTCGCGCGGCGCGATGGCGATCGAGGACAAGCGCGGCAGCGAAGCGAGCAGGCCTTCGTCCCTAGGCATGCGCGGCCTCGCGGGCGTGGGCGGCGACGGCGGCCTTGAAACGCTCGCCGCGCTCGACGTAGTCGCGGAACATGTCGAGGCTGGCGCAGGCGGGCGAGAGCAGCACCGCGTCGCCCGGACGGGCGAGCGCGATCGCGCGCGACACCGCGGCCTCGAGCGTCGGCGCGAGC
>DATEFZ010000060.1:0-3793 GCA_035280325.1 Casimicrobiaceae bacterium
CGGTTTGTTCGCCGGCGGCAGGCACTTGACCGCGTTGGTGATCCTCGCGTCGAAGAGCGCCAGGCCATCGCCGACGCCGGTCGATCGCGGCTGGCTTGCGTATCCGAACTTGTGCAGCGTCGCGTACAGCAGGATGCCGGCGTAGTCGCCGGTGAACGGGCGGCCGCTGGCGTTGGCGCCGTGCATGCCCGGCGCCAGCCCGACGATGACCAGGTGCGCATTCATGTCGCCGAACGGCGGCACCGGCCGGCAGAAGTAGCCGGGGTGCGCCGCTGCGACGTCGTCCAGGAAGCGCGCCAGCCGCTGGCAGCGGCGGCAGTGCACATCGTAGGCCTCGTCGGGAACCGGGCCGCAGGAAGGGCGGAGCGATCGAGTCATGTAGAATGCGCGTGCCGTCGCGGCACGATCGTCCTCGCGAGTGCCGGAGCGCTTGAGCGTCAAGGGAAGTGAGCGCGGCGGACGACGAACAATTTTAACACGCCCGAAGCGCCCGGCGCCGATGCTCCCTCCCGAATCTAGCCTCGAAGTGCGCTCGCGGCTGCCCGCGAGACGCACCGAGCGGCCGCCGCTGCTGTTCGTGCACGGCGGCTATTGCGACGGCTGGTGCTGGGAGCCGTTCTTCCTGCCGTGGTTCGCCGACCACGGCTATGCGTCGTACGCGCTGAGCCTGCGCGGCCACGGCGCGAGCGGCGGCCGCGATTCGCTGTTCGTCACCGGCCTCGACGACTACGTCGCCGACGTCGAGCATGTCGCCGGCACGCTGGCGTCGCCGCCGGTGCTGATCGGCCATTCGATGGGCGCCGCGATCGTCGAGCGCATGCTGACCACGCGACCGGTGCGCGGCGCTGCGCTGCTGGCTCCGATTCCGCCGGCCGGCCTCGGCCCGGTCGCGCAGCGGCTGCTCGCCCGGCAGCCCGAGTATCTCGCCAATATGCAGCGCCTCGACGCGCCGCATTTGAGCGGCGACGTGCTGGCTGCCCTGCGGCCGATGTATTTCAGTGACGACGTCGCGCCGCGGATCCTGGCCGAAGCGGTCGCACATCTGTCGCCGGAGTCACCACGGGCGCTGATGGACCTGACGTTGCGGCTGCACGGAGGGGCGAGCGTCGCGCCGGCGGCGCTGTTCGTGCTCGGCGCGCAGCATGATCGCATCTCGACCCCGGCCGACGTCGGCGCCACGGCGTCGCTCTACGGCGTGCCGGCGACGATACTGCCGGGCCTCGCGCACATGCTGATGCTGGAACCGGAGTGGGAAACGGCGGCGCGGCCGCTGCTGGCCTGGCTCGACGCCCTGGATTGACGCCCTCGGCCTGCCGCCGGCGATCGGCGATCAGCCTGGCTGCTTCTGCTTGCCGGCGAACTCGGCGAATTCCGCCGGCGGCATCGCCTCGCTGTACAAGAAACCCTGGAAGCTGTGGCAATCGTGCGCCTCGAGAAATTCGAGCTGCCCGCGCGTGCCCACGCCTTCGGCGACCGTGCGCAGCCCCAAGCCGCGCGCCAGCCCGATGATCGCCTCGGTGATCGCGGCATCGCCCGGGTCGGTTTCGAGGTCGGCGATGAACGAGATGTCGATCTTCAGCGTATCGATCGGGAAATGCTTCAGGTGCGACAGGCTCGAATATCCGGTGCCGAAGTCGTCGATGGCCACCGAAAAGCCTTCGTCGCGCAACTGCTCGAGCACCCTGCGGATGGCATCCAGGTCGTGCATCAGGCTCGACTCGGTGACTTCCAGCTCGATCCACGACGGCTGGCATTCGGCGTCGCGAGCGATCTCGGTGATGCGCTGGGCGAGGTCGTCTCGGTAGAACTGCCGGGCCGACAGGTTGATCGACACGGTCAGCTCGAGGCCGGCCTTGCGCCAAGCCACGCACTGCTCGGCGGCGCTCTTCAGCACCCAGTCGCCGAGCAGGTGGATCAGCCCCGACTCCTCGGCCAGCGGAATGAACACCTGCGGCGCGATTTCGCCGTGCTCGCTGTCGTGCCAGCGCAACAGCGCCTCGGCGCCGACGATCGCCTTGTCGGCGATCCGCAGCACCGGCTGATAGTGGAGCTCGAGCGCGCAGTCCTTGACCGCGGTGCGCAGCGCGCTTTCCAGCGTGTGCTGCTTCAGGCGCCGCGCCGCCAGGTCGGCGTCGAAGAACTGGTAGGTGTTGCGTCCCAGCTCTTTCGAGCGGTACATCGCGACGTCGGCGTGCTTGAGCAGGCCCTCCGGGTCGTCGCTGTCATCCGGATAGATCGAGATGCCGATCGACGAAGTGACGTAGATGTCGTGGTCCTCGATACGGAACGGCTGCATGATCGCGTCCTGCAGCTTCTGCGCGATCCGATTGAGAACCGCGGCGTCGTCGAAGTCCTCGACGATGACCATGAACTCGTCGCCGCCGAGCCGCGCCAGCAGGTCGGTCTCGCGCAGCGCCCCCGACAGCGACGCCGTCACCTGCTTCAAGAGCTCGTCGCCGATGCGGTGTCCCAGCGTGTCGTTGACGTTCTTGAAGCGGTCGAGGTCGATGTAGAGGACACCGACGTGCCGCCCGTTGCGCTTGGCCTGCGCGATCGCCTGCGCCAGGCGCTCCTGCAGCAGAAGGCGATTCGGCAGCCCGGTCAGCGCATCGCGGGTCGCGAGGTACTGCAGCCGCTCCTCGGCCTGGATGCGCGACGAGACGTCCTGCACGAACGAAAGGACCGACACGATTCGTGACTGCTCGTCGTGCAGGCACGAGTGGTACCACTCGCACCAGATCGTCTCGCCGTCCTTGCGATAGTTGCGGTTGAGCCCGGTGCCGCGCGGTTCCTGGCCCGACATCAGCTTCTCGATCAGCTCGGTCACCGCCGGCCGGTCGCCCTCGTGCGTGAGCTGGCTGCCGGTGATCGGCATGCCCAGCACCTCCTCGGCCCGCCAGCCGAAGATGTTCTCGGCCTGCGGCGACCAGCGCACCAGCCGGAAATCGCGATCCCATTCCAGCACCGCCAACGGCGTGTTGTTGATGTGCGACGAGAGCATCCAGTTGGCCCGGCGCAGCGCTTCCTCGTTGCGCTTCTGGTCGTGGATGTCGGTGTGAACGGCGTAGATTCCGATCACGTTGCCCTCGCCGTCGCGGTTCGGCGCATAGTGGATCGATTCCCAGCGCTGCTCGCCGTTCGGCTGCACCAGGAGCTGCTCGGTCGATATCGTCTCGCCGGCGAAGACGCGCGACAGCAGAGGCTGGAGCTGCCGTGCCCGGGCGTCGCCGATCACCTCGCCGATGCGCCGCCCGGTCAGGTTCTTGCGGCTTTCGGAAAGCCATTCCTCGTTGTGCCGGTTGAGAAAACGGAAGCGCGACTCGCGATCGATGTAGGCCACGCGCGCAGGAACGTTGTCCATGATCAGCCGCAGCTCGCCCTCGCTGGCGCGCAACGCCTCCTGCGCCTGCTTGAGGTTGTGGATGTCGTTCATCAGCACGAACGCGCCGTTGACCTCGCCCGACGGCGTCTGGTCCGGAACGACGCGGATCGTCATCCAGCGGCGGACCGCGTCGGCGCCCGGCACCAGCCGCTCGAACGCGGTCGACTGGCCCTGCAGCGCGCGCGACAGCAGCGCCTGCGCGCTCGCGTAGATGCCGTGGCCGACGACGTCGCGCAGCCGCAGCTCGGCGACTTGCGCGGCGGTCAGGCCGAAGTACTGGAGGAACGTGCGGTTGACGTAGTGGCAATGCTCCTCGCGGTCGATGTAGGCCACCGGCGCGGGGACGCCGTCCATGATCGCGCGCAGCTGGCTCTCGCGCGCCGCCAACGCGTCCTGCGCGAGCTTGAGGTC
>DATEFZ010000061.1:0-4548 GCA_035280325.1 Casimicrobiaceae bacterium
TCATCGTCGGCCGACAGCTCGCGCATGCGCGCGCCCAGCGCGGTCCACGAGGCGAGCGACAAGGCATTGAGTCGGTCGGGACGGTCGAGGACGACGGTGGCGATCGCCCCATCGCGCTCGATCCGCACATGCTCGCTCACGGCGCCATCCTCAGTGGTAGAAAGCGTCGACCAGGCCCATGCCGACGACCGGAACGTAGGTGACCAGCAGCAGCACGGTGAGCAGCACGGCGACGAAGTAGACGTTGACCTTGGTCACCTCCCAAATGTCTGCCTTGGCGATCGCACAGCAGGTCATCAGCACGCTCGCCACCGGCGGCGTCTGCTGCCCGATGCCAAGGTTGATGGTGACGATCAGCCCGAAATGGACCGGGTCGATGCCCGCCGCCTTGACCAGCGGCATGACGATGGGAACGACCAGGATGATCGCCGCGGCCGAGTGCAGGAAGAAGCCGAGGATCAGGAAGAGCACGTTGAGGATCGCCAGCACCGCCCATTTGTCGGAGGTGAAATGCAGGATGCTGGTGGCGAGCTGCTGCGGCAGGTGGGTCTCGGTGAGATAGACGCCGAGCAATGCGCTGGCCGCCACCAGCAGCATGACCACCGCGGTCTGGACACCGCCGTCGACGATCGACTTGCGCAGCACCGCGGCGTCCAGTTCGCGGTAGACGACGAAGCCGACGAACAGCGCCGCCAGCACCGCCATCGCCGCGCCTTCGGTCGCGGTGACGATGCCGCCGAAAATGGTCCCCAGGATGATCACCGGCAGCAGGAAGGCCCACAGCGCCTCCCTGAACGTCCTGACCACGTTGGCCCAGCGGAACGACTGCTCGACCGGGAAGTCGTAGCGGCGCGCGAACCAGTAGGCGACCGCCATCATGCCGAGCCCGCCAATGATTCCGGGCACGATGCCGGATACGAACAGCTTCACGACCGACGTCCCGGCGATCACCGCGTAGAGCAGCATCGGGATCGACGGCGGGATGATGACCGCGAGCGTCGCCGACGACGAGATGACCGAGGCCGCAAACTCCTTGCTGTAACCCCGGCTCCTCATCGCCGGAATCAGGATCGAGCCCAGCGCCGCGGCGTCGGCAACCGCCGATCCCGAGATCTCGGCGAAGAACAGCGACGTGCCGATCGACACCATCGCCAGCCCGCCGCGAATCCAGCCGAGGACCGCCGAGGCGAATGCGATCAGCCGGCGAGAGATCCCCGACGCGTTCATGATCGCGCCCGACAGGATGAACAGCGGGATCGCGATCAGCGGAAAGCTGGTGGCGCCGTTGTACATCGTGATCGCGACGTTGGGCAGCATCGTCGGCCCCTGGGTCGCGAGCAGCGCCACCACGGCGACGATGCCGAGCGCGATGGCGATCGGGATGTCGAACAGCACCAGCGCCAGGACCGCTCCGAACAGGACGAGAATCTGCATCCTTCAGGCCGCCCTGCGACGCCGCTCGACGCCGCTCAATGCAGCCCTTCGGCCAGATCGCTCGCGCCGACCGACGCGGTGCCGCGTGCCGCACGCAGCGTGTCGGGCAGGTTCAGGAGCTCGGCGACGATGAACAAGAAGCAACTGATCGGGATCACCGATTGCGCCCAGGCAACCGGGATCTCCGGCAGGCTGATCAAGTAGTCGGTGGCGAGCACACCGAGCACCTGGTAGCCGACCCAGCCCAGCAGCGCCAGGAAGGCCAGCACCAGCAGCTTGCCGACGATCACGGCCACCAGGCGCCTCGACGCCGGCATCGATCTGACCAGGCCGGGAAAGCCGATATGCGCGCGCTTGAGCGCGGCGAGCGCCGATCCGTAGAAGGTCAGCCACGCCAGCAGGATGACGGCGACCTCGTCGTACCACGACAGCGCATGGCCGAATGCGCGATAGCAGATGCCTATCGTCACCTCGATCGCCATCGCCGACATCAGCACGATGACGATGGCCTCGAGGAACCGCTCGTACGCGCCGCGCCACCTCGCCAGCGTCACCGTCCGCCCCGCGAATCCCGCCCGTTCACTTGCCGAGCGCGATCGCCTGCTCGATCAACGCCGACGAGCCCGGCACCGCCTTGCCGAATTCCTCGTAGATCGGCTTGCTCGCCGCGATGAAGGCCTCCTTGTCGGCCTGGTTGACCTTCATGCCGGCGGCGACCAGCTTCGCCTCCAGCTCGTCGTCGGCCTTCTTCGCCTGCGCATAGACGTACGCCTGCGTTTCCTTGGCGGTCTCCTCGAGGACCTTGCGCACGTCGGCGGGAATCGTCTCCCAGTGCTTCATGCCGACGGTGAGATACGCCGGCGTGTAGACGTGGCCGGTCATCGACAGGTATTTCTGCACTTCCTGGAACTTCTGCGACCAGATCTGCGTCAGCGGATTTTCCTCGCCGTCCATCACGCCGGTCGACAGCGCGGTAAACACTTCGGAGAGCTTCATCGGGCTCGGGTTGGCGCCGTAGGCCTGGAACATCTTCAGCCGCCATTTGCCCTCGGGCACGCGGAGCTTGATGCCTTCCAGGTCGGACGGCTTGACGATCGGCCGCTTGTTGTTGGTGATGTCGCGGTAGCCGTTCTCCCAGACGGCGAGGACCTTCAGCCCCTTGGCCTCGGCCGCCGGCTCGAGCTTCGGCCAGAAGATCGCCTTCTCGATCTTCATCATGTGGTTGCGATCCTTGACCAGGTACGGCATCTCGAACAGGCCGAACAGGTCGGCCTCCGACGACATCACCGTCGAAGGAAGCGCCATGTCGAGCGTGCCGAGCTTGAGCTTCTGAAGCATCTCCTTGTCGCCGCCGAGCTGACTCGATCCGTAGACGACGACCTTCGCCTTGCCGGCGAGCTTGGCGTTGGCCCGCCTGGCGAACTCGGTGGCCGAGAGATCGAACAGCGACCCGGGCTCGCCGACGTGGCCGAGCTTGAGCTCCATCTGCGCCAGCGCCGGCTGGCTCGCCAGCGCGAGCAGGCCGATCCACAGCAACTTCGACAGCTTCATGATTCCCTCCTCCGTGCGTTGGTGATGATGCTGCGCGGGCGTCGACGAGCGCCCTTCTCACGCCGTGTGCGCGGCGAGCTTCTTGTCCTGCTGCGCGACACCGGTCGCGCCGGCGAGGAAGGCGAGCGCCGCGGCGACACCTCCCGGCCGGTGCGGCACGCGCGCGACCGCCAATCCCATCTCGACGCCGCATAGCGTTCCGGCGAGGGTCAGGTCGTTGAAGAATCCCAGGTGCCCGATGCGGAACACGCTGCCGGCGAGTCGGCCCAGCCCGGTGCCGAGCGACAGGTCGTAGCGGGCGAGCGTTTCGCGCCGGAAGGCATCGGCGTCGTGGCCGTCGGGCACCAGGATCGCGGTCAGCGAGCTGCTGTATTCGGCCGGGTTGCGGCACAGGACCTCCAGCCCCCAGCCGCGTGCTGCGCGGCGCGTCGCCTCGGCGTGGCGATCGTGCCGCGCGAACACGTTGGGCAGCCCCTCGGCGAGCAGCATGTCGAGCGCCTCGTGCAGCCCGAACAGCAAGTTGGTCGCCGGCGTGTAGGGAAAGTAACCCTGGCGACTCATCGCGATCATCTCGTCCCAGGCCCAGTACGAGCGCGGCAGCTTCGCCTGCCGGCTGGCGGCGATCGCCTTGTCGCTGACCGCGTTGAACGACAGCCCGGGCGGCAGCATCAATCCTTTCTGCGACCCCGCGACGGTGACGTCGACGCCCCATTCGGCATGACGGTAGTCGATCGACGCCAGCGACGAGATGGTGTCGACCATCAGCAGCGCCGGATGGCAGCAGCGATCGATCGCCTGCCGGATCGGCGGAATCGCGCTGGTGACGCCGGTCGAGGTCTCGTTGTGCACGACCAGCACCGCCTTGATCGCGCGCGCCTTGTCGGCGGCGAGCTTTTCCGCCACCAGCGCGGCGTCGACGCCGCTGCGCCAGTCGCCGGGAACGAAGTCGACCGCGAGCCCCAGTCGGTCGGCCATCCTGCGCCACAGGGTCGCGAAATGCCCGGTCTCGAACATCAGCACCCGGTCGCCGGGCGAGAGGGTGTTGACCAGCGCCGCCTCCCAGGCGCCGGTCCCGGACCCCGGATAAATGACGATCGGCCCGCTCGTCTGGAAGACGCGCTTCAGCCCGTCGAGGATCTCCAGCGTCAGCCGCGCGAACTCGGGGCCGCGATGATCGATCGTCGGGTGATCGATCGCGCGCAGCACGCGGTCGGGAACGTTGGTCGGCCCGGGAATCTGCAGGAAGTGGCGACCGCTCGGGTGGTCGTCGAGTCTGAGCATCGGCGTTTCTGACTTGCGATGGAGGGGCCCTCGAGCGCCGCCTGATCGCGCGGCCGAGGTATAGTCGCATTGTACAACCTCGCCGCCGATTGGCGGCAACATGCAGTGAATTCAGCGATCGAAATTCCCGTGGCGTTCGAGCGACGCCGCCGACGCGCGATCGACGCCACGCTCCTCGCGCGGCGGCTGCGCGCCGCGTGTCGCGGCGACGTGCTGTTCGACGCCGCGGCGCGCGGACGCTACGCGACCGACGCCTCGATCTACCAGATCGAGCCGATCGGC
>DATEFZ010000062.1:0-8954 GCA_035280325.1 Casimicrobiaceae bacterium
GGGTTTCGCCTTGCGCTCGAGCTCGACGAACAACTTCTGCTTGGCCTCGAGATTCTCGAAGATCGCCTCGACGATGACGTCGGCGTGCACCGCGCCGTCGCCGGCCACGTCGGGAATCAGCCGGTCGAGCGCGTCGCGGACGCGCAGCGGATCGCGCAGCCGGTCGGAAAAGAGCTTCGCTGCCCGACCGATCGCCGGCGCCAGGCGCTCGGCGTTCTGGTCCTGCAGCGTCACCGTCAGGCCGCGCAGCGCGCACCAGGCGGCGATGTCGCCGCCCATCGTGCCGGCGCCAACGACGTGGACGTGGCGCAGTGCTGCCGGGGCGTGAGCGAGCGTCGCGTCGGCGCGCCCGAAGGACTTCAGCCGCTCCTGCAGCCTGAAGACCCGGATCAGGTTGCGCGCCGTCGGCGATTGCAAGAGATGCGCGATCGACGCAGGATCGGACGACGGCGCCGCGAGCGGATCGCCATCGTGCCTGGCCCAGATGTCGAGGATCGCGTACGGCGCAGGATAGTGGTCGCGCCGGGCGCGCGCCGCCACCTGTTTTCTCGCCCGCGCCGCGATCAACGGGCGCAGCAGCGGATTAAGCGTCAGCGACAGCGGAAACGGCAAACGGCGCGGCGGCGGCGACGCGAGCAGCACGCCGCGCGCGGTGTTGTTCATGATGCGCGCCGGCACGCATTCGTCGGCCAGGCCGAGCTTCCTGGCGCGCCTCGCGTCGATCGCGCGGCCGGTCAGCAGCATGTCCAGCGCTGCCGGCGCGCCGATCATCCGCGGCAGGCGTTTGATGCCGCCCCAGCCCGGGACGATCCCGAGCAGCACTTCGGGCAGCCCGAGCCTGGTTTCCGGTTCGTCGACGACGACCCGATAGCGACAGGCGAGCGAGAGCTCGAGGCCGCCGCCAAGGCAGAAGCCGCGGACCAGCGCCAGCGTCGGATACGGCACATGCGCAAGCTGTTCGAAGAGATCCCAGCCGCGTCGCACCAGCGCGATTGCCTGGTCGACGCTGTCGAGCTGGCCGAACTCGTCGACATCGGCGCCGGCGATGAAGCCGTTGGCCTTGCCCGAGCGGATCACCAGACCGCGCGGAGGCGCGGCGGCGAGCTCGGCAAGCATCGCGCGCAGCTCTTCCATCACCGCCACTGAGAGCGTGTTGGTCGAGGCGTCGGCGCGGTCGAAAGTCAGCCAGCCGAGGCCGTCGCCATCGCGCTCGAGACGCCAGTGGCGATAGCTCATGCGGCGCGCTCGACCAGCATCGCGCCGCCCTGGCCGCCGCCGATGCAGATCGCGGCGATGCCGCGCCGGCCGCCGGTGCGCTGGAGGACATTCAAGAGGTGCAGCACGATTCGCGCGCCGGAGGCGCCGACCGGGTGGCCGAGCGCGATCGCGCCGCCGTCGACATTGAGCTTCGCCTGGTCGAGCCCGCCGAGCGCGCTGGGCAGCCCCAGCTCGTCGCGGCAGTACGCATCGCTTGCCCATGCCGCCAGGCAGGCGAGCACCTGCGCCGCGAACGCCTCGTTGATCTCCCAGGCATCGAGATCGTTCAGGCCGAGGCCGTGTCGTTCGAGGATCGGCGTCGCCGCGTGCACCGGACCGAGCCCCATTTGCGCCGGGTCGAGCCCCGCCCATTCGCTGTCCACGATCGTGCCCAGCACCGGCAGCTCGTGCCTGGCGACTGCGGCTTCCGAGGCGAGCACCAGCCACGCCGCGCCGTCGGTGATCTGCGAGCTGTTGCCCGCGGTGACGTTGCCGTATTTGCGGTCGAAAAACGGCTTCAGCCGGGCGAGATTTTCCGGCGTCGAGTCCTCGCGCACGCCGTCGTCCGCCGCATAGAGGCTGCCGTCGCGATCGTAGAGCGGGATGATCTCGCGGGCGAAGACGCCGGCCCGCTGCGCCGCCAGCACCCGCTGGTGGCTGCGCGCGGCGAAGGCGTCCATGTCGGAGCGCGAGATGCCGAAGCGAAACGCCAGGTTCTCGGCGGTTTGTCCCATCATCAGGCCGACCACCGGATCGGTCAGTCCCTTGACGATGCCGATGATCGGCGACAAGAGCGCGGTCGGATTGAGCTTCAGGAACGCCTGCGCCTTCTGGCCGAAGCTTCGCGCCGAATTCAGGGCGGCGAACCAGAGCACCGCCTTGTCCGGGTACAGCAGCGGCGCCCGCGACAGCGCATCGACTCCGCCGGCGAGCACCAGATTCGACCGGCCGGCGCGGATGTTGGTCATCGCCGAGTCGAGCGCCTGCATGCCCGAAGCGCAATTGCGCATGACCGTCCAGCCGGGCACCTTCTGTCCGCAACCGATGCGCAGCGCGACGACGCGTCCTATGTTGATCTCGTCCGGCGACGGGCTGGCGCAACCCAGGATCACTTCGTCGAGCGCGTCGGGCGCGAACGGCATGCGGTTCATGAGCGCGCGGCCGGCCTGCACCGCCAGGTCCGACGCCGAAAACGGGCCCGGCCGGTTGCGCGCTTTGAGGAACGGCGTGCGCGCGCCGTCGATGACATGGATCGGCTCGTTCATCGCCACCTCCGAGCTGCTCGTCGACGTCGCGGCTACACCGCCGCGATCCTGCGCGTCGCGGCGGCAGCCTTCGCCGCAGCCGGCGGCTTCAAATCCGATGCGCCGAGGTCCTGCGGAAAATCGTCGACCCGGATCACGCGGTCGGCGAGCTCGCGGGCGCGTCGCAGCAGTATCAGATCGTCGCTGCCGATGACGCCGGCGTCGAACGCCGCGGCGTCGCGACCGCCGCCGGAGACGACGTCGAAGCGGCCGGCCTTCTGCGCTTCGCGCACGCGCGCCTCGATCGCCTCGGCAGCGACAGCCGCCGCCAGCGCCAGCTCGATCGACCCGAGCGGATCGCCCTCGTCGGTGGGCAGATACATCCCGGCGGTCAGCCGATCGCGCGTCGCCGACGGCTCGATCAGTAGGCGCGCCACTTCGTGGCCCAGCCGGTCGGGAGGCACGACGTACGGCCGGCCGAGCGGAAAGACCATCGCCCGCAGCAGCACCGAGATCGGGCGGTTCGGGAAATTCGAGATGACGCCTTCGATCGCATTCTGGGCGCGAAACATCGCGTCCCAGATCGCCCAGTGCATCAGCGGTGCGTCGGCCGGCTGCCGGCCTTCGTCCTCGAAGCGCTTGAGCGTCGCCGAGCACAGATAGAGCATCGACAGCACGTCGCCCAGCCGAGCCGACAGCTTCTCCTTGCGCTTGAGCGCGCCGCCCAGGACCCCCATCGAAATATCGGCCAGAAAGGCGAGCGCGGCGGAGAAGCGCGTCAGTTGCTGGTAGTAGCGCCGGGTCTCGGGCGCGACGCCGGCCGGGGGCCGCGCGCAGTGCGAGCCGCACAGTCCCATGACCCAGGTGCGCGCGGCGTTCGACAATACGAAGCCCAGGTGCCCGAACAGCGCCTGGTCGAACGCGATCGACGCCCGCCTGCCGTCGGCGTCGTGCGCAGCCCCGATCTCCTTGAGCACATACGGATGACAGCGGATCGCCCCCTGGCCGAAGATGATCAGGCTTCGGGTCAGGATGTTGGCGCCCTCGACGGTGATCGACACCGGCAGCTGCATGTAGGCCGAGCCGAGAAAATTCGACGGCCCCATGCAGACGCCCTTGCCGCCGGCGATGTCCATGCCGTCGTTGACGACCTTGCGCGCGCGCTCGGTCAGGTGGTACTTGGCGATGCCCGACAGCACGGCCGGCTTTTCTCCGAGATCGACGGCGAGCGCGGTGAGCCGGCGCGTCGCGTCCATCGCGTACAGGTTGCCGCCCATGCGGGCCAGTGCTTCCTCGACGCCCTCGAATTTGCCGATCGCCGTCTTGAACTGGTGGCGCACGCGCGCGTAGGCGCCGGTCGCGCGCACCGCGAGCTTGGCCATCCCGGTCGACGACGACGGCAGCGAGATGCCGCGGCCGGCGGCCAGCGATTCCATCAGCATGCGCCAGCCGTTGCCGACCTGGGCGCGACCGCCGATCACCCAGTCGATCGGAATGAACACGTCCTTGCCCCAGTTCGGGCCGTTCTGGAACACGGTGTTGAGCGGCATGTGCCGCCGGCCGATGTTGACGCCGGGATGGCGGGTCGGGATCAGCGCGCAGGTGATGCCGAGGTCCTCGACTTCGCCCAGCAGATGATCGGGATCGTAGGCGCGGAACGCGAGCCCGAGCAGCGTCGCGACCGGACCGAGCGTGATGTAGCGCTTTTCCCAGGTCAGGCGCAGACCCAACGTCTGTTTTCCGTCGTGCTGACCCATGCAGACGATGCCGAGGTCGGGAATCGCCGCCGCGTCGGAACCGGCGTGCGGGTTGGTCAGCGCGAAGCAGGGAATCTCGAGGCCCCTGGCGAGCCGCGGCAGGTAGTGATTCTTCTGCTCGTCGGTGCCGTAGTGGAGCAGCAGTTCTCCGGGACCGAGCGAGTTGGGCACCATCACCGTCACCGCGACCGCGCTGGCGTGCGTCGACAGCTTGGTGATCACCTGCGAATGCGCGTAGGCGGAGAAGCCGAGACCGCCGTAGGCCTTGGGAATGATCATCCCCAGGAAGCCGTGCTCCTTGATGTAGGTCCAGGCCTGCGGCGAGAGATCGCGATAGACCTGCGTCGTCTCCCAGTCGCTGATCATCGCGCACAGCGCTTCGCATTCGTGATCGAGGAAATGCTGCTCCTCGTCGCTCAGTCGCGGCGGCGGCAGCGACAGGAGCTTCGGCCACGACGGGCGGCCGGAGAACAGGTCGGCGTCCCACCAGACGGTGCCGGCCTCGATCCCGTCGCGCTCGGTGGGCGACATCGGCGGCAGCGCCTTGCGGAATGCCGCCAGCACGCCGTCGCTCACCAGCTTGCGCCGCAGCCACGGCCAGTTGAGCGGTATCGCCAGCACCAGCAGCAGGAAGGCGAGCAAGCCGATCAGCAGCGTCGGCAGCGTGTGCAGCGGCAAGGCGGCGATCAGCGACGCGCCCACGCCGACGATCCACAGCCAGCCGGCGGCGTCGACGTAGGCCAGCGCGATCGCAGCGCAGAGGACCGCGATCAGCCAGAGCAGAGTCAGCATCGCAATCTCCTAACGAGCCTTTCCCTAGGCGCGCGCGGCGTCGTCGAATCCCGCCACCTCGGCGAGCGGCGCCTTGAGCCCCGCGACCAGGAACGGGGCGAGGCGCTGCAGCAGGATCTCGTCGTCGTGGGTCTGGCGAGGACTGAGCGCGGCGATCATCTTCAGCGCATCGGTGCCGGCCAGGGTGTAGGACAGCGCGCCCATGACGAAGTGCAGACGCCAGGAAAGCTCCTTTCTGGGCAACTCCGGCAGAGCGCGCGCAAACGCCGCCTTGAAGCGCGCGATCATCGTCGCGTACTGCTCGGCCAGGAAGCGGCGGATGAACGGCGACGGGTCGGCGTAGGCGCGACCGAGCAGGCGCAGAAAGTTCTGCCCGCCGCGCTGGCGATCGCGAGCGAGCTTGAGCGCCGGGATGAACATCGCCGTCAGGATCCGCTCGCACGAGAGCGCCTCGGGGGCCGCGGCGCGCTCGAGACGGGTCAGAAGCTCGAGCCGCTCCCGGTTCATCGGATCGAGGCGGCGCGAGAGCACCGCTTCGAACAGATCCTCCTTGCTGCCGAAGTGATAGCTGACGGCGGCCAGGTTGACCTCCGCCAGCGCGGTGATCTGGCGCAGCGACGTCGCCTCGAAGCCATGCTCCATGAACAGCGCCTCGGCGGCGTCGAGAATCCGGTGCTTGGTCGACGCGCCGGCGCGCGATGGCGCGGGAACCGGGATTCGCGCCGCTGCCTGTGCCTGTTTCATCGTGTTCTTCGAAGCGGGCCGCGCGGGATGGAGGAGCGCGGGGGCCGACTTCGGGGATCGGCCCGGTCAATTAAACGTTTGTTTGAATGCTAGCGCGGCGGGTGCGCGTTTGTCAAACCGGCCGCCGCAGGAGCTCGATCAGCTCGCATCGGCGGCGTAGACGGCGTCGATGTGCGGCTGGTAGCGGGCGAGCACCAGCGGTCGCCTGAGCTTCAGGGTCGGCGTCAGCAGGCCGTTGTCGACGGTCCAGGCGTCGCTGGTGGCGATCGCGCGACGCACCCGCACCCAGCGTGGAAAATCCTTCAGCAACTCGTTGGCGCGCCGGACCAGCGCCTTCTCGTCGGTCTCGCCGGTCACGGCGAGAAGCGTCAGGAACGGACGGCCCTCGCCGACCAGCAGCACCTGCTCGAAGGTCGGGTCGTGCAGCAGCGCGAGCTCGGCGTCCTGCGGCGAAAACTTTTCGCCGTTCGACATGACCATGATGTCCTTCAACCGGCCGCCGATGTAGATCCTGCCGTCGCGGATCCGGGCCAGGTCGCCGGTGCGCAGCCATCGGTCGGCGTCGATCGCGGCGCGGGTCGCCTCGGGATTGCGCCAGTAGCCTTGCATGACGTTGCCACCGCGGCAGAGCAGCTCCCCGGTTTCGGCGATCTTCACCTCGACGCCGGGCAGCGGCGGCCCCACCGATTCCGGATCGTTGTCGCCCGGCTGATTGACCGAGATCACCGGCGACGCCTCGGTCATGCCGTAGCCCTGCAGCATCGGCAGACCCAGCCCGATGAAGACGTGCGATACCAGCGGATCGAGCGCCGCGCCGCCGACGATCGCGACCCGCAGCCTGCCGCCGAGTCGGGCCAGGATCGGCGTCGCCACACGTTTGCGCAGCCATGGCACGGCGAGCGCGTCGAGCCAGCCGGCGCGCCCCTGCTCGACGCGCCAGCCGCGGGTCGCGCATTGCTCGAACAGCCACCGCCTGGCCGGCGAGGCTGCCAGTGCTTGCGCGATGCGGGCGAGGAATTTTTCGAATATCCGCGGCACGGCGAAGATCACCGTCGGCGACTGCGCGGCGAGGTCGTCGGCGAGCAGCGCGACACCGCGGCTGAACACGACCCTGGCGCCGAGCGAGAGCGGGAGGTAGTAGCCGCCGGTGCGTTCGAACATGTGCGACAACGGCAGGATCGACAGGAAGACGTCGTCTTGGTGCGCCATCCCGGTCTGACGGCACGAGGTCACGTTGGCGATGATGTTGCCGTGCGACAGCATGACGCCCTTCGGCCGTCCCGACGTGCCCGACGTGTAGCAGATCGTGGCCAGCGCGTCGTCGGGCAATTCGACGAAGCGCGGCGCGCCGGCGGCGGCGGGCAACAGCGCCGACGCGGGAGCGAGCCGGTCGCCCGCATCGGGACGCAACACGTAGAGCGCCGGCAGGGAAGCGCCGGTCGCCGCGAGCGCCTGGCCCAGACGCGTGTTCTCGACGACGAGTGCCCTCGCTTCGGCGTTCGAAGCGCACCAGGCGACGTTGTCGGGATTGTCGTCGACGTACAGCGGTACGACGACGGCGCCGAGGCCGAGCGCTGCCAGGTCGAGCGCGACCCACTCGACGCTGTTTCTCAGGCAGATCGCGATCCGGTCACCGGGCTCGAAACGCAGCGACTCGAGCGCCGCCTGCCAGCGGCCGACCAGCGCCGCGAGCTCGCCGACGCTGACATCGGACCAGGTCGCGTCGGCGTAACGGCGGTACAGCAGCCGGTCCGGCGTCGCCAGGTGCTGCGCGAAGTATGCCGCGATATTGGCCACTCGCTCCCTCTCGAGGCGGTCCGCCGGTTTCGATTCTGCCGGCTTTGCCGATCCGGGTCCAACCGTTCGATCCGGCGAACGCGCGCCGATTGGCTATACTTTTTGCTTCGCGACGGAGATTGCCATGCCGACGATCGCCATCAGGCGTCGCCACAAGCTCGACCCAAAAAAGGCCAGGGCTGCGGCGCAAAAGATCGCCCGGGACCTGACCGAGCGCTACCAGCTCGCCTGCGCGTGGGACGGCGACCGGGTCACGTTCGAGCGCCCCGGGGTGTCGGGTTGCCTGCAGGTCGGCAAAACCGAAGTCCGGCTCGACGCCGAGCTGTCGTTCCTGATGACGCCGCTCAAAGGGCCGATCGAGCGCGCGATCAACGACGAGCTCGACCGCCTGTTCGGCGACAAGCCGAAGCGGGCCTGAAAGCCGTCACGACGGATCGGGGAACGGCGCGTCGTCGCCGTTCATGATCGCGCGCAGCAGCGCGGTTTCCCGCGCCTCGACGACGGCGAGGAATTGGGTCGCACCATGCATTCTGCGAAATGCCTTCAATCCGCGCTCGAGCAGACCCTGCAAAGACGCGAGCCCTGCAATCCGGGCCGGGCCGCGCATGGCGGCCAGCGCCGACCCCAGCAGCGGCAGCTGCACATAACCGTCGAGCGCCCGGCCGACCTCGACGATCAGCGTGATCTGCCGCTCGCGATCGGCGCGTTCGCCGGCCGCACGATAGGCGATGCAGTACGAGCGGACCGTCAACGGCGATGCCGCATCGAGCTCGGCCGCGACCCGCCGATCGAGCTCGTGCGACAGCGCCGACAGCTCGATCGCCTTGGCGACCGTGGTGACGGCGCCCTGCGGCAAAAGCCGCATCATCGTCGGCACCACGCGGGCAAGGTCAGTGTCGCGCCGGCTGTAATCGCCCGGTCCGTAGAGGTCGGTCTGGAAGAACTCGATCGCCTCGGCGTAACGCGGATCGCGCGCCAGGTCGGCGTAGGTCGCGTTGAGCCGTCGCGTCTGCCAGCGCGCGAGCCGATCGAGCGCAGCGGCGAAGGCGGGCGCGGCCTCGCGTTCCGCGTGCAGCGCCTGCGCGCGCTCGAGTGCGCGGACCAGTCGTTGCTCGGCGGTGGAAGGCATTGCGCTGATCGGCAGGCGGGGGGTGCCGGGCCACGCAGTCTAACGGTCAGTTTAGGTTGTTGTGTCTATTTTCAGCCGCTAGAGTCCTCGGTCAGTCGACCGATGCGCGCCGCGTGACCGAGCAAACCCCACCTTCGATCAGCCGCCGCACCCTGCTCAAGACCGGCGTCGCCGGCGCCGGAGCGCTGCTGCTGGCCGGCGTTGGCGCCTTCTTTGCCTATCGCTGGGTCAACA